>CAZVEP010000064.1:0-20025 GCA_964625635.1 uncultured Rhodohalobacter sp.
TACAATGTGATTGGGCAGCGGGTAGCTGTACTTGCGAACGAAGTACTCCAAAGCGGTGCACATACCTATAAATTTGATGCAAGCAATCTTGCGTCCGGTATGTACCTTTATCGTCTGAAAACAGACAATTTCTCGACGACAAAGAAAATGATGCTGATCAAATAGATCTACTTAATTAACCTATGAAATGATCTGTTAAATTTATTGCGGCAGGCGGTACAGCTTTTAAAGCTCATCGTCTGCCGCATTTTATTATCAACCGGAAACCTTTTGAGTCCTCTGATGCCTGAAAATTGATAAGTCTATCTGAATTACCTGGCAAAACTAATTTGTAGTGCCTCATCCTGTTTTTTTGGGGGTATTATTATCCTGTTACCAATATTACCAGTGCCTGTTTATGCTCTGCTTAATCAGTTTAAACAATTGCCAGAGACAATATCCACAGATGACATTTTATAATTTACGGTCCGATTGGATTCTATCCTGTTTACTTATTAATACTATGAAAAACATAAAAATAACCGCATTAACAAGTTTACTGCTGCTTATTCCATTATTGTGTGCATCAGGGCAGCAATCGCCTGATAATCGCATCGAAGTGGATGGAAAAGAGGTTTTTCTGAGTGGTGCAAATATCGCCTGGATTAATTATGGCCGGGATGTCGGGCCAAACTCAGTTCCTCTCTCAAGTTTTGATGACGTTTTCCAAGCAACTGAATCAAATGGAGGAAATGTACTACGATTATGGATTCACATTAACGGAACCAATACACCCGAATGGAGCGGCGATGAGGTAATCGGACCGGGATCTGGTACAATATCAGATATGAGGGCGATTCTCGATGCCGCATGGGAAAAAGATATAAGTTTTGTTCTCTGTTTATGGTCGTTCGATATGCTGCAGGGAGCCGGCACGCAAACGGGGCTTTCATCTGCACAGATAGAAAAAAACAGAGGCCTTCTCACCGATCCGGTCAAACTTCAGACATATATCGACAATTCACTAATACCCATGGTTGAGGCTCTCGGGGATCACCCCGCTATAGCTGCGTGGGAAGTATTTAATGAGCCGGAAGGGATGAGTAATGAGTTTAACGGCTGGACTCCCAATAAGGTCGATATGGCTGATATACAGATGATGGTGAACAAGGTTGCCGGCGCCATTCACAGAACCAACGAGAACGCTGTTGTTTCAAACGGTGCATGGAGCTTTCACTCGCTGGCAAATACATCAAACCAGAATTCAAAAAATTACTACTCAGACGAAGAGCTTATTGCTGCAGGTGGGGATACTCTTGGAACCCTCGACTTTTATATGGTGCACTATTATCCATGGGGCGGTACTGAAATTTCCCCGTTCCACCACGATAAAGACTCCTGGGGTTTGGATAAACCGGTTGTTGTTGCAGAGTTTGACGCTGTAGATACGTTTGGGGTTCCTGGCGAGGATACATACGCTACGCTTTACGAGCGCGGGTATGCCGGGGCACTTGGCTGGGATTATAGCCCGAACGGTGGGGACTTTTTTGAAAGCTGGCAGAATATCAAAATAAACATGCAGAACATGCTGGAGATGTATCCGGAGGATGTAATTCTTGGCGAAATAACGCCATCAATTACTGAACTTAGTGCCTCGCCTGAACAAATTGCTGAGGGGGATTCCTCACTAATACGATGGAACGCAATATTTTCCGACCAGGTGACAATGAATGGTCAGGCAGTAAATATTGAGGATTCAATGTATGTTGAGCCGGCTGTAACAACTGTATATGAATTTATTGCAACAGCAAATGGATCCGCAGATGCAGATACCGCTTCAATAACTGTTGAGGTTGTTGAACCCGGAGAGCTTAACCGTGCTTTTGGCAAAGAAGCAACTGCATCAGCCAGTGAACAGGGATTAGGAAATGATGAGCCAGGTGCCGTAACCGATGGTGATCTGAGTACACGCTGGTCGAGCCCTTACCAGGATGATCACTGGATTTATATTGATCTTGAAAAAGTATATGCAATCAACTCAATTACACTTTACTGGGAAGTGGCCTATGGCGAATCCTATGATATTCAGCTATCGGTTGATGCTCAAAACTGGACAACTGTTCATGAGGAGCGAAACGGAGATGGCGATGTAGATGACGTTGTGCTCAACCAAACCCCGAAAGGCCGGTACGTAAGGATGAAGGGCCTGAGCAGGGGTACGGAGTTTGGGTATTCACTGTGGGAATTCGAAGTCCGGGGACTTGTATCTGATACCCAGGCACCTGAAATTTCTCTGATCGAGCCCGGTGATGGAATTAATATGAGATCTGGATCTCCTCTGTTTTTAAGTGCGGATATTGGCCAGAGTGAAAACGACCAGATATCTGTATCCTATTACATAAATGACGAGCTTTTTTCGACTGTCTCAGAGAGTCCCTATGAAATAATTTCAGATAATCTCGAAGATGGAGAATACTCTGTATATGCGATGGCTGAGACTGATGAATTTACCGTTCAGAGTGAGACATCTGTGATTACCGTTGATGCCTCTGTGAACAGCAGGAGGCTCGAGGCTGAGGATGCCACCGCAACCGGCACAATTGAACAAACAACAGGTTCCCCAATTATCATAAGTGGGGGTGGCCTTGCGATAATAAAAGATTCAGGATCTCTTACCTGGCACAACGTGGGCTTGGGAAATGAAGAAAGCTACACTCTGAAGCTTAGATATAATTTGCCGGACGGAGAAAAGTTTCAAAAACTGAGTATCAACGGGGAGGTGACCGATACCCTGTACTTTGAGGAAGTTGGATCCGGATGGTTATCGAAGGATACCACAATAACCCATTCAGAACCGATTCACACCCTTAGTCTCGACCATTACACGGGGAATTTTAACCTCGATTATATACAGCTGACGGTCAACCAGGCTGTTTCAAATGAAGAGACGGCCACTACAACTCCGCAGCGTGTGGCACTGGATCAGAATTATCCAAATCCTTTCAATCCTACCACTAACATTTCATATAGTCTTCCTGAAAGTGAACACGTAAGCCTGACTATATTCGATCTTTCGGGACGAAGGGTGGCAGAACTGGCAGATGGGTTTAAGTCGGCCGGAAATCATACGGTTAGCTGGAATGCGGGTAATATGGCCAGCGGCATTTATATCTACAGGTTACGAGCAGGTGGCTCAACCTTTACTAAAAAGATGATTTTGGTTAAATAAATTACATCGCGTTATCAACGCAAAATGCTTTAAACTAGATTTAATAAACCAATTTGATTAAATATCATTGCGCCTGTAAAAAAGCTGGTGCAACAAACATATGAACTGCGCGCCTGAGCATGAACGAAAATCAGATGGTCTGATCGAATCAAATAAAGAATTGATACAGCTTTCCATTTTCCGCTGCCGGTTGAATCAGATCAGATAAGGTTTAGAATAAATTAAAGACTATGAATGAATATCAATTTAAACATGAACTCGAACAGTTAAAGCAGAAACAGGAAACGTTTCTGTCGCTTAAAAATGAGCCGACTGATGAGCACAATGGTATTTTCACGCGATACCTTCGTCCTGTTCTGACAGCCGAACACGTGCCGCTGCACTGGCGGTTTGATTTTAATTACCAGGATAATCCTTTCCTCATGGAGCGTCTTGGGGTAAATGCGGTTTTTAACCCCGGTGCCATAAAATGGAACGGCAAATATGTGATGGTGGCACGGGTTGAAGGGCACGACAGGAAATCATTTTTTGCAATCGCTGAAAGCGATAACGGGATTGATAATTTTCGCTTTTGGGATAAACCTCTTGTTATGCCGGAAACAGACCGGCCTGATATAAACGTCTACGACATGCGGCTAACAAAGCACGAGGACGGCTGGATTTACGGGGTTTTTTGTACTGAACGAAAAGATCCGGATGCTCCTGAACATGATACGTCTTCGGCAGATGCTCAGGCAGGTATTGCACGCACAAAAGATTTAGTGTCGTGGGAGCGGCTTCCTGATTTTGAATCACCATCACCCCAGCAGCGAAATGTCGTGCTCCACCCGGAATTTGTGGATGGCAAGTACGCATTTTACACGCGGCCACAGGACGGGTTTATAAGTGCAGGATCGGGTGGCGGAATCGGCTGGGCGCTTGTTGATGATATTGAGAAACCTATCGCTGAATCAGAGTCTGTAATTGAAACGCGTGTATATCACACCATAAAAGAGGTGAAAAACGGCCAGGGCCCGCCTCCCATCAAAACAAATAACGGGTGGCTTCATTTAGCGCACGGTGTTCGAAATACGGCCGCCGGCCTTCGCTATGTGCTCTACATGTTTATGACAGACACTGACCACCCCAATAAAGTGATTTACCAGCCTGGCGGATATTTTATGGCTCCAGAAGGAGCTGAGAGGGTCGGCGATGTGTCGAATGTGTTGTTCAGCTGCGGATGGATTCGCGATGAAGACGATACCGTTTTTATCTACTACGCTTCGTCGGATACCCGCTGCCACGTGGCAAAAACCACTGTTGAACAGCTCGTAGATTACTGTATGAATACCCCGGAAGATAAGTTCCGGTCAGCTGCATCGGTGGAAAAAAGGATTGAACTTATTAGGAAAAATGATACATCAGCAAAATGAAAAAATCTGAAGTAAGGATTATTAAAAGACTGAGCAAAGAACTCCGCAGTGAACTGTTATCGAATATTATCCCCTATTGGCTAACGTATGGTGTTGACCATGAAAGCGGAGGTTTTTTCGGACAAATTGATTTCAATAATAAGATAATCAAGGACGCTGATAAAGGGTCGGTGCTAATGTCTCGTATTCTATGGACGTTTTCAGCTTGTCAAAATGAGTTTGGAAATGACGATTTCAAAGATGCAGCGAATCATGCATACGATTTTGTGTCAAATCACTGCTGGGATTCGCAGCATGGTGGGGTTTACTGGATGGTTCAGTCTGATGGTGCCGTTCGTGATCAAAGAAAACTGGCGTATGCTCAGGCATTTGCTATTTATTCGCTTTCGGAATACTTCGGGGCTTCAAAAAACCAGGAGGCGCTTAACCTGGCGATAGCACTATTTGAGATTATGGAAGAAAAGTGCGCCGACAAAAAAAACGGTGGATATCATGAAGTATTTGACAGCAGCTGGAACAAACTTGATGACCCAAGGCTTAGTGACCAGGATCAAAATTCGGCCAGGAGTACGAATACGCACCTGCATATCCTGGAGGCTTATACTAACCTCTATAAGTATTGGAATTCTCAGGAGCTGAGGCAGAGCCTTAGGCGCATGGTGGAGCTCTTTGTCAATCGTATCATTAATCATGATCAAACCTCAGCGATACCCTTTTTTGATGAGAAGTGGGTGCCCGAAACATCAGATATTTCCTACGGGCATGACATAGAAACAAGCTGGCTGCTTCATGAGGCGGCCAAATTGCTCAATGATCCGGAGTTACTTGATACCGTCGAAACCATCAGTATCAATATTGCAACATATGTGAAAAATAATGGGGTAGATAACGATGGCGGGATATTCAATAAAGGTAATTCAAACGGGGTAACAGACCACAGAAAAGATTGGTGGCCGCAGGCCGAGGGTATTGTCGGATTTTTAAATGCGTACCAGATTTCCGGAAACAGAGACTTCCTTGATACTGCTGAACACGTATGGGATTTCACAAATGAATTCATAATTGACAAGACAAAAGGCGAATGGCATGAGAAGGTAAACCGGGGAGGAGAGCCTTATAAACTCGACAAAGTTCGATCCTGGAAGTGCCCCTATCACAACGGGAGGGCTGCGCTTGAAGTGTTACAAAGATCAGAGGCTCTTTTAGAAACATCAGCTTATGCTTGATGCCCGGCTGCTTCGCAATAGCTTATAAATCGTTCGACTCCAGCTAGATACCGGTGCAAATATCCATAACCATCCTGTTAAAATAAGACAACGTCATGACTAAATATTTTCGCTTTAAAGGAATAGTAATAATTGCCCTGCTGTTTGTAACTGCTTGCTCGGAATCAGATATAAATAATTTTGTAAAAGTTGAAGATTCACAATTTAAGATAGCCGGCGAGCCGTACGAATTTGTTGGGACTAATTTCTGGTACGGAGCGTATTTGGGGAGATCTGGGGAAGAGGGCAATAGAGAGCGGCTGGAACGCGAGCTGGATTTGCTGAAAGAATATGGAATCACCAATCTGCGCGTGCTGGGAGCGTCTGAAGAATCTTCATTTGAGAACTCACTCGAACCAACATTTTTGAATGCAGACGGCAGTTTCAACGAATCGCTGATGGTTGGTCTGGATTATCTGCTGGCTGAAATGGGAAAGAGGGATATGAAAGCGGTCATTTTTCTGAATAATTATTGGGAATGGTCGGGCGGAATGTCAACATATAACGGCTGGTTTGGCGATGGCCCTGTGATAGATCCGGCCGATGGCGACTGGGAAGCCTTTATGAAATATTCAGCCCGCTTCTATCAAAATGAGCAGGCTCAGGAGCACTTCAAAGAGTATATCGAAACGTTAGTTAGCAGAACGAATACGGTTACGGGAAAGTCGTACACCAACGACCCCGTAATTATGTCGTGGCAGCTGGCAAATGAACCCCGTCCGGGGCGTGGTGAATCGAGCATTAAAGACATTCCGGCTTATATCGAGTGGATAGATGAAACAGCGGGATTTATCAAGAATTTGTCTCCTAATCATCTCGTCTCAACCGGAAGCGAGGGCAAAACCGGAAGCCTCGACTCTATGAAAGTATTTATTGAGGCTCACAAATCTGAAAATGTCGACTATCTCACATTTCACATGTGGGCCAAAAACTGGGGATGGGTTGATACGGGAAATATGTCGGAAACAGTGGATGAAGCTGTGGAAAAAGCCCGTGATTATATCAATGAACATCTTGCGGTAGCTGAAGAAATGAATAAACCTATTGTGATGGAAGAGTTTGGTTTCCCGAGAAATGATGAACAGTACGATCCGGATGCTCCCACAACCTATCGAGATCAATACTACCAAATGGTGTTTTCAGAAGTTGAGGAGCATGAGATTTTTGCCGGTTCAAATTTCTGGAGCTGGGGCGGATATGGTGAAGCGCAGAACACCGAGAGTTACTGGTGGTCGCCGGGCGATCCGTTCACCGGAGATCCTCCGCAGGAGCCTCAGGGGCTGAATTCGGTATTCGCATCAGACTCAACCACTTTAAAGATTATCCAGAATCACGCTGAACAGCTGAACAATGAGCGATAAGCATTTACACAAATTCACTGCTGAACAATCGAGGATAGTCCTGCCCCGTATTCTGCATACCGAATCGGCTGGCGGCCACTCACGTGGGAGCAGCTCCGTCAAAATTGTACTGATCCTTAGTAACAGTATGAAATAGTTTAAAACTGAATCAACAATCCTTAAACCGTCGACAAGCGCATATAATCAAAAAAATATGAGTGCATTTCTGAACAAACCCGGAAGTAGGAGCCTCATACTGATCAATTTTACACTTTACTGCAATGTCTAACGGCTCACAATAGAAATGGGGCTCATTCAACGATGCTAAATTCAATCTCTATGAAACAAATTCTTCTTACACTCACCCTTCTGTTTTTAACGGTTTCTGCCGGATTTAGTCAGGGATTCGATCACTTCATTACGCGCGATGGCGCTCAGTTAATGGACGGCGAAGAGGTATATCGCTTTATCTCATTCAACATTCCCAATCTAAACTATGTGGAAGATGAGATGAAGTTCACAGAAACGAATCCCTACGATCTTCCTACCGAATTTGAAATGAGGGATGCCTTTGAAACGGTGAAACAGATGGGCGGCCGGGTAATCCGCATCTACACCATTCCTGTTAAAAATAATAACTTCCCCGAGGATGCTCCAACCTATGTTGAAGCTCCGGGAGAATTTAACGAAGAAGCCTTTGAAACACTCGATTTGATGATGGCGCTGGCCAACGAGTATGAAGTACGCATCATATTCTCTCTTCTTAATAACTGGCAGTGGATGGGCGGGGCGCCCAATTACGCCGATTTCCGCGGCAAAACCCGGGATGATTTCTGGACAGACGAACAGTTAAAAGAAGATTTCAAGAAAACCATCACGTTTGTGCTCAACAGAGAGAATACCGTCACGGGACAGACATATAAAAATGATAAAGCGATTATGGCATGGGAGACGGGAAATGAGCTGTACAGCCCGCACGAATGGACGGTAGAGATGGTGAAACACATCAAAGAGATTGATCCAAATCATCTTGTGATGGATGGTTTTTTTGCCAGCGACAGCCGTCCGGTGCGTGAAGAAGCGGTAGAGGAAGATCTGATCGATATCGTAACGTCGCATCATTACGAACGGGAGCCGGATCAGCTTCTCAGGGATATTCAGACGAATCTGGACGTGGTGCAAGGGCGTAAACCATACTTTTTGGGTGAGTTCGGCTTCCTGAGCACTGCGGCGATTGAACGCATTCTGGATAAAGTTATTGATACACCCGACATATCGGGAGCGCTGATCTGGAGTTTACGCTATCGCCATCGTGATGGCGGATTCTATTTCCATTCAGAACCATTGGGAGCCGGACTATATAAATCGTACCACTGGCCGGGATTTGAATCAGGTGAATCGTATGATGAAAAAAACCTCATGCAGATGTATCGGCGAAAAGCGTTTGAAATCCAGAATAAAGTTGCTCCCGAAATTCCGGTACCCAAAGCGCCAACTCTGCTGCCGATTGAAAACGTGGCAGACATCAGCTGGCAGGGTACCGTGGGATCCGTGAGCTACATCATTCAGCGCTCAGAGCAGAACAACGGCCCCTGGAAAACCATCGCCTTTGATGTTTCGGAAGCAGCGGTTCAGTACACGCCACTTTATCACGACGAAACAGCCACAATCGGAAAATCATATTTCTATCGCGTGATTGCCCAAAACGGCAGCGGACAATCGGAACCTTCTAACGTGGTGGGTCCGGTAGAAGTTGAAAAACAGGTAATAGTTGATCATATGGCCAACTTCGGAAAAGTCTGGAATGCTAAAAATGTAAGCATCTCTACCGGAAATGACCGAACATTTAAGGAAGATATTCACCGGATGGCCGGCACCTATGGCAGCCGAATCTATTATCACATTCCGGGTAAACTTGATGAGATGAAAATCTATTCATTCGAAGAACAAAATTGGGCGCAACTGCTTATTTACACCTCATCAGATGGCTCAGACTGGGAGCGCATCTACCCAGAGATAACATCATACGGAACCGGTGAGAGTAATTATAATTACTGGACACCGCAGCTGTATCGCATCGATGGCGCTGAGGTTCAGCCAAAGTATATTAAGATCGGGTTTCGGTCGGATGTTGAACTTTCACGCGTAGAGATCTTCTACAAAAACTAACTCAACCCTGCTAAGTTTTCTAAATCCCATTAGTGCATACTATGACGCAATCAGATAATCATATTCTTTCGTTAAGAGAGAAAGTTTCCTATGGAATGGGTGATTTCGCCTCTTCCATGTTCTGGAAATTATTTTCCATGTTCCTGCTGTTTTTCTACACCGATGTGTTCGGCATTTCGGCGGCCGCAGTTGGAACCATGTTCCTGGTCACACGCGTATGGGATGCATTCAACGATCCCTTAATGGGTATAATAAGCGACAGGACAGAGACAAAGATGGGGAAATTCCGTCCCTACCTGCTGTATGGAGCAATTCCATTTGCCATAATTGGCGTGCTTACATTCTCAAGTCCGGATTTAAGCAGTAATGGGAAACTGATTTACGCGTACGTCACTTATACGCTTATGATGATGGCCTACACTGCTGTAAACGTGCCCTACGCGTCGTTGATGGGCGTTATGACCAGCAATACTGATCAGAGAACCACATTGGCTTCGTTTCGCTTTATCGGAGCGTTTACCGGCGGGCTTTTTGTCACATCCACCGCCAATTATTTTGTGGAGATGTTCAGTGAGATGGCGGGCCCCGATTCGGGCTATCAATATACCGTAGCAATTTACGCCTGTCTTGCCGCTGTCCTTTTCATAATAACCGCTCTTGGAACTAAAGAGCGTCTGAAACCAGCTATTGCCAAACCCAGGCTGAAAGAAGATCTGAAAGATATTGCCAAAAACGGACCGTGGTTCATTATGCTTGGCGCAGCAATCTCAGTGTTGATTTTTAACTCATTGAGGGATGGCTCGATTCTCTATTATTTTAAATATTACGTGCAGGATCAGGCTGTAACCATTTTTGGGTCAACATATGAATTCTCGCATACGACGTTGTCGTCGGCATATCTCTCCGTTTGGCTGGGAAGTAATATTCTGGGCGTAATTCTCGCCAAACCGCTGGCTGCAAAAGTGGGTAAAAAGACTGCCTTTCAGATATCTGTTCTATCCTCCGCTGCTTTAAGTTTCATCATCTATTTGCTGCAGCCTGATCAGATCGGGCTTTTGTTTCTTACCAATGTGCTGATCGGGATTTCAGCCGGAATTGTACTTCCTCTCATATGGTCGATGTATGCAGATATTGCCGATTATTCAGAATGGAAAACCGGACGGCGTGCAACAGGTTTGATTTTTTCATCTTCCTCCATGTCTCAAAAATTCGGCTGGACGATAGGAGGTGCTTTGGCCGGTTGGATTTTAGCAGCTTATGGATTTGAAGCCAATGTGGCCCAGACAGATGAATCGCTAATGGGAATTCGCCTTATGATAAGTGTATTCGCGGGTGTGGGGGCCCTTGTGGCATCCGGATTCATGTTTTTCTACAAACTGGATGAAGAAACGGTTCACGAAATGGAAGCTCAATTGGAGCAACAACGAAATGCTGAAGACAATGAGTAAATTTTTAAAAAAACCACTCTTTGGACTTCTTGCCCTGACGGCAAGTTGTGTAGTTCTCTCCTGTACATCAAATCAAAAACCTGCCAGCGGTGTGCTGGTTGATGAGAACGCTACAGATGAAACGCTCGCGCTCTATCAATCGCTGGAAGAGCTTCGCGGTGATCATACCATGTTCGGCCATCAGGCAACGCTGGCGTACGGCTATCACTGGGCCGGAGATTCAGCCCGTTCGGATGTCAAAGATGTAGCAGGAAGCTTCCCGGCGCTGTACGGCTGGGATATTCTCGATTTCTGGCAGGCGGGACAAACAGAAGAAGAAACTGATCAAAAAATTCAGCAATCGCTCGAATGGGCCCGTCAGGGGATTGAACGCGGCGGGGTTTTAACCTACGCATGGCACATGTCGAATCCAGCAACGGGAAAATCTTTTTACGATACCACACCTGCAGTTCGATCGATACTTGTTGGTGGCGAAAAGCACGACGAGTATAAAAAAACGCTCGACATGGTAGCAGAATATTTCAAGCAGCTTAGCCCGCATCCAATCATTTTTCGTCCGTTTCACGAGCACAATGGCGATTGGTTCTGGTGGGGTAAAGGGCTGGTTTCGGAAGAGGATTACATCACACTGTGGCAGTTTACAGTTGATTATTTAAAAGATACCAAGGGCGTGCATAATCTGCTCTACGCGTTTTCGCCCGATCGAAGCAGAATAGATATCGATTCATTCAAGAAGGAATATTTCTACGGTTATCCCGGTGATGATTATGTTGATATCATCGGTCTTGATAATTATTGGGATGTGGGACACCCCGCAAATGAAACACCTGAAGAACGTCAGCAAGAACAGTTTATCCGCAGTCTCACATACACAGCGCAGATAGCTGATTCTCTTGGAAAAATTCCGGCTCTCACCGAAACGGGTCTTGAAGCCATTCCCGACCCTGATTTCTGGACGGACAAAATGCTTGCCGCCCTTCAAGCCAATGAATGGACTAAGCAAATCACGTACGTACAGGTATGGCGCAACGCTAATTATGAGCGGGAACAGCGCGACCATTATTACGCGCCATACCCCGGACAGGTCAGCGAAGAAGATTTCCTGAAATTTGTGCAGACAGAGCGCATTTTGCTGGAAGATGAACTTCCGGAGATGTATTCAAAAAATTAAAAACAGGTTACACATTATGATGGAGCGGAAGGAGTTTTTGGGAAACCTGGGATTTGCTTTGGGCGGAGCTTTGCTGTCGCCCGATAGTGTAATAAGAGGCAGTTCAGGTACAATTACTGGCGAACGCCCCAAACTTTCACTTTCTCAGTGGGCGCTCCACAGGGCCATTTTTGGAAACTCAAAGGAAAACTACGACGAGTGGAAAAGGCTGCTTTATTCAGATCCAGATCAATTGTGGCAGGGTGACCTTCATCCGCTGGATTTTCCCGCCAAAGCAAAATCCTTAGGATTTGATGCGGTTGAATACGTGAATACACTGATTTTTGGTCACGCTGAGGATATGGCATTCCTGAATGAACTGAAGCACCGAACAGAAAACGAAGGCGTAAAAAATGTCCTCTTAATGGTAGACGAAGAGGGATTTATCGGCCATCCTGATGCATCAGAACGAACAACAGCTATCCAGAACCACGAGCGCTGGATGAAAGCCTCACAGCATTTAGGCTGCCCTTACATGCGGGTAAACGCATTCAGCATGGGAAGTCCTGAAGAGCAGAAGAAACTGGCCGCAGAAGGATTGCACCGTCTCGCGGAAAAAGCGAAAGACTACGGTCTGCACGTGTTAGTTGAGAATCACGGCGGAATGTCGAGTCATGCCGACTGGCTGGTGGAAACCATTGAATTGGCCGATCATGAACTGCTCGGTACTGTTGTGGATTTCGATAACTTTACCTTCTCCGATGAATTCATCTGGGGCGACGGTGATATCTATAACAGATATATCGGAGTCGAAAAACTGATGCCCATGGCACACTCAGTAAGCGCGAAAACACATGCGTTCGACATTCAGGGTTATGAAACCACTATCGACTATGAGCGCATGATGCGATTGGTCAAAGAATCAGGGTTTGATAAATATATCTGCGTGGAATACGAAGGCAACAAATTATCGGAAGAAGAAGGTATCCTGGCTACCAAAAAGCTTATTGAAAGAACCTACTGAGATAACATCAGATAAATTATAAGCGTGGATTACTTTCCTGATTCCAGACGATATCATCATCTCAGCTGCAATAAAACAGGTTTTCTAAAAAATTCAAACACGTAGCTTCGATCAGTTAAATGTGAATATGTTAGCTGTAATTGTGAACATCCTTACTTCATGAAAACATGATCAAAAAAATATTCCTGATTATATTATTAGTTCACGCCGGATTGATGATGGCTACCGCTCAGCAGAAAGTTGCTTCATCAGACAAGCCTCAAATCAATGATGAAGAAGTGTTTCGATTTGCCATCATGGGAGACAGAACAGGCGGGATGCGTTCGGGAATTTTCGCGAAAGCAGCGGAAAAAGTGAATTTGATGCAGCCCGAATTTGTGCTTTCTGTCGGAGATCTTATCGATGGTTATACAACTGAGCCTGAGGTCTGGAACCGTCAGTGGGAAGAGTTCGACGCTATCATCAACAAGCTGGATATGCGGTTCTATTACGTGCCGGGAAATCACGATATCAGCAATGATCTGCTGAAAGAAGCGTGGGAAAAGCGTCACGGTTCGCCGTACTATACCTTCATATATAAAGATGTTCTGTTTGTTAGTCTTCATACCGAAGACAGAAAGGGCGGAGGGCTCGGTGAAGATCAAATAGAATATATCAACCGTCAGCTTGAAGCAAATGAAGATGTAAAGTGGACGCTGATTTTTATGCACCGTCCCATTTGGGCTTATGGCGATCAGGCCGGATTTGAAGAGATAGAAACTGTTTTAAAAGGACGTAATTACACCCTGTTTTCCGGGCACCATCACCATTATGAGTATCAGAAGAGAAACGGGATGGATCATTACATACTGGCGACTACGGGCGGGGGCAGCCACATGCGAGGTGTTGAATTTGGGGAGTTTGACCATATCACATGGGTTACAATGAAAGACAACGGGCCGGTTGTAGCACACATCGAATTTGATCATATCTATGACAAAGATATTGTTACCCCCGACAATAAACAGATGGTACAGGCACTCCGGATGGGGGAATGGCTAAAAACAAAACCGGTGATTGTTGAAAACCCTTCTGTGAAGACCACACAGATTCCCGTTACGTTCAGCAATCCCGCTGACAAACAGATGCTCATATCCGGATCGTTGTCAGATTCGATGCTGACTTTTAACGTGACAGATGTTGATCTGGTCATCCCGGCCGGAACAGATACGACGCTTCAGCTTGATGTTAGCTGGGATGATGCTACAGTGATCCATGACCTGAATGAACATGCCCCTGAGATAACTCTTACCGGAACTTATGAACAGCAGAACAATAAGGATTTGTCTCTTCCATCCACAAAACGACTGATTTTTGATCATCCCCATCATCTTGAATCGCCCGATAACAACATTCATGTTGATGCTGATCTGGATGACTGGAAAGACGCATCGTTCACTCAAATAACAAACCCGGTTTATATGCATGAGAACTGGGACTGGAAAGGGAAGGAGGATGGAAGCTTCTCTTTTGCGACCCGGCTTGATGATGAAAAAATATACATAGCAATTCAAACGACTGACGATCGGCTGATCCTTGAAAAGAATGCCGAAAGCAGGCAGGACAAATTTTATGTTCGATTGAACCCATACGCTACAGAAGATCGCAAAACAGACTATCCGGCCCGTCTGTTTGGTTTCGAGGCCGTCCCTGATTCATTTCACTATCAGATTGATATCGCACAGGGAGAGACTGTTCAAAATCCCCGCATTCAAACTAACAGTGAAAAGGTTGACGTTGATGCGGCCATGAAATCGAACATGGATACAGGTGAGCAAATACTTGAATTAGCCATACCGCTTAACGTAGTTGAAGATATTCAAGGTGAAAACTGGACCTCAATACGTCTGAATTTTGGATGGATGGACCACGACAGACCCGAAAATACCAAGCCTTCCGTCCTGTGGTGGCGCCCCGTTTGGGGATCAGATCAGGACGATGCCGGGATGTCTGTGTTTTTAAATGCCGGCCAATAAACATATGCCTAAACAATGAAAAGCCACATCTTTTACCTGGTTCTATTTATCGGTTTTGGTGTGATGCAGGCCTGTACTGCATCTGCCCCTGATAAAGATTCACCAAATATCGTATTCATACTCACCGATGACCAGGGATGGGGTGATGTTGCAAGCCACGGAAATCCGGAGATAAACACACCGGCTCTGGATGCTCTTGCTGCATCTGGCGCACGCTTTAATCGGTTTTTTGTGAGCCCGGTATGTGCCCCGACCCGTGCAAGTTTATTGACCGGGAGAGATCACCTGAGAACAGGTACACAGTGGGTTACCTACGGCCTGGAAAATATGCGGGAGGAGGAATATACGTTTGGCGAAGTGTTTAAAGATGCAGGTTATAAAACGAGCCTTTTCGGGAAATGGCATAATGGGTCACACTACCCGATGGACCCCATTGGCCAGGGGTTCGACGAATTTTTCGGGTTCACGGTTGGTCACTGGAATAACTATTTTGATACAGAACTTCAGTATGGCCGCGAAATGGTTAAAACCGAAGGCTATATTACAGATGTTCTGACAGATTCTACTCTTTCATTTATTGAGCGAAACAAAGAGAATAATTTTTTTGCGTTCGTTTCTTACAATACTCCTCACAGCCCATTCCAGGTACCTGACAGCTATTTTAATAAGTATAAATCGCAGGGGCTGAGCGATAAAAATGCAGCTGTTTACGGGATGGTTGAAAATATTGATGATAACATTAGCCGTATTGTCGCAAAACTTGATGAACTGAAACTTACAGACAATACCATTGTGATTTTTATGACCGATAATGGTCCGAATGGCGGAGATCGCTATAACGGTAATATGAAAGGCTGGAAAGCCAAGGTTGATGAGGGCGGTGTACGAGTCCCGCTTTTTATAAGCTGGCCAGGCACGATTGAGCCCGGTACGTATATTGATGAGCTTACAGCCCATATTGATTTTTTGCCATCATTGGCTGAGTTGGCAGGAATAAATTTTGAGCCGGTACATCCTATAGATGGCCGAAGCTTTGCCAGCCTCATTTTTGAAGATGATCCGGTTTGGGAAGATCGTCTGTTGTACACGCATCAATCCCGCTGGGATTCTCTTGAAAGCTACCCTGCATCAGTTCGGAACAACCGCTTCCGGCAGGTTAGGTATGGAGAGGAATGGGAACTGTATGATTTAAAACTGGATCCATCACAACGGAGGGATATAGGTGAGCTAAATCCTGAAATAGTTGATGAGTTGAGCAAGGCTTATCAAAGCTGGTTTGATGAAGTCACGAAAGATCTGCCGGAATCACGCCCCATTCCGGTAGGATATGATGAGGCTCCGATCGTGACACTGCCGGCGGTGGAGAGCTCTTTTTCCGGTAACATCACATTTCATGGAAACTCCGGCTGGAGTAATGACTGGATCACAAATTGGACATCAGTACAGGATAGTGTTTGGTGGGAGCTGGAGGTGGTTGATGCCGGTGTCTATTCCGTGGCCATTGAATATACACTCAGTGAGGATAACGAGGGAGTAGAAATATCGGCTTTTGCATCGGGTGACATGCTGACAAAAACAATTAACGAATCCTTTGACCCGGAAATAATACCAAGTCCTGACCGGGTTGAGCGGGGTGAAGTTTATGAGAAAGAGTGGGCCGTGGCAGAGCTTGCTGAAATTTACCTGGAAGAGGGGGCGCAAAAAATCCATTTTAAATCAAACCAAATTCCAGGTCGGGCAAGTGTAGATTTGAAAAATGTGATCATTAAAAAGCTATAGCGCACTAGATGAATGTATAGAACTTGTCATGTGTGAAGATGAAATCCCAAATTTATCTATCTTAAACTGACGCGAAATCCCTTTTGAAAACAGTCGTCGATCGCTAGTGTTTTTTCATTAATAAAATGGCGTGTAGCCCCGAACGCTTTCGATTGAGTTTTTTCTGATAAATCAAGTTATGATGGATTAAAATCTCACTCATAGTTGATTCATCCGATGACTTGCTTGCGACAACTTACCGTTGACACATTACTAATATGAAAAAATATGAAGTCACTCAACTGGGTTTGAATCTCTATATCCTTGCCGGTCAGTCCAATATGGATGGCGAAGGGAAAGTGCGGGACCTGCCGCCGCACCTTGCCGTTACGTTTGACGATGTATGGATTTACAATCCCAACCGGCGCGATGATCATCAGCCGATTGACCCGGTCGGTTTTTGGGACCAATTAAGGCCTGGACATGGATCCGGATACCATACTGACGGTGAACATGGTTACCTTTCGGACCGGTTTGGTCCGGAGCTATCATTTGTGAAACGATTAAAGGAAAAAAAGCCCGATAGCACAATTCTGATTTATAAATATGCGAAAGGCGGCTCATCCATTCATGCCAACGTCAAGACAGGCTGGGGATGCTGGGATCCGGAGTACGATCGTGGAAATGGAATAAATCAGTGGACCCATTTTCGGCATCATCTTCATCGGGCCATTGAGTTAGCAGAGAAAAAATTTGGCCGCGTGAAACCTGCCGGAGTTGTTTGGCACCAGGGAGAAAGTGATGCATCTCATACCCGGAGTATTGCTGAAGCGTATGGAGAAAATCTGTCAAGCGTACTGAACGGGATGCGTAAGGAGATTGGAGATATGACGCTGCCGGTTGTTGTGGGGCAGATTTCTGATTCGTTGATGGGTCGTGGTAAACGGCAAACTACATATCCCTTTGGAGATATTGTGAAATCGGCCCAGCGTGAATTTACTGAACAGGATCAGAATGCAGCGCTGGTTACCGCACCCGATGACCATGGCTTTATCGATGCCTGGCATTACGACAGTCAGACATATATCGATCTTGGGTATCGGTTTGCAGATGCGATGATGGAATTAAAAACCGATTCCCCTTCCTCTTCCCTGTAACGGAAAGCACGTCACAAGGAAGGGGTGTTACGAAGCGCATGATTCGAGCATTACACTTTATCAATCAAAGACAACCCACACAACTACCGTTAAGATGAAAAAAATATTACTACTGTTTATCACTTCATTTTGGGCGGTTAACACAATCGCGCAGAACGAGATACGGCTCAATCAGGTTGGATTTTATCCATCGGGCGAGAAGGTGGCTGTGATTTTATCAGACGAAGTCGTACAGTTCTCAATTGTTGAAGAGGGTACTGGAACTACTGTGTATAATGCGCAAACATCTGCGCCAAAAACCTGGCCCTACTCAAATGAGACCGTAGTTTTGGCTAATTTCACGGGTTTTACGGAGACCGGCAGTTTCAGGATTTCATCTGATGGATTTGATGACTCACACCCTTTTCAAATTGAGGAAAATGTTCATGGGGAACTGGCCGTCGCTGCCCTGAAATATTACTACTTCAACCGTGCGTCTCAATACCTGAGTGAAGAATATGCCGGTCAATGGATGCGTCCAATGGGCCATCCCGATGATAGAGTGATCGTTCACGAATCGGCGGCGACAGATGAGCGGCCGGAAGGAACGGTAATTTCTGCTCCAAAAGGGTGGTACGATGCGGGCGATTTCAACAAGTATGTTGTGAATTCAGGAATCAGCACCTACACGCTGATGGCAGCCTGGGAGCACTTTCCTGAATATTATGATGAAACGGGGCTGAACATTCCGGAAAGTGGAAATGACATCCCTGATATCCTGGATGAGGTGCAATGGAACCTCGACTGGATGATGGAAATGCAGGATCCGAATGATGGCGGTGTGTATCACAAACTGACCACAAAAGGTTTCGCCGGAATGGTCATGCCTCACCAGGCAACCGCAACTCGGTATGTAGTGATGAAATCGACGGCTGCTACGCTGAACTTTGCAGCAGTCATGGCGACAGCCTCGCGGGTGTACGAGGATATTGACCCGGGATTTTCTGCCGAGGCACTCGAATCCGCCGAGTTTGCATGGGAGTGGGCGAATAATAATCCAAATGTCTATTATCAGCAGCCCGACGATATCTATACCGGCGAATATGGTGATGGCGACCTCTCTGATGAGTTTGATTGGGCTGCAGCGGAACTTTATATCACAACTAAAAACGATTCATACTGGCAGGAGTTCAATAAAAACGAAAGTTATTTAGGTGTACCGGGATGGCCGAATGTGCGCCCACTGGCATGGATTTCCCTTGCACATCACACTGGAGGTTTGACCGAAGCTGCTGATCCCGGATTGATTGAGAGCAGAATCATACATCAGGCAGATCAGTTTATAAATGAGGTCAATCAATCGGCTTACGGCGTGAGTATGGGGCAGGAACCGTGGCACTTTGTCTGGGGCAGCAATTCGTCGGCACTGAATCAATCTGTGTTGATGCTGCAGGCATACAAGATTACAATGGATGAAGATTACCTTGATGGAGCTCAATCTAACCTTGATTATGTCTTGGGCCGAAACGCTACAGGGTATTCTTTTGTGACCGGGTTTGGCAGCAAGCCTCCAATGGATCCGCACCACAGGCAATCGGCCGCTGATAATGTTGCGGACCCTGTTCCGGGAATGCTGGTCGGCGGCCCGCATAATGGACAGCAGGATGGGTGCAGCTATCCTTCCAATCAGCCGGCCAAATCGTACGTGGATGACTGGTGCAGCTATGCAACCAATGAGGTGACCATCAACTGGAATGCGCCACTGGCGTATGTGGCCGGAGCGATTGACTATTTTCGCTCAGGCTTAGTTGAAACGTCTCAGGAGATCAATAGAGAACAGCCTCAGTCTGTCCTCCTTTCTCAAAATTACCCCAATCCGTTTAATCCTCTGACCGTTATTGGGTATCAGTTACCGGTTAGCAGTGACGTTTCATTGAAGGTATATGATATGCTGGGCAGAGAATTGGCAATTTTGGTAGAAGGCCGACAATATGCCGGTACATATCAGGCGGAGTTTGATGCGTCAAATCTGTCCAGTGGTGTGTACCTTTACCGGCTTACTGTTGGGCAGATTGTGCAGGCGCGTCAGATGGTGTTGGT
>CAZVEP010000065.1:0-19990 GCA_964625635.1 uncultured Rhodohalobacter sp.
CTTTCCGCAATCATCTTAATGAACAAATACTTTTGGAAGATCTGGAAGAGGCTGTCCAAAAAGGGCGTCATCCCGCACTCGATGCGGGATCTCCAATCGTTGATATGGTCAGGAGATATCGCTTCGCGTTCAAAAGATGAGCGGATCGGGGTCCGGTATGACGAAATGGTTAGCATAAATGCAATACCACGCCCTTTTTGGATAGCCTCAGATTAGAAACAGATCGCAGATCGATACTTTTGAGATCAGAGGTGTGTCCACATCAAACCGCCACTTCTTCGCGCAACTGCTTTTCCAGCTCTCCAACCGACTCAAAAAGCTGTTCAAACGAGTCGATCTCGTAGTATCTCGTCTGTATTTCTGATGTCACAAAATCATTATGGAGAATTTTTTCTACGTCATAAGGCAACACCTCAATGTCATCCTCAAAAATGTGCTTCGATTCTCCTGCTGATGACAGTATACCAGCCCCGTAAATCTGTGTGCGTTCTTTCTGAGCCATCAATCCAAATTCAATTGTAAACCAATAGAGACGCTGGAGCTGTTTCTCAACAGTTTTGTCATGCCCATAACGGACTCCCATTTCGCCAAATTTTTGTACAAAACTGGAATATTGAGAGTTCATGAGCAACGGAACATGTCCGAAGATATCGTGAAACATATCGGGTTCTTCAAGGTAGTCGAGCTGTTTCATAGATCGGACCCAAGTTGACGAACAGAATGTTTTTTCAGAAAGGAGTTTGAAAAACCGGTCAACCGGTATTAGACCGGGTACAACGGTGATAGACCACCCGTTTTCGGCAAGCAATTTTTTGTTTAGCTCACCGAAGTCGGGCAGTTTATTTGGGTTTAGTACATCTGAAAGCCTGTCGAGGCATTTCAAATATTCGGGGTGAGCCTTTCCCGGCAGATTTACAAGCTGACGTTCAAAAAGTGTCTTCCAGACTTTTAAATCTTCAGGCGTATACTTACCGTAGTCCTGGGTCATTTTTTCCATAAATAATACTTCTGTTTATCTGTAGATGGTTTTTTAAATCTCAATAGAGCTTATTCATATGGTTTCAAGGCAAATTGTTTCTGCCTCCGTTCCTGTTTTGACTTGTTTTTTCTTCTATCTCTTGGAAAATGAAACAACGATGGAGTAAGATCGTATTGCTTCAACAAATCTTAACCTAAATATTCGCTATGAACAGCTTTTCAAAAAAAAGTCTGCTTGTTTCAGCAACCCTCTTTTCTGTTTTGAGCCTCCTATCCATCTCATCTGTATTACACGCTCAAAACATTGAAATGCCGTCTGATATCGATGCAGATGCTGTTGACAGATTTTCAGAATCCAATGCTATCCGCTTCATTACCAACAGCGATGAAACCGTCAACCTAATTGTAGCTGAAACCGGAATTGCCATTCAGTTTTCGGATCAGTTCATGAATAATCTTGAAGATGAAATCAACTCAAACGAAAGTGATGGAGACGATTCAGTACTGGCTAAAACGATTAAATCAATGGTCAGCAGTGGTGTGCGCACAATCCTCGATCATGCTATACTGATTCCATTTTATGAAATTGGCTCCGTCAGTTATAAAGACGGACGAATTTACATAACTGATGTAAATGGAAAAGAATTATTTGAAGATCTGGAAATAAACGATAAGCAGGTGATGGAAGACTTTTCTAGGCGGGATTCGAGAAGATTTGTAGCTGATGCAGAAAAACTATTGATCTAACCAACGCCTATAAATCACTCAAATTTTATCAATTCTGTAAGAAACTGCCGGCACATCGATATTGAATGACTGAATTCAGACTTTGGGTGCCGGTTTTTTTCTATAATCCAGTAATCTTACCTCCTCAAAATAAACGTTCCATTACGCTATCAGAATCAGATCACATCAAGATGCATCCCAGACCGGTATTCCTAAAAAATCGGACAACTTCGCGGCATCTGCAAGCATATCAGAACGGTCTCCGTGATCAATCACATTATGCCGTCTTCCTTCACGTGTTACGATATTCAGCTCGTAGCTATAGTAGCTGCTTTTATCTCCCCTGATGTATTCCGATACAATCTGCAACGCGTGGATATCACTTAATTTAATTGTCCCTTCGATGTTTTGATTATTTTTATATCGTTCTGGTTTCTTCCATCCTTTCCAGAAATAACCCACCATTTTATCAAATACGACAGGTTTTGAATAGGATCTGAACATGTAGAACCCGACACCAAAAAATATTAGTCCAAAACCAATCACAAACAGCGTTTGCAAAGCTACCAATGGTTCACCATCCTGAACCATACCAAAAGGTACTCCAATTGAAACCCCAAGACCGGCCAGCATAAAAATTCCGCTAAACGACATTGCACCGAGCGTTGCTTTGAATCCTGCCTGGTTAGCTCCCTGCGAGTAATATTTATGAGTTCTGAAATTACTCCCGCCGCCTTTAATCGGCGTCCATCGAATTTGAGTTGCCAATGGATCGTCGAATCTTGACGGGTCGAAGGTCATGCGATTGGCGCTATTTTCTATAGCTTTTTTGAGGGTATTTTTAAGTTTATCAAACATAAGTCCCGTGTTTTTACATTTGTAATTGGTTTCTGTTTACTCTCAGGCTGCCCGGTTTATAAAAGGCAAGCTATTATATTAAGCGAAAATTTTCGGTAAGATGAGTCAAATAAAGTAAATTTTTTCCGTAAACAACTTCCTTGCATACAGCTTTCGACTTCCAACAGTCACACAAAACCCAACCAAGCCAGGTTCGAAACTGCTTTTCTGATGCAAGCCACCTCTCTCTTAAAGATCTGATGTGCTCTCTATAAACTTTTAGTCAGTCATTATCGACCAAAACTCTTATTCAGCTTTTCTCAGCTTCAAAGTGGTGTCTTCAAGAATCATATATAGGCAAGGTACAATCACAAGAATAATTGCAGTAGCAAACACAATCCCAAACCCGAGAGAAATCGCCATCGGTATCAGCTGATACGCCTGCCGGGATGTTTCAAGTATGATAGGTGTTAATCCGCCAAACGTGGTTAGAGTTGTGAGTAATATAGGCCTGAAGCGCCTTAATCCAGCTTCGTGAATGGCTTCGAGTGCAGATTTCATGGACCGTTTTCGGTTGGCGTGATCAATCATGATCAGCGAATCATTCAAAACCACACCGGAAAGCGCAATCACCCCCATCAGGCTGACCAGAGATAAATCATACCCCAGCAGTATATGCCCGATTACAGCTCCAACCACCCCAAAGGGAATCGCACCCATTACGATAAGCGGCTGTACATAGCTGCCAAACGCAACTGCCAGCAGTGCATATATCACGAACATGGCTATAACAAATCCACCCCAAAGTGTGCTGGTCGATTCCCGCATATCCGCCTGACTTCCCTCAAACGTCCATGTGATACCGGGAAAGTCGTTTCGAAGCTGAGGCAGCACGTCAGTTTGCATTGACTCAAGCACCCGGCCAACCGCATTGGCTGGCTGTGCGTCCATTCCAATGCTTACCACGCGCCGTCCATCCCTGCGATTGATCGACGTAAACGCCTGTCCCTCTTCAACCTGAACCACATCCATCAACGGAACGTCGGCGCCGTCCGCGGTTTGAATGATGTAATCTTCGAGGTGATATATGTCCTGACGCTCCTCTTCCGGCAGGCGTACATACACTTCAATCTCATTGATTCCGCGAAGCTGACGCATGGCCAGTGAGCCAAAAAAAGCATTTCTCAGCTGCTCACCAACTTCATTAGATGTAAGGCCGAGCTTTCTGCCCTCTTCCAGAAGTTTGAAGTCAAACTGAGATTTGCCGCGATCGTAGTTATCGTTCACGTTCCGTGTGGCATCAAATGCCTCCATCCGGTTCACAAGGGCTGTCGTTGCATTTTCAAGTACGTCAATGTTTGAGTGACTCAGATCTACAACAATGTCCTGTCGCCAGCCTCCCGGCCCGCGTTCTGCTTCAAATGTAATCTGATCCACTCCGGGAATATCCCCGATCTGATCACGCCACAATTCCATGAGTTCCTGCGCAGACATGTCTCGCTCAGATGGCGGCTTCATCACGATTTCCACATCAATAAAACTCTGTCCCCGTACATTTGTTTTGATGCCCTCCGCCACTTCATATAAATTATTCTCCTCAAACATTTTATGAGTAGAATTGGTGATATCGTATGCTACTTCTGCCGCTTGCCTCGGAGTGGTACCGACCGGCAGACTCACCCCGGCTTCAATCTCATCAGCAGCCATTTGAGGCATCATCACCATGCCCATGTGGTCACTGTATCCATACCCGCCTACAACAATTAAAAGGGCAACAGCAGAGCTTAGTGTCACATACCGGTTGCGGAGACACAGGTCGAGAAACTTGCTGTATTTGGTGTTGATGAAGTGCGTGAATTTCTTAGAAAAGAACTGCTGCCATCGCCTGATTTTCTTCCCAATTTTAAACCGTTCTTCTTTTGGGCCATGGGATAAATGCGCCGGCAAAATCAACAATGCTTCAAATAGCGATACTGCTAGAACTACAATGACTACCGCAGGCAGCGGCCACCAGTATTTTCCGGTCACACCGGGCATAAACAGAAGTGGTACAAACGCAATAATATTGGTCAGGATAGCAAAGGTCACAGGCCGGCTCATCTCTTTAGCTCCTTTGATGGCGGCATCCTTAAAATTCATCCCCTGCTCGCGATATTCATAAATATTCTCACCCACTACAATAGCGTCATCAACCACAATGCCCAGCACCACCAGGAACCCGAACATCGAAATCATATTAATGCTGATCCCAATAAACGGAAGGAAAACAATCGCTCCAACAAAAGAGATAGTCATCCCCATCATCACCCAAAACGCCAGGCGATACTCGAGGAATAGAGCTAGTATGAGCATCACGATGATAATTGCCAGAAGGCCGTTTTCCATCAAAAGCCCTAAACGCTCGCCAAAATCTTCGGCCGCATTACTATCTATTCGGTACTGAACACCAGGCGGGAATGATGACTCTGCTTCATCAAGTACCTGCTGTACAGCCTCAGCCACCACGAGCGGCGACTGGTCACCAATTCTGAAAATGTCGAGATCAACCGTTGGCTGCCGGTTGAACTCACCATGAAATCCGGTTTCCTCGAATCCGTCTCTTATATCGGCAATATCAGCAAGCCTGACAGACCCGCCGTTTTCAGATGAGATCAGTTCAATCGTCCCAAATTCCCTCGCCCACTGCTTGCGCTCCTGCATTCTCAGGAGAATCTCACCGGTGTTTGTTTGAATAGCGCCGGCGGCTACATCTTCGCTCGATCGTCGAATCAGATCTGCCACCTCACCTAGCGTCAAATCATATTCCAACAGGCGGTCACGCGGTATTTCCACATGTGTGACATAATCGGGCACATTCCCGATTTCCACCTGTGTGATAGCGCCATTACTCAGCATTTGATCACGAACATTTTCCGCAATGACCCGAAGCGTCCAGATATCGGCATCACCATAAATCCCGACGGTCATCACTTCCTGCTGATTGGATTCCAGCGTCACCTCCGGCTCTTCAATATTATCCGGAAACGTTCGGATACGGTTTACGGCCTGGTCTATATCCTGGTATGTTTTCATTCGGTCAGTTCCAACCACAAGCTCAATCGAAACTGATCCAGATCCCTCTTCAGCTGTCGATGTTACCTCCGCAATTCCCTGAACACCCCGAATAGCTTCTTCTACCGGACGCAAAATGCCCTGTTCTACCTCTGAAGGAGCTGCCCCGGGATAGGCCACACTCACGTTCACAATATCAAGCTCATACTCCGGAAAGACTTCTTTCTGTATATTGAACATCGTCCAGATCCCCCCGCCAATCAGAATAATCATAAGCAGATTGGCTGCAATTGGATTATTCGCCATAAAGGAGATCAGGCCGCCGCCCGTCGTAGTCTCTTTGTTGTTTGATGGGGATTGATTCATGGGTTCGTCAGTCTTGTCAGTATCAAATATTCTTAGTCAGTGCTTTGTGCCGTAGATTCAGAAGTTGAATCCGGAGATGCCGTCATGCCCATGCTTTCTTCAGTCCGAAGCCTGGAGCCTTCCACAACCGTACTGAGGTTAGTCGTTACCACTTTATCACCATCCTCCAATCCGGAGGTGATATAGGCATTATCAGCATCACGGAAGAGTACCTCCAGGTTCCGTATTTGTAAGCGGCTGTCCTCCATCACCCATGCAGTATCATTTTGTCTTACATAATCACGACTCAGCAGAATAACATCCTCAAGCTCGTTAGCCTGTATGTTCGACTCCACAAACGAGCCAATCATCAATCGGGGCTTATCCGAATTTTCGTCTCTGTAGCTGAGCGGGTCCTCTACGGATATAAGCAGGCTTGCCATGCGGGTCTGATCTTCAAGTGCTCCAACCAGCCTGAAAATACGCCCTGTTCTGTGTTCATCCGGATCCCAGGATGTGCGGTTTCTGATGCGTACTTCTGATCCCCAACTTCCATTTTCCGGAACTGAAATCCATCTCAGGCTGGAAAGAGGAACCATTGCTGAAATCCAGTAAGTATCGAGTCCAACCAATCGCCCAAGCTGATCGCCTGGAGATACTTGTGAGCCAACATTAGCTGAACGGCTGAGTATGTAGGCATCGAAAGGTGCGCGAATGGTTGTACGCTCCAGATTTAACTGAGCCTGCTGAACAGCCGCTTCGGCCGATTCAACCATTGCCCTTGCTGTGTTGAGCTGCGGTTCCCTCAAAACAAGCGCCTTGCTTTCATTTGAGAGCGAGTCATCGAGTAACGCATAATCCTGCTCTGCTACATTTTGCTGGCCCATCTCAATTGCAAGATTTGCTTCTGCACTCCGCAGTTCACTTCGGCGCTGGAGGAGTGCGTTTCTGTAGTCTGATGGATCAATTTGTAACAACACTTCTCCTTTTTCTACATATCCGCCAGGGGTGAAATTCTCCGACAGTTCCATGATTTCGCCCTCAACCCGGGGACTCAGCATAATGTCTTGTGATGGCTCAACAGTACCTGTTGCCCGGATTGTGGGGGTGTAATCACCTCTCTCAACTTCCACTACGTCAATAAGCATAGCTGTTTCAACGGAAGCGCCTGACTGGGATGCCGTTGGCTCTGTATTAAAAATCAGGATAGTCAGCGTTGCGCCAACCAACAGTATTGTAAGAGAAAGTAATATTGTTTTTTTCTGATTCATTGAATCTATTCTTGTCTGTTAAAAGAGAAATGACTGAAAGCTTATCATCCGGCAGTTTCCATATCTGTTTCAAATGAACCGGCAAGTGCCCTGTAAAGTGAGATCCTATACTCGACCAACAACAAACGGGCCGTTAACAAGTCACGTCTGAGTTGCTGAATATCATCCAGTGATGTAATTACGTCGAGGTAGTTGGCATCACCGTTCAGGTATCGCAGGCGCAATTGCCGATACGCCTGGTTAGCAAAATCAATCTGTCGTTCTATACTTATGATAGCTTCTTTCTGCTTTTCTTCCCGGACGAGGGCATCTTCAACGTCCTGAAAAGCGGTAAGAACTGTTTGTCCGTACTCATATAAACGCTGATTTTTAACTGCTTCATTCCGATCAACTTCGGCCCGCAGTTCACCGCCATAGAAAATAGGTGCCATCAAATTCCCCGCAAACGATAGTGCCCAGGTCTGAAAAAGATCCCCTGCACTGGCCGCTGATGTACCTGCAGATGCGGAAAATGTAATCCTTGGATATTGATTGCTTATAGCAGATGCCAGATCACGATCGGCCGCCATTAGCGAATAAAAAGCAAATCGTACATCCGGACGGCGCTCTACCAGGTCCAACGGAATACCTGTATCCGGCAATTCTGCAGGCTCAGGAAGCATTGATGGCATCACATCTATGCTATCCTGGGGTGAACGGCCCTGAAGAACAGCCAGCTGATTTTGAAGTGTTTCAACGCGTGTTTCAGCATTTATTCTTTGTTCCCGCGTGGCTTCGATAAGCTGCTCTTGTCTAAGAATATCCACACCCTGAACCTGCTGGGTCTGAAGCCGGTTTTTAAGCAGCTGCAAAACAGTTTCATTTGTTTCGATTTGTGCTTCAATCAAGTCAGCCTGGTGACGGGCATTGGCTAAACGGTACCATGTGCGTGTAATTTCAGCCGATAGTGTTAGCGCAACTGTTTGAAAATCTGCAAATGTAGCATCGGCACGAAACTCCTCAGCCTCAACAGCTGATCGAAGTCGCCCCCACAAATCCAGCTCGTAAGTAGAGGAAAGGCCTAGCTGCAGGATCTCTGAGTCTTGTGATGAATTATCTGTTCCTGTTCGCCTCGCTTCGGCACCAGCTGTTGCTTCAAGATCGGGAAAAAGAAATGATGACTCACGATCCACTACTGCACGGGATTCGCGAAGCCTTTCCCATGCGGTCAGGAGATCAAAATTATCCTGCATAGCGCTGTCAATAATAGAATTTAACCGCTCATCACCAAAGGAGGTCCACCATTTGTCAGAAGTAATTTGGCTGCCTGTGTCAGAAAACGATTCCGGCAATGTTAACGGCGGATCAATTGATTTTTTCTGTGATGCGCACCCTCCCGCCAGGAAAAAAATCACCAGTACGATCAATACGGATGATAGAAGGTCAAGTCGTTTAGATATTAACTGCTGACGCATAAATTGAAATTCATTTAGCGGTCTTTTGCATTTATTATATGTATGAAAGCTGTACAAAAATTGAAGACCAATTAGGTGTTTAACAAGCGGATGTTCTTTTGCGTTTGTTTTTTGCCTATCCCTATCCTTTGCGTGCAACTTCGGATAACATGTCTGATCACCTGCCTGGTACCGTTGCTGGCACTCTTGGATATGATATTGGAGGGGAACTCACCTAATGTTCTATAGCCCAATATCCTAATTCCCATTCTTTTTCTTTTCTGAATTTTCGTTCACTGGAAAAACGAGGTCTTATTGTCAGACCGAAGTAGGAATTGAGCTGATTATTTTCTCAAAAAAATTGAATATTCTGATACATCTTTTAGCAGCTAAATTAGTACCTTTTACAGGTACAGATGTATTCATTATTAACTCATTTTAAGAGGGCCTTATGAAATCATTATCGTTATCATTTCTATTCATTTCACTGTTAGTTTTAACGGGCTGTTCAAACAGCGGAGCTTTTTTGGCGGTTAATCAAACCGTCGTTAATCTTGAAGAGGGAAACTATGTTATTCAGGCTACGAATTTGTCTGGTGAGTCCTCCGCAGGATACATACTTGGACTAAGCTATTCGAGCGGACCGGTTGCCAACTCTTTGGCTATTGCGCGGGTGAGTGGATCCGGCATGTTATATGCTGAAGCGATCGACGACTTGTGGACGTCATATGAAGAAGAGTATGGAACTGTTCAGGGTGAAAAAGTCGCGCTAACCAATGTTCGGTTTGACGCCGATATCCTGAATCTCGTACTATATACACAAGTTAAGGTATCTGTCCGGGCTGACGTCATTATGTTTGAGTAGATGTCTCATCCCATTCCTGCCTATGAAACTTCGGATGGCAGATTTGTCCCCATTCTCTATCTATAGGTCTAGCCCTATACGGTAGAGAAGGGGGAATCTTTAATCAGATCACTGCTAAAATCGCCATTCTACGTACTCTTTTTGCTATTCTTTATCTGCCATATACTGTAGATCCGTGATTTTAAACCGATACCATGTAAAAAGTCCGGTCTCAAGTTCCCAGCTGACGTCTGCCTCTGTGGGGACTCTTACGCCGCCAAACTCTCCAGTATTAAGTACCCTTACGGTCCATGGCCGTCGCATAGCTTCCATCCCGCCGCCCATATATCGATCTGCTGTTATACGCGTCACATCACCTTCATTTGTGAAGTGAAACCGAACTGTTTCCGAGATTCCTTGCCACGACATAGTTGCCTCAGCTGTAGTTGAATCAATTGCAGACCACGATATATAGTCGTTGACAGCTGCCATGGGAAACCAAACTATTTCACTCAGAAACCGCTGCAGTGCCCCACGGTCAATCTTATCACCTGTCTCGTCAACCATAGTGATCATCGAATAGAGCTTGATCAGCATCTGTCCTTCTCCATTCATGAACAGATCCTTGCCCGACAGAGTTACTCCTGGCATCATTTGCATTTTTACAGACCAGACAAACGATGGCTCATCCGCATTGAAAACTTGCTCGGCTTCCGTACTCGACCACTCTTCCTGCCCGGGATCCGTTTTTATTTCCCCGGTTTGCTTCAGCTTCACAAAAGAAATTCGCTCATGATCCGCGGCTCCGCTGCTTTCTAGCCAGCGTCTGACAGGAACCGGAAGTCCGTTAATCGTTTGACCTGATACAGGCCCGGCCTGAACAGTTTCAGACTGTGACATAATTTGATGGATATTTGCATCAACCGACCTTTCAAACTGCCATCCTGCAACCGCAATAATTGATACAGCCAAAACAATCAGATTTGGTATTGTACCGTACTTCGAATCACGCCATGTCGAAAGTATCAGTCCTTGCGAAAGTACCACAGCTATAAAACCGGCTATCCACCAAAAGGGCAGATTGAACAGGTACATAAGAGCGGTGGCTAAATAAATAAGAAAGGCTATAAACCAAAGAATTCCTGCAGGTTTGGATACCGTCAGATTCAAGTCGGGAAGACTGTGATCTGAAAATGCTTTCACGGAACCCATCAGGTGAATAGAACCGTGTATAAAAAGTATGACGACAAAAATATATTCCATATGACCCCTTCCTTTATTAGAAAAGAAACTTTAAGGCTGGATGGCATGGACAACTAAGCTATTTCACCCACTTCTTTAAATATATCGGTTCCTGAAATGGAAGTTTGAAGGGAAATTCCTGACATGTATTTTGATCAATGAGCAAGAATCTTAAACCGCTCTTCTTGACAGACATAATTTTTATGTAAGATTAATGATCCAAAACGCGTAGCTAAATGATGCTTTTCCGAAATTTTTGCTGTGACATTTATGTTACATATATGAGAGGAAATAAGTTAATATAAAAGCGGAGTTTTATGCAGATTAATGATTATTTCGTTCCGGTTATTCACACATTCGAATTTATAGATACAGAAGAAGAGGCCCGAAAGGGGATTAAAACGGTGTTAGGCACTATTACAACGTCTCTTACTGATGATGCAGCCTATGATTTTGCAGCACAACTGCCCGATTGGCTGGATTATAACACGCTGAGAGGAAAGCATCAAAGCCGGTCAGCACTCATGCCTGAAAGATGTATCGAGCAGCTCAAAAGCTCTTTAGATCTTGATACTAATCAGGCTGATGCCCTGATGCGAAAAGTTGTTGCACTTACAGTGCAGGAAAGCCCGGGAGATCTTACAAGAATTTTAGCAGATCTGCCCGATGAATGGGAAGAGATTTTTAATCAGTCACCCAAACAGGAACACACACCTGATGAAACAACACTCTGACATCACTAATGATGGGGTTTACCAAGCAGATGACTTGAAGCAAAAACATCCGCAAAGATCTTGCATTGGGATGAGTCAGAAACAATCACTTATAATCTTAGTTTTAAAATTCAATTCGCCATGAGTGACGAAAAAAAAGACAAGTCCGATAAAGAAGACGAGAAGAACCAGAAAAAAAAATCTCAGATGGACAAAGAACTCAGACAGACATTTCCAGCGAGTGATCCGCCATCACGTTCAAGACCGGGACATGCAGATAAGGACGACGACGAGTCCTGATCTGATTTTAGAATTGTAATTGTTAAACTGAGGCGACCGATCCGCCATCAACCCGGTAATTGGACCCGTTGATGAATGATGCTTTATCAGAAGCAAGAAATGTAACAATTGAGCTAACCTCTTCTATAGTGCCAGGGCGTTCAAGCTCAATATGCGGACGGTTCTTCTGTAAAAACTCTTCGATCATTTTTACTTTCGAAATACCCTGTTCGTCAGCTGCCTGATCCATCATGTCTGATACAAGCGGAGTCATAATAAAGGCAGGGCTTACCGTGTTTACCAGAATATTATCACTGGCATACTGTTTCGATAGCGCTTTTGATAAGTTGTCCAAAGCACCTTTGGATGCGCTGTAGTGAATCATATCAGGATAAGGCTGTGCACCGTTTTCTGATGAAATATTAATGATTCGTCCCCACCCATTCTCTTTCATATGCGGTATCACTTTTTGAGTGATGGAAACCACTGCAAAAAGGTTCAGCTCAAAGAGGCTGCGCCATTCGTCTAAAGGTGTCCCTTCAAAAGTACCCGACTGACCGATCGTGCCTGCATTATTAACCAGAATATCGATTGAACCAAAAGTATCGGATGCTTTATTGACAACTCGTTCGATATCCTCCTCTTTGGTCAGATCAGCCTGAACAGCCAAAATATCCGACCCGGTATCTCTGAGCTCATCAGCTGTGGCTTCAAGTTCGTCTTGGGTTCTGGCACAAATACTAACGTTGCAACCTTCATTTGCCAACGACATGGCAATACCTTTCCCGATTCCCTTGCTGCCACCCGTTACAATTGCATGTTTATCGTTGAGCTGTAAGTCCATAATATCGTCTCCTGTCAGTTTTTATTAAATGTCATAGCACAATCAGATATTAAAAAAGATTTTTAAATCCTTACCGTTCATGAATCACGTATCTTATCTACTGGTGTTTCACTTTGAGAATACTCAATTCAATGTCACTTTTCCGACACCACTTCTTCAGCCGCCTCTTGCTCTGTTTGGTCTGCCGGCCTGCTCGTTTCCTGAAATATCAGCAACAGAGAAGATTGAATTTCATCCCGAATCGTTTCGTGTATCGACTTGAACCACGTCTCCCTCTGATCATCCTCAGATTCAGATAGTACAACAAGGTCGTCAGTTTCAGAAATCTTCAGGATTGCGTTCTCTACATTTTCCACTTCCACACTATTAAATTTAATATCTGATTTGTCAATGCCCACACTGAGAAACGTTTTCAGACCGCTGGTCTTTAACTCATCAATGGAAGCGCCCGACTCTTTTTGTACAACAAAAAAGAGTGACACCGGAGCATGGCTGTAGCTGGTTAATTCTCTTACTATCGTAGCAAGGCGCCTGTTAATCTGGTCTTTCTTATAAATCGGCACCAGAATCCGATTTAGTTTATCCATCGGTTTGGGAACCAGGAGTGCATGCACCTGTTCGTCCTCAAGAAAATTCTGGAGCAGGTCTGTGTAATCAGCCGTGAAAGTGAGCTTACTCTCCGTATCGATTGAAGAAAAAGAAAGATCATTAAGGTAATTTTCGAATTTTTCACGGGTCTCATCATCCAGCTCCTCCTCTGATTGCTCAGGGTGTGTCTGTTCGGGGCTGATCCTGTATCCTAAAACAAAGAGTTTCAAATTTCGGAATGCTTTGAAAAGATCAATCGGTGGCAGTTCAGGATTGGGAAATTCCACAGGTAGCAAAATTTTTGGTGTACGAAGCTTTGGCAGAATATGCGGTGGCTCTGGCTGTGGGAGTGATTTGTTTCTCGCATAGAAGAAATACCAAATACCAGATACTGTTAGAATCGACAATCCGATCAGAAGAGAAGCAGATCGCATGAATAAAATTATTCCGAAACTCGCAAGGGCACCCAATCCCGGAATGATGTATCCCCCGGGAGCACGATATGTGGGCACATACCAAACCGGCTTTTTCCGCCTGAGAATCAGGAGTGATATACAGATCAACCCGTAAAATACCAGGTGAAGCAGAGACGCTACTTCTGCAAGAATCTCCAGCCCACCATATAGAGCAATTACCGAAATAGGCAATCCTGCCATCAAAATAGCAATATGAGGAGTGCCAAATTTTTCATTCACTTTTGATGCAACTCCGGGAATCATTTCATCCTTGTTCAAGGCGTAAACGGCCCGTGACGAACTCAAAACGGATGCGTTCGCACTTGACAGAGTGGCCAGTAACGCGGCAAAAATAACCGCCGTAGCTCCTGCAGGGCCAATAATGATTTCCGATACTCGTGTGATTGCATCTTCTCCAAGATTAAACAGCTCCTCTTCCGGGATATATACGGAGACAATATAGATCGCGATCACATACAGAATTCCCACGACTACAACACTGCCAATAAGCGCCCGGGGAAGATTTTTGTACGGATCTTTTATTTCACCGGCAACTGTTGCGATCTGAACAAATCCCAGATAAGAGGTAAATATAAGAGCTACAGTGGTAAGCACGGGCTTAGCTCCTTCCGAGAAAAGTGGAGCTGAAAGCGCTCGTCCGTCACCAAAAAAAGCAGTGCTTGCTGCCAGTCCATATAAAAAAAGTATGCCAAGGATCCCGGTTAGCGAAACAACAATGAGATTTTGAAATTTGCCGACATTTTTTGTCCCGATAATATTCAATGCCGTTAGAAACAGCCCTGTCCCGGTGGCAATCAGAATCACGGGGTCTTCGGGACTATAACCAAATTGATTGAGTAACTCAGAGGCATAACGTCCAAATCCCACCAGATAAAATGCACTGGCAAATACAAGCCCGAACCATTGACCTATGCCAACAAACATTCCAAATCCCGGCCCCATTGCCCTGGATACGTAGTAGTAAGCTCCGCCATTTTCGGGCATCGCCGTTGAAAGTTCCGCGGCTGAAAAAGCTACCAGAAGAGCGATGACACCTGCTATAGCAAATGAGAACATGGCTGCGGGGCCAGCATAACTAATGGCGATGCCCGGGAAAACAAATATACCTGCTCCCACCATGGTTCCGATTCCAATGGCCATTGCCTGGGATAATCGCAGTGTTCGGTGAAGAGTATTGGCAGGTTCGTTTTTACCCAAAGTGTACCCTCTGCACTAACGTTCAGATCAAATTTGAATTCAAAATAACATTATATTTAAAAGCTCTCTGTCGCATTTAAAATATCTCTTTAAAGACTGTGACGCATTCTATGAAGCTTATAAAACTATTTAGAAGTGTACGGTTTTTGCTCCAATCACTCAAACAAATGCAGATGTCAGGTCGCAGTTGGAGTTTTTGATAAGATAAAACAAAAGTCAGGCTCTACTTCTCAGTACTCTGGATGTCTTGCACCAGGAAATGATGATACTGAGGAGAAACCATAATTATTAAGACATCCAGAAATCAATTACTCCTTTTTACCCAGATTTATAAAACATGGGCCATAAAATGTAATGTACCATTGATGTAAGGTAGTAAACCTCAAAAATGTCGCTCCACTCTCTTGTCATCAGGCATAATCAAAATAAGATCATAATTATTGATCTCACGGGTTTCGAACTCATTGGCAGTTAGTGTGCCATCATTCAACAGCCTCCTGAGGGGACGAACATCAATTATTGCCCATCGATCAATCTTTCCAACCTTTATAAAATTTCTGGATGCGCTGTAGTTGTCACTCTCCTTCATATCTTCCCCATCGATATACCGATTCAGAAATCGAATATGAAGTGATTTAGTGAGAAGGCTGTCTGACCATCGCTGCAAGTGATTCCCAATATCATAATAGTTCAGCGGGCTCCGCTCACGGCCTGAATGATAGCTCCCCATTTTGAGAATCACCTTGGGAATGGAATCCTGAACCATCGCCCTGTTCATCCCCTTATCAAAATTGTTTTTGAAGTAGGCGATACGGGTCTGATTATTCTCCCTGTAGTTGCCGGACTCATAGAGGCAGTAAATCTCCAGACTTTTCATCATTGCGTCCTTGATGAGTGCAACCTCCTGATCATGTGCATCAAATGAATCAAGGTAAGCCTGAAAATCCTCTGAATCCCGCAGGGTACAGGCGAGATCATAGGAGCTGAAAATCTGTGCCCTTAACTGCATCCAATACAGATCCCAGCTCAGACCGCTCTTTAAATCTCTTTGTTTGTCTGTGAGATTATCCGCGGCTGTGTCCGCCAGATCGTTGATCAGAAACTGGGGCGCAAATGCGAATTCCTGGTCGATTCCCCACAAATCATATCCTTCCCTATTGGCCATCTGTAGCATCTCCAGGTCAGCCTGTCCGGTAAAAAATGGTATCGGTACGATACCAAACAACGGATAGGAGTATTCGTCATAAAATTCAGAGACCTGTTCCGGACCTACTGCAATCAGCTGCTCAAGTTTTTCAGCTGAGTAAGGGCCCGTTTCTACTGCAAAATACTGAAATCCAAAAGATGCAGCGGTGTCAAGCAACGCCGTCGTGAAATAACTCAGCTTCTGACGATTATGGAGTTCTCCGAGAGCGATAAACTGACTCTCTTCAATTTCTTTCAATAACGAATCCGCCCCGGATATTTCGCCATTGTCCAATGTAAAATAGGAAGTGTGGTTTTGTATATGCCCGGACACTAAATCCTGTTGAGCATAACCGATCGATGTGATGAGTAGAGAGAAAATGGACAGAAGCAGAGTGCGTAACATCATGTCGCAGTTGTTCGGTTAGTTATCATGAATAGAATGTGCACATAACAGCAACCTACGAAGACGAATGCAATGAGTTTCATTTACGAATCATAGTGAACAGATACCGTCTCTCTATGGTCTCCAGCTCACAACCCCCACCCTGCTGTCTGCGGTGCCATAGTAGAGAAGCCATTTACCCTCAAACCAAACCAGCCCTTCGATAAAGGTGGTCCCATCTTCATACTGGCCCGATTTTTCAAACGCTTTCTCCGGTTTGATGAACGGCTCGTCAGACCGGTCCAGCAGTTTCCACGGCTCAGCGGAGTCAAACAGAGCCTGACCGCCTGTATACACTCGGTTACCCAGATCGGACACACCAATATTCTGTGAGTTCCCGGCGTTGTACATCACAACGATGCCATTCTCGGTAAGGACCGGCGGCGGACCTGCCTCTACCAACCAAGAGTCGAAATAGCCTGGCCTGGGGTTCAGTACAGGTGCCCTCTCACCCTGGTAGTTTTCGAGCGGCTCCCAGTTCAGGAGATCTTCCGAGCTCGCCAGCCACACGTGCGGTACTCCGTAGTACATCCAGAAGCGGCCGTTGATTTTGGCGGCAATCAACTTGCCATCTTTCAATTCCGTAACGATGGCACCAGCCTTCGTCTCCATGTTGTGGTATTTTCCATCTTTCCAGTTTTCAAAAATGGGCCCGTGTTTTTCCCACGTTCTTAAATCCTTTGACGTTGCTACGGCCAGCCTCGGGTACTCGCGGTTCCACTGGGTATAGGTGAGCACATAGAGACCCTCCTCTGTTTCCACAATGCGTGGGTCCTCCACGCCTCCAGTCCACTCATACTCTTTCTGGCTGTCGTTAGACGGATAAAAAATGGGTTCATCCACGCGGACATAAGTCTCGCCATCACCTGACACAGCCAGGCCAAGCCGTGACGTATGACCTCCAATCCCTGTATCACCCAGCTTCTCCTCTGCACGATACAGCACATGAATGGTTTCATTTTTTACAATCGCAGCCGGGTTGAACGTTGCCATCGATTCCCAGTAGACCGTGTTGCCGGACATTGGATCATCAAACGTCGAGGTTGAATCAGGCTCTATGATTGGCTGCTGGTTTTCAACCCTTTCGAACGGACCGAACATCCAGGGTTTCTCCTGGGCCATTGCTATTTCAGGCACTAAGAAAGCGGATAGAAAAGCGGCGAAAGCAATGGTAGTGAATATCCGTTGCATTATGATGGGATGACTGTGTTTGGATTTGATGCCTGGCTATCGACTCGTGGTTTTACAGACAAAGTACAACGATAACGTCATATATGAATGTAGAAAAGTCTTGTGTAATATAATCTGGAAAACGAGTGATAGTCAGTTCTCTTTCTGCTACTTAATCTACTGCCTTAATAAAAAGTAAGTGTTGGGCAGGACGTTGCCTCAAAACCTGCCTTATCGGTTAAACGGTCTTTCATTTACCCAGTTGAAGCCCCTGCTGATCAGCAGTATATCGTCTATGCTTCGTTTTTTCAGAGTAACAGATAGAGAGTCATTCCCGAGTGTGCCACGAAGCTCAAGTTCGTTTTCGTATGGCTGGGTCCATCCAGCATTCAGCTGGGTGCCAGCCGGTGACGTCAGGGACGGGTTAATCGGTACCTTGGCAGTGATGGAATCCACATCTGCAGACAGCTCAGCCCTGAACCGAACACGATGACCGGTCATGTAGTCGATCGCCATGAGGCCCGGCCTTTTGTTATCAATCACGACCCGGTCCCAGCGTTTTTTATTGGTTGTCAGAGGGGCAATCGACTCACCCGCGAGTTCAAAATCGAGTACCTTGTACACGCCCGCAATCTCGGGTGCATCAGGCTGCGAGAAATAGCGCCCGCCGTTAGCATATATAGAACTCCCGATCAAACCCGCAATAACTATGAACTGGGCCGTGTAAGCGATAATCCGCCATTCACGATCCTTTATGGGCAGCGGATAGCTGTTTTTCCTGGTTCTCTTCCCCATCAAGAAAAAATCCCACATCGGTTTTGCATTCAGCGCGGCAATGCCGGCAGCGATGAACAAGAGATGTGCTGAAAATAGTTTGACAGGCACATCAAAGAACATATTGATCATGAAAACATTGGTCATCACCCCTACGGCCACCAGCGCCCCAAGAAGTGTGGTTCGCCGAAAGAAGAGAAGCATTGCCGCAAGTAGCTCAGATATACCACCGAAAATCTGGTACCCCGTAGAAAAGCCCAGAAATGTCCACGCAAGCCCCATGGGCGAACTATCACCATATTCCTGTGTGAGTAGGACCAAGCTTGGCTGAGGGAACTGCAGCGGAAAAATTTTCACGAGACCGTAGGAAAGAAGCGTTGCTGCCAGGTAATAGCGGGCTAAAATGTAAAAACCATCGGCCGTTTTGGGATAGGTAAATTTATTGCGATCAATAGCCGTCCAGATAGCGGTGCCCAGTGATGCAACAACCACGTTGAATGCAAACGTGAGCCAATTGATAGTCATATCCCCGCTGCCTGTCATGTTCGTGGGAACCGATCTCTCGACACCCAAAACCGTCTGTCCGAACCAGATAATCAGGTCCTGGAAAAGCAACTGCATCGGAAACACATATAGCACAAGGTATAGCAAGAGAAATTTAAAAAGGAGACGAACAGATGGAGACCAATCAGATTGTAAAGGTTGTGCAGATTGTGTCATGATATTCGTATGAGTGATTCAGTGATGATTAGATTTGTTTATGCTCTTGATTCAGCCAAAACATAGTAAAATCAATCAAAAATATCTCAAGAGGTCTAATTGATGTGCAGATTATGAAGTTGATCACAAAAAGTTTCAAAGATAGCCGAAATTCCTTGTTGTAGAAGACACCTGCTTCACCTTATATTTGAAGCCTTGCCAAGAAACGCACAAATGAAAATTGCCTCGGTGGCGGAATTGGTAGACGCGTTGGACTTAAAACGCGCAACATATCCCTTGACGCCCCTTTAAACGCCGATTTTTCGCTTTTTTGGTTAGTAAATCGTTAGTAAATGCCCCTCTTTGAGCGTACTTTTTGGGTGATGGTATTTTGCCATCTTCCACTTTTCGACTCTACGATTTGGTGACTTTTTTGCTCCTTCTTTAATCCAAAATGGAGCAACCAATGAACTATAAAATTTACCCCTACAAGCGAGGCAAACTCTACCGAATTTTTGTCGTCTTTAAAGACGAAGACGGCCGGACAAAATCTCTGTCCACCGGCGTGACCTATCCCCTGCGAACCACCAAAAAGAAGAGAGCCCAGGCGATGAAAGCTGCCGAGAAAGCCGGGTTCCGGAGAATCCTGGAATACAAGAAGATTCAGGAGGAGGCCAACAAGATTCCGGGTGATGGTCTGCTGTCTAAATACCTCGAAGAAAACTACTACCCGCATATCCGGGCCAACTGTGCGCCTAAGACCGGCGTCAGCTACCGAAATGCGATGAACCACTTTATTCGCATCTGCGGCGATAAAGTGATGAAAAAGTATACCCGAAAGGATATTCAGGATTATAAGATCCACCGCTACGACGTGGATGGCATCCAGAAAA
>CAZVEP010000066.1:0-8570 GCA_964625635.1 uncultured Rhodohalobacter sp.
AACAAACGCCCTTTTAAACGCCTCAATTAACATATTATGAATCGAACTCAGGTTATAACTACTTCATCTGAATTGAAAACTGGCATGCTTTGTCAAATGAAAACACCTGTAAAAAAGTGTAGGATTGCCAAAATGGTAGAACAACCTTTTAAAACCGAAAACCTGACATCGATCATTTTTTCTTAAATAAAGCATCTCAAATCAAATGATAGCAACCTAAACAAACGAAAATAATAAAAGCGTTTAAAGCTTAAACGGTCTCTTATTGTGAACAATGGACTTTTTATGAAATAGACTCATTATGTATATTCCAGACAGCTTAACTCATACACTCATCGTCGTTCAAATTAAATGCCAAAGATATTCGTTATGCACTGCTGAAACAGACATTAAAAAATGGTCCATAAAAAAATTATTTCCCTGCTTTTCTTACTCTTGGGAATCTCCCTTATTTATATTGGATTAAAGGAAATCTATGTGATATCCGCCTATCTCGACTCTATCGTGCCTATTACTCCGGATACTGAAACAAAACTATTAATTATTCTCGGAGCTGCAGCGTCTGTTTCAGGTTTTGTGGGTATCATTCGTGACAAAATTATTGGTGCTGATTAGCTTTAAGACTCCTTGGAAATAAGTTCTTCTACGGCTTTGTCCATCTGCCGAAGTAGTTTCCAGCGATACATACCGGCGTTGTGACCATCGTTCCAGCTTATCTTCAGCGCGTGTTTTCCTACTGTTTCAGCATTGTTAACTTTATATTCCCGGGTAGGTGTTACCAGAAATAATTCAGGTTCAAATCGTCCCATCTGATCGTGGCCGCCACGGCATTCCACACATGGACAATTTTTTCTCAGCCCAAAAAGTGAAAATTTACTCGTGTGGCCGTCGGCCCATGAAACGGTAAGTGTCTGATCTGAATTACTTACATCGATCGATTTGGGCTTATATTTTTTCTCAATCTCTTTAAGCGGTTCCATTGATCCTTTTTGAATTATGGTTGCGGTTCACGGGTTCGGTGGTTAACATAACGTCCAAATATACAACCAGTTTATGTGGATATACATCACTTTCTTAACGGTTCTCTTTGCTGCAGGACTATACCTGGGAGAACGCCCCTATTTTCAGCTTAGAAAGCTGACGCCTTCTGTAGTCCTGAACGTGGCGTTAGCTATTCTGTTGCTTTTCACCGGGTTCATGATCGCCTATATTACCGGAATATTTCCACAATTTATTGCGGCACCCATGATGGCCGGACTCTACATCACCCTCGCAGGCTTTTTTACAGGATTCGCTTTTCGTCTTTTCAAAAAGCGATCCAAGGGAGGTACCATTCTTTATCAACACCGGTCATTTCTAATTGACCACGCGCCTAATCTGCTTGCGATTGCATTGATTATTTACGGGATATACAGAACCGCAGTTCTGACAGAACTCCCAATTACCGCTATTCGATTTTCATCCGGACTTTCATTGATCTGTTTTGGAGTTCTTGGCTGGACTATTAAAGTCGTTCCGGAGTTTAGGTCAGACGGCATCCTGTTCCTTGACCAGTATATCCCCTGGAAACGTGTGCTGGCATGGCGGTGGCATACAGATGACGTAGTGCTGATAGAATATGTAGTAACAGATTCGCAATCAGACAACCGGATTAAACAATTTGTGACTTCAGTACCGCCTGATGAAAAAAAAGAAATTGAGCTCGTTCTCACCTCAAAGCTGGAAGAATTTGCAGATGAGCGCAGTGAAGAGTTAATGGGTGACTGAACGGTTTCAAGGATCAAGGCTCAAGGCACAGGGTTCAAGATTCAAGGCGCAAGACTCAGGACTCAGGACTTCAGCCGGTGCTCAACCATCAGGCACCGGTTTTCGATATATTCAAACCCATTCTCCTCAGCCATCTCTTTGGCTTTAGGTGTGCTAACATTAAGCTGAGTCCAGATAATGGGTTTTTGCCCTGACGATTCGCTCCATTCAACAATCTCACTCACCGTTTTTTCCGTGTATTTTTTATTGCGAAAGATATCAATCATATCGATTGAGATATTGTCCGGCAAATCAAAAATCGAATCATAACATGTTTCGCCCAAGACTTCCGTTTCATTCGGGTTGATGGGAATCATGCGATACCCCACATCCTGAATGTACCTGGCAATATGGTGGCTTGTTCGGTTAGGGTTTGATGAACAGCCGATAACGGCAATCGTATGAATGTCTTTAAATACGTTTTTCAATGTGGTGACACCGATACAAGTGGTTTAATATTCGATATTTAGCCAAAAAAATCATATTTTTGTATGATAATTAAATTGATAAACAAAACAAGGAATATTTTGTCTAAAGTTAAAGACGGAAATACCGTCAAAGTACACTACACAGGAACATTGAAAGACGGATCAGTTTTTGATACATCTGCGGAACGCGAACCTCTTGAGTTTAAGCTCGGTGAAGGTCAGCTCATTCCCGGATTTGAAAAAGCCGTGATCGGTATGGAAGAAGGAGAGTCCACCAAGATTGATATACCCGTAAAAGAAGCATATGGAGAGGCTCGTGAAGATCTGATCATTAATGTACCCAAAGATCAGCTGCCTGATGATGTTGAGCCGGAAGTTGGAATGCAACTCCAGGTCAATCAGCCTGACGGACAGCCAGTACCTGTCCGCGTTGCTGAAATCTCTGATGATGAACTGACTCTTGACGCCAACCATCCCCTGGCGGGTAAAGATCTCTCATTTGAGATTGAAGTGGTTGAAATTAAGGATTGATACCACTTTAATTAACCAAGAAATTGTCCCGGCTGTGATTACTCAAGGATAACTCCTGGATCACAGCCGGGATTTTTTTTGCCCTGTCTTTTTTAAACTCTCTACCAACTGGCTATGGCTGATTTTTCTAAAAAACGTACGATCCGTGTTACATGCCCATTCGGAATGTCGAAACATCTTGAAACAGAAATTCGTGATTTAGGTTTTACACCGATAACGGTATCTGATACCGGAATTGAACTTTCAGCATCACTTAATGAGACTATTAAACTGAATTACTGGCTGCGAACTGCGCATAGAATTCATGCATTGATATCAGAGACGCGATTCAAAAATCCGGATGATCTGAAAGACTGGCTTCGGGATATCCCGTGGGAAGATTGGATTGAAAGCGACGGTTACTTTTCGGTCACATGCCGGGTTGATCATCCCGATATTGAAAACAGTCAGTTCGCCAATCTAATCACAAAAGATGCGATTGTAGACCGTATGCGATCTGTCGGTGATGAGCGTCCTGACACGGGGTCAAACCTGGATAAAACCGTTCTATTTCTTTACTGGAATGATGAAGTTGCCCGGATTTTTGTGGACACCTCAGGTGAATCGCTCTCCCGCAGAAACTATCGAACGGATAATGTTGCTGCACCCATGCAGGAAACTCTGGCTGCAGGAATTATTCGATCCACAAAATGGGAACCAGGACAACATTTCATCAATCCGATGACCGGGGGCGGAACTCTCGCAATCGAAGCTGCCCTCTTGGCTACAAACAGGGCTCCTGCTTCTCTTCGCAATAACTTTGGATTTATGCACATTCGCGGATTCGATGAGGATGTTTATTACGAGATTCGAAACTCCGCAAAAAATAACGTTAACAAGAATCCTGGCGGGACAATCATAGCGTCTGATAACGATCCAAGAGCAATTGAAGCAGCAAAACGAAATGCGACGACGGCAGGCGTAGATCATCTCATTACGTTCGAGACATGCGACTACTCTCAAACAACTGTTCCCGAAGGTAAAGGTGTGGTCGTCATGAACCCTCCCTATGGTATACGACTAGAACCGGGTGAAGACCTTCGGCCGTTATATAAAGGAATGGGAGATTTTTTAAAAAATGAATGCGCCGGCAAATTTGGTTACATATTTACAGCTAACAACGCGCTTAGCAAAAAAATAGGGCTTCGGTCGAACAGCCGGACACTTTTCTACAACTCTACGCTCGAGTGCAGATTATTGGAATATGAAATTTATGAAGGGAGCCGATAAATCCTGCCTGTTATACACTGCCTGATTTCATTAAACACCCTCGTTCAGGTGTGATTCTACTATCCAAACACGCTCTCAAAATCTCCTTTAAATTACCGATTAAAGCTATCACTGAGCTATAAAAAATGAGACAGCTCAACGTAAAAATGAAGCCATTTCATAAGCTGTAATGTGCCAAAAATCTTCTCTCGACATATTTATCCCTTCTTTTGTGACTTTTTAGTACAGATAACCACCACTCTCTCCCACGAAAGTTTATTTGACGAAAATATGCTCTTTCAAACTAATTAAGAGCACTTTTAAATTCCATAAGGTGATCTCGAACATTTTTATACTTTTTAAAAAACATTTCTCTTGACAAATTATGGCGGGTTGAATTACATTGTGGTGAGAAGTGGGAGATTGTGGGGAATTATTTAGCAAGTTCCAAAAATCTACAATCCGGCTATAAATTTAGCAATTATAACAACCTGCCCGTGCCAAGTTTCAAAGGGGAATTCGAACATAGTGTAGATAGTAAAGGCCGTGTGGCCTTCCCTGCCAAACTGCGCAAAGCCCTCACACCACAGGCAAATGAACAGTTTACCATTCTTCGCGGAATAGAGCCCTGCCTTTATCTCTACCCGGGTGATGAGTGGGAGAAAGTTGAAGAGAAGCTTTCAGAGATCAGTAATTTTAATCGCCGTGGCAGAACTGTAAAAAGAAACTTCCTTAGATACGCAGAAGACCTTTCGCTTGATAAGCAAAACCGCATTCCCATCCCCTCTTCTTTAAAAGAATATGCAGGCATCGACGGAACGGCAGTATTTATAGGTAATGGTGAAATGATCGAGGTTTGGTCACCTGAGAAACTCGAAGAGATTGACTCGACCCTAAGTTCAGACGCCTATGGTGATATGTTCGAGGAAGTAATGAGCGGCAAAAGGCAAGAGGAGGACTAAATTGAAATATATTCCTCATGTCCCGGTCATGCCTGAAAAATCTGTAGAATACCTTATCACCGATCCTAACGGCATCTACATTGACGCAACGCTTGGCGGTGGCGGACACAGTAAAAAAATATTATCTGCCCTGTCCGATAATGGAAAGCTTTACGGGCTCGATCAGGATGCTGAAGCACACGAAGCAGCGGCTAAAAAAATTGGTGACGACAGACGCTTCACCCCAATATCCGGTAATTTTGGATACCTGAAGACCCTCATAGACCCTGAACTTCAGGGGCACATTTCAGGCATATTTTACGATCTGGGCGTGTCAACCCATCAAATTAAAGAAGCCGAGCGCGGATTCAGTTTCCAGCAGGAAGGCCCGCTTGATATGCGGATGAGCGCATTGACGGGTCTGTCTGCACATCAGGTCGTAAACGAATACAGCTACGAAAAACTTCGTGATATTATCTTTCACTACGGCGAAGAGCGTTTTAGCCGTGAAATTGCTAAAGAAATTATCAGTCGCAGGCCGCTGGAAACCACACATGATCTGAGAGAAGCTGTCTCCAGTGTGGTGTTCGGCAAACACACAGTAAAATCAATCGCCCGTGTCTTCCAGGGAATTCGGATTGAAGTAAACCGGGAACTTGATGTTTTAAAAGACTCGCTCTCACAGGCAATTGAGATCTTGAAAATTAAAGGGCGTATCGTTGCCATTTCTTACCACTCACTGGAAGACCGCATCGTAAAAAACTTTTTCAAAAGCGGTAATGAGCACGGAAAAATTGAAAAGGATTTCTACGGTAATCCTAAGAATCCAATCAAGCCGCTTACAAAAAATATTGTTACCCCGACCAAAGAAGAAATTGAGGCGAATTCTGCTGCCCGAAGTGCCAAACTACGGGCAGCAGAAAAAATCAAAGAGTTAGAATGAATTATATAAAATCGCCCCTGCAGCAAAAGAAACAGAAACAAAACCGGCGGAAAGTTATATCCGGCGGCCAGCCAGCTGAGCGAAAGCGGACTTCGATTTTTAAGTCATTTAAAAGCAGTGAAAACTCAAATAATCACGGAACCCGAAGATCTGCCACTAAGAGTCGCGGAAAAGTGACGCTTCCCGCTTTTACACCATGGAAAATCATTCTGGGTTGTTTTCTAGTCGGTTTTTGTGGCCTCGTTTATATCAACCATGTGTTTAGCACACAGGAAGCACTCAGAGAGGTCCAGCAGCTCGAAAATACATTTAACAAAACTCAGCGCATCTATAATGAGCAGCGTCTTGAGTATGACCGGATGATTGGCCCAAAAGAAATTTACCAGCAAGCACGCCAGCAGGGCTTTATCAATGCAGGCCCTGCCGACCAAATAATAACTGTAGATCCCTGATATTAAATGAACCAGCGCACCTCCATCATGAGCCGGATGTTTATCCTTCTGGGATTGCTATTTCTGCTTCCGTTCGCGATTGGAGTACAGATGTTCAGGGTGAATGTGCTTGAAGGCGACGGACTGAGAGAACTGTGGAATTCACAGGCGATCGATTATATAGAGATACCTGCTCAGAGAGGAAATATTTTTGATGCCAACGGTTCCCTCCTGGCAACAAATTCTGCCGTCTACAAAATTGCTGTAGATCCCTATGCACCAGGCACAACTGCAGATGATCTGGCACACGTCGGTGATATCCTAAGCAGCCATACGGGACGTCCGGCTAGCTTTTACAGGAATAAAATCAAAACTGCCCCATCAAACTCCAGATACATCGTACTTGAGAGAAGTATTTCGGTTCAAGCGTATGAAGATGTCCGGGAACTGGGTGTCCGCGGTGTTATTCTTGAAGAGGAATATAAACGGACATACAATTTTGGTTCACTCTCCGCTCATATGCTTGGCTATGTAAATCACAATATGAACGGGATGACTGGCCTTGAGTCATCCTATAATAAGCCTCTGAAAGGTAAGTCAGGGCTCCAGCAGGTCCGTCGGGATCGATCAAACAGAATTTTTGCGTTCGTTGGCGCGCCTCGTCAGCAACCACGCCAGGGCTATTCGCTCCACACCACAATTGATTCCTACATACAGGCTATTGTCGAAGAAGAACTCGAGGCAGGTGTTAAGCGTAACCTGGCTGAACACGGCAGCGCTATAGTGATGGACCCGCGGACGGGTGCGATTAAAGCGATGGCCAATTATCCTACTTTTAATCCCAACTCTCCGGCCGCTCCCGAATCCGAAAACAGACGTAATTTTGCTGTTTCGGATATGTTTGAGCCCGGCTCCACCTTCAAACTTGTAACAGCAATCGCAGCTGTTGAGCAAAACGTCGTCGATTTCGAAGAAATTTTTGAAACACCCGAAAACGGACGTGTCCAAATTCATGGTCAATGGATGCGCGATCATCTTCCGTTAGGCAACCTTACGTTCAAAGAAACAATAGCAAAGTCCTCGAATATAGCCACCTCTGAAATTGCGATGCGGCTCGACCCTAAAACCTACTACCAGTATGCGAGGAATCTCGGATTCGGAACACCGACCAATATTGACTTAAACAACGAAATTGGCGGTCGTTTGCAAAAACCCTACGAATGGAGTGGCGTAACCCTCCCCTGGATGTCTATAGGCTATGAAGTTCAGGCTACATCTCTGCAAATTGCACAGGCGTATGCCGCGTTTGCCAACAACGGAAAGATGATGAAACCCTACATCGTCAGCCATATGACTGACGAATTTGGAAATATCGTTGAAAAAACAACCCCGTCGAAAGTTCGACAGATCGCAAGTGAATCAACGATTGAAAAGCTTCAACCAATTTTTGAAGAAGTTGTAACTGATTCCGGTACAGCAAATATGGCAGCTGTAGAAGGACTTAGAGTTGCGGGCAAAACCGGTACTGCCCAGAAATTTATCAATGGACGATATACCAGTAATTACAAAGCATCCTTTGTCGGCTATTTTCCCGTAGAATCTCCTTCCTATGTAGTATTAGTCATGCTTGATGAACCAAAAACAAGCTACTACGGAGGATACACAGCCGGTGCAGTTTTTAAAGAGATTACCACTCGCATAGCCGGGCTTGACGAAACCATTAGAAAAAGCGCCGCCCCGGGAAATTCAATCGCAGCTACAGATTCACTCATAACCCCTCTTTTAAAAGGCAGGTCTTTGTCATCGGCCAAAGCATTGCTGGAAACAAATGGCTTTGTATTTGAAACAACCGGGTCAGGATCATTAATAATAGGTCAGGAACCGGCTGCTTCTGAGAAAATTGCACGAAACTCTTTTCTGAAATTGCAGTTGGGAGAAGTATCAGAAACAGAACTCCAAGACGAATTTGTTACCATCCCCGACTTAAGGCAAATGAATATGAGAAGAGCTACAGCCCTGCTTAATGATCTGGGGCTGAAAGTGGAGCGTATTGGTTCCGGAACTATTTACAATCAGTTCCCCCTGGCTGGAGAAAGAATGCGACATGGCCGTACAGTTGTTGTACGCGGCAAAGCGCAGTCCATGGAAAATGTAACTCAATTGGCTTCACAAAGATGACATTTTCCGAACTCACACTATTTTGCAATCCAATATCAGTGACCGGCCCAAAACCGGGTGAAAT
>CAZVEP010000066.1:8670-15203 GCA_964625635.1 uncultured Rhodohalobacter sp.
AAAACAACTGTAGCAACGCTAATCTGGCAGGTTCTCATCAATTTAGGTCAGCCGGCGTCCCTTCTTGGCACCGTTGAGAAGAGATTCAACCAAATGCAAAGCTCTGATAGCTCACTGACAACAGCTGACCCGATTGAGATTGCGAGCGACATGAAAAAAATGGTCCAGATGGGAAGTAAATTCCTGGCCATGGAGGTCTCATCTCATGCTCTGGAGCAGCAGCGAACTGCCGGTATACCATTTTATGTGGGATTGTTTACCAATCTAAGCCACGATCATCTCGACTATCATAAAACGGAAGAGAGCTACGCGGCTGCCAAGAAAAAATTATTTGACGGACTCGATTCCAACAGCTGGGCAATCACCAATGTGGATGACGCATATGGGGAATGGATGGTAAAAGATACCCCTGCGAAAGTAATTGGTATCTCTTTTAAAAAACACACGACTGTACAGGCGAATATTGTTGGAGCAGATGCCACCGGTACACAGATCGATATTGAAGATCTGCAGTTGGAAACGCCTTTGATCGGACAATTCAACGCTTATAATGCAGTTCAGGCGGTATTGGCACTAACTGCTCTAGGTTTCGACGGCAGCCATGTTGCTGACTCTTGTTCAACCTGTAAGGGCGCACCCGGCCGCATGGAGCGAGTTAATGAAGACCCATCTCCTATTAACGAACCTATCGTTGTTGTAGACTATGCCCACACGCCCGATGCTCTTGAGAATGTGAGTCAAACCCTGGCCAGTTTGAAAAAAGATGGCCAGAAGCTGACAATCGTATTTGGTTGCGGCGGTGATCGTGACAAGACAAAGCGGCCAAAGATGGCAGTTATTGCTGAGACCTATGGTGACAGGGTTATGGTTACCTCCGACAACCCGAGAACAGAAGATCCGGAAACAATCATTAAGGATATTCTATCAGGATTTGCCGATCCCGCTGCTGTTCAACATGATTCTTCCCGGCGGAACGCTATTGAAAAATCGATTTTGGAGGCTTCGGCCGGAGACATCGTGCTGATAGCCGGAAAAGGTCACGAAACCTACCAGGAAATAAATCGTGAACGGTCTCATTTTGACGATCGTGAAGAAGCCCGGACAGCATTGAAGAAACGTAAAGCTTCAAAGACCGGGGAGGGCAGCTGATGCTATACGAATTGATTTCATACCTAGACCAGGAATTTAGCCCGGCCGGTTTTGGTGCGTTTGAATTTATCACAACACGTACTGCCTTCGCAGCAGCAACAGCTCTTATCATCAGCCTGCTGATCGGGCGTAAGATTATTGAGTGGCTCGAGCATATGCAGCTGCAGGAAACGATTCGCGATGACATCGGCCTCGATGCTCATTTGGCAAAAGGTAAAACGCCCACTATGGGTGGTGTAATTATCATTCTGGCAACAGCTATTCCTGCCCTTCTCTGGATGAGTATGGATAGCATTTACACCTGGATGAGTGTCTTTGTGATGGTTGGCCTTGGTTTGGTTGGGTTCGTTGATGACTACATAAAAGTCGTTAAAAAAGACAAAAGCGGCCTTCACGGATGGTTCAAAATTGGCGGACAGATTTTCGTAGGACTTGTACTGGGAGCTCTCCTCTACTGGTGGCCCGAGTTTCAGGATTTCAACACGCTGTCGACTGTCCCTTTTCTGAAAAATGTAAATATCGACTATGCGTTTATCGGTGAAACACTCGGATGGCTCATTTACATACCTGTAGTCATTGTTGTTATCACAGCTGTGAGTAATGCAGCCAACCTGACGGATGGTCTAGATGGACTTGCTGCGGGAACTTCGGCTATTGCCGGACTGGTACTTGGGATTTTTGCCTACGTATCCGGAAACTTCAATTTTTCTGGCTTTCTGAACATCATGTACCTGCCCGGCACCGGTGAACTTACAATTTTTGCCGCTTCTCTTGTCGGAGCCTGTCTTGGATTTTTATGGTATAACACGCACCCCGCATCCGTTTTTATGGGAGATACGGGATCATTGGCTCTTGGCGGTGCACTCGGTGCCCTGGCTCTGATGATCCACAAAGAGCTGTTGCTCCCCATAATCTGCGGAATCTTTTTTGTAGAAACACTCTCTGTAATCGTTCAAACTACCTGGTTCAAATACACCAAATGGAAGTACGGAGAGGGCCGACGTGTTTTTTTGATGACACCGATACACCATCATTTTGAAAAGAAAGCATGGCCTGAATCAAAAATCGTGGTTCGTTTCTGGATCATTGCGATTCTCCTTGGAATTATTGGCCTTTTAACCCTGAAGCTTCGATGAAAGACATCAAGAATAAACATATCGTAGTAGCCGGTGCCGCTCGCAGTGGCATAGCTGCAGCCCGTCTGCTCGTGAAGCATGCAGCCAGTGTGTTTGTGACAGATGCCGGACCCATTGCAGCTCATTTCAAAGAGGCCCTGCAAGAAGCATCTATTCCATTCGAAGAAAAAGGACATTCAAACAAAGCTGAAGAGGGTGATTTTCTTATAATAAGCCCCGGCATTCCATCTGATTCATCCATTGCCAAGGCCTACATCACAGAAGGCAAACATGTTTATTCTGAACTGGAAGCAGCATCATGGTTTAATGAGAACCGTATGATTGCTGTTACAGGCAGCAATGGTAAAACAACTGTGGTTAACTGGCTGAACGATATCTGGGATGCCAGCAGTCAGCCTCATGCATTAGCTGGCAACATTGGCACAGCCTTTTCTGATGTAGTATCTGCTACAGATAAAAGCTCCGATATTTTGCTTGAGGTAAGCAGTTTTCAGCTCGATCACATTGATTCATTTCGACCATCGGTTAGCATGATTTTGAACATCACTCCAGATCATCTCAACCGCTACGACAACAATTTTGAGAAGTACGCAAAAGCAAAATTCAGAATTACTGAAAATCAGACGAAAGACGACTGGTTTATCTATAACTCTGATGATCCGCTTTTAAATGAGTTTTCCAAGACTCTCTCTGAACAAGATATCTCCCCACGTCAGCTTGCTTTCTCCATAAAGAAAGAGGTGGATGAGGGAATATTTTTGAAAGACGGAGCACTGATCCTCACGCTTAATCAAAACAAACAAACGCTCATAGATATGAAAGATGTAGGCTTACCCGGCAAACACAATCTCAAAAATGGTATGGCAGCAGCATTGGCTGCGCGTGCATGCGAAATCAGTAATAATCATATCCGTGAATCGCTTAAACGCTTCGAAGGCGTTGAACACAGGCTGGAGCTTGTGCGGGTTCTGAATGGCGTCAGCTATATCAACGACAGCAAAGCAACCAATATTAACGCCGTGTGGTATGCACTGGATAGTTTCAACATGCCCATTGTTTTGATTCTTGGCGGACGTGATAAAGGAAACAACTACTGTGAGCTACAGCCGCAGCTGGTTGAAAAGGTGCACACCATTGTATCCATTGGTGAGGCAAGAGAGGCAATCCAGTCACAGCTCAACAATGTAGTGCCGGACATTTTAGATGCCGACTCTCTTGAAGAGGCTATTAAAATATCTAAGAAAAAAGCTAAGCGCGGAGAAATCGTCTTGCTTAGCCCTGCCTGCTCCTCATTCGATATGTTTGAAAGTTACGAGCACAGAGGCAACAGATTTAAAGAAATCGTCAGCCAACTTTAACAAATATATACCAGGTAAAAGCCATTTTATATACATCACCAAATAGCAATTTGAGCAGCATCATGGGCACCGTGCCCGAAGAGATGGAAACGAAGGGACGTCGAAGTGACCGTGTTCTTCTTATATCCGTGATAATTTTGATGATGTTCGGAGCTCTCGCTGTTTACTCTTCAATTGCATATTTCGCGCAGGGGCACAATACAACGGCCGGCAGCCTTGTGACCGGTCACATCATTAAACTTGGTATCGCCTTCTTTGTATTGCTGGTGGTCTCAAAAATTGAGTATTCTAATATCGCGAAATTCAGCAAATTCGGCCTTTTAATTAGCTGTATCCTGCTTATTGCCGTAATGGTAATGGGTGAGATGGTGTTTGGAGCACGACGCTCTCTCTCCGTCGGTGGATTCTCATTTCAACCGTCTTCACTCGCAGCCGTCACATTAATCATTCACCTTGCGGTTCTGATCGTCAATAAGCAGGACTACATCAAGGATTTCAAAACCTCGTTTATGCCCATCATGTTCTGGGTGTTTCTAACCTGCTTCTTAATAGGCCTTGAGGATTTCAGCTCTGCTGCACTTCTCATGGGTATTTCACTCTGCATGATGTTTGTTGGCAGAATGAGCGTAATACAGCTATCTGCATTTGTATTGATCGGCCTTATATCCGGTTCAGCACTAATCATGAGTTCCGCTGAACGTCAGAGCCGTGTTGAACAGTACATAGAACAGATTACCGACATAAAGAATGATTCATTCGAATCATCTGCCGGATACCAGGCACAGCAGGCGCACATTGCGATTGCACAGGGCGAAATATTTGGTGTGGGTGTTGGAAAGAGTACGCAGCGTGATTTTCTGCCCGCACCCTATAACGATTTCATTTTTGCCATCATAGCCGAGGAGTATGGCATGGTCGGTTCATTTGCCATAATTATCGTGTTTTGCATCATCTTAATTCGCGGCATTGCCAAAATAGCTCGTAACGCTCGCGACCTGCTTGGAACACTCATAGCCCTCGGTGCCACGCTGATGATCACGCTTTATGGGTTTGTAAATGCCGCAGTTGCAACGGGACTATTTCCGGTTACCGGCCTTCCTATGCCGTTTGTTAGCTACGGAGGCTCGAGCATGCTTTTTACCGGCGTGATGATTGGTCTTCTACTGAATGTCTCCAAACACAGCATTGACAACGAAAAACGATTTTATATCGGATAGTGATAGACGTTAACCAACATATCGACTCCCAAACGGAGACCGGCACTTTAACCGCGCTGCCAATTCGCGTACTGCTTGCTGCGGGTGGCACCGGCGGACACGTGTATCCGGCTATAGCAATCGCAGATGCCGTAAAATCTTTGAGCTCAGATTCTGATGTGCTTTTTGTTGGAACCCGCGATCGCATGGAGTGGCAAACTGTTCCTGATGCAGGATATGATATTAAAAGCGTATGGATCAGCGGTTTTCACCGTAGACTCACACCACAAAATCTGCTTTTTCCTGTTAAGCTTGCTGTGAGCCTCATTCAAAGTTATTCGATTCTAAAACGGTTTAAGCCTGATGTAGTAGTAGCTTGTGGCGGTTTTGCAGCAGGGCCAATCGGCTGGGTAGCCGCTAAGCTTGGATTTCCAATCGCCATCCAGGAGCAGAATAGCTATCCTGGTGTTACTAACAGGCTTCTTGCAAAGCATGCATCAAAAATCTTTACAGCCTTCAAAGCGGCTGAACAATATCTGCCGAAAGATAAAATTGAACTCACCGGCAACCCGGTTCGAAGCAGCCTTTCAGTAAGTGATAAAAAAGAGGCTCTGGAAAATTATGGCTTTAGTCCCAAAAAACCCGTACTCCTTATTCTTGGCGGCAGTGGCGGTGCATTGGCGATTAACGAAGCAATAAAGTCACAGCTTGATGTCCTCCTCAATAATTACGGACTACAGGTCATCTGGCAAACCGGACAGAAGTACTACGATGATTTATCGAACGCTATCGAACTTGAGAAGTATCCTAACCTGAGACTCATGGGATACATCGACGATATGCCGGCGGCTTATGGAGCTGCAACCCTCGTACTCACCCGGGCAGGTGCAAGCACGTGCAGCGAGCTCATGACGATTGGAAAACCGTCAGTCCTCGTCCCCTCTCCAAATGTAGCAGGCGATCATCAAACGAAAAACGCTTCTGCAATGGTAGATGAAGGGGCATCACTTTTGATTCCTGAAGATGAACTGGAATCAGCCCTTGAGAATCAAATACCCAATCTTCTTGACGATGATGAAAAGCTGGATAAGATGTCTGAAGCGGCACTAAAGCTTGCAAGGCCTGATGCCTCAGTTACCATCGCTGAACAATTATTTAAACTCGTGAAACAGACGCAATCTGATGAGTAAAGGAATTCAAACACAACCTGTTTTCGGACGAACCCGCCATATTCATATGGTTGGTATTGGCGGAATTGGTATGAGCGGTATTGCCGAAATCTTATTGATTCGTGGTTACGTTGTTTCAGGATCCGACAGTAACGTTTCAGAAACAACCGAGCGATTAAAGGAATTGGGAGCTACGATTTATCCCGGCCACGACGCATCTAATGTGGAAGGTGCAGATGTGGTGGTGTACACCAGCGCCGTTAAAGCGAAAGATAATGTAGAGACCCGCGAAGCAATGTCTCGCCAGATACCAGTGATTAAACGATCAGAAATGCTGGCTGAGCTGATGCGGATGAAGTACGGCATCGGTATCGCCGGAACCCATGGTAAAACTACTACAACGACCATGGCAGGTCATGTTGTGCAGGATGGCAGCTATGATCCCACCATTATAGTTGGCGGTCGTGTTCACAGTTTTGACAAGACCAATGCTGTTGTAGGTAAAGGAGACATCATCATTGTAGA
>CAZVEP010000066.1:15303-19595 GCA_964625635.1 uncultured Rhodohalobacter sp.
CTTGAACTGGGAATGTCATTTAAAAACATCAGCAGCGGACTGGAACGGTTCCAGGGAGTTTTCCGACGCTTTCAGCCTAAACTCGATACAGAAAAATTGATTGTTATCGATGATTACGCACACCACCCGACGGAAGTGAAAGCATCAATTGAAGGGGCTCGTAATGGGTGGAAGAACCGCCGGCTGGTAGCTGTATTTCAGCCCCACCTCTACTCTCGCACGCAGCAAATGTATAAAGAGTTTGGCCTCTCATTTTTTGATGCAGAAGTATTGGTAGTTACAGATGTATACCCATCACGCGAAAAACCTATTGAGGGTGTAACAGGAAAGTTAATTGCGGATACGGCAAAAGAATACGGGCATCGTGACGTCCACTATCTGGAAGACAAAACTGAACTGCCGGGTAAACTGAGAGATATCGTTAAGGATGGCGATATCGTCATCACCATGGGTGCCGGAGACATTTACAGGTATGGTGAACAATTTGTAGAAATGATTCAAAAGAACAACTGAAATAATTGGCGAATAAAAAATCACATAGCATTAGCAGTTTAGGTCGCAGCACATGGGCCGCCATTGCACTTTTTATGCTTGGCCTGGCCATCATTGCCGGTTTTTACTTTGAAAAAAACACGCGTATTTCTGCTGTTGAGTTTAGCGGCCACAAATACACGACCGGGGAATCTCTGCAGGAAGCTTTGATTTCTCCCGTGGGGTTGCTCGCCGACAGTGTTAATTACACAGAATTGTATGCGTCGCTGCGTGAATTGCCTTACGTGGAAGATGTAGCCGTGCGCATGACGTTCAGGGGCACCCTAACCATTGAAATTATTGAGCGTCAGCCAATAGGACTTCTGGTCGGTAAACCTGAGACCTACTTTGACAAAGCTGGTATTCAGCTTCCTGCTCAAATGGGAGAATGGGTGGATGTGCCGATCGTGTATGGATTTAAATCAATTACACCGGGTGATACACTCACCGGAAGTGAGTTCAACCAGGTAAAAGATTTTCTTTCAATAGCCATTAAGGATCCGTTCTGCTGGGCTACAATCAGTGAGGTAGCCTGGAGTAAGAATGAGGGCGTCGTGGCATTAAGCAGCGAAAATGGAGTGAAGCTCTTATTTGGCCGCAACAGGTTTGAAGAAAAAGTAAGCCACTGGAAAACGTTCTACCAGGATGTAGTGACCCATAAAGGTATAAACGATTTCAGAACCATCGATTTAAGATTTCGCAATCAGATAGTAACAGATGAACTATAAAAAGAAATATTTAGCAACTAACAACCGCTTGAGGTGATCTATGGAACATGAAAATGAACGTATCGTAGTCGGGCTTGATATTGGAACAACCAAAGTATGTGCTGTGGTTGCTTCAATAAATGAGCAGGATAAAATTCATATTCTCGGTGTCGGAAAAGCTCCAAGCGACGGCCTAAACCGAGGCGTGGTGGTAAACATCGATAAGACTGTGAATGCTATCAAAAAAGCTGTTGAACAAGCACAGCTTGCATCAGGAATTGAGGTTAACTCCGTAAACGTCGGGATTGCCGGTGACCATATTCGAAGCATTCGCAGCAAAGGCGTCATTACCATCAACAACAAGGATAAAGAAATTACGGTGAAAGATGTGGAGCGTCTGCTGGAAGACTGTCAGCGTATCATGCTCCCGCCCGATCAGCAAATCATACACGTAATTCCGCAGGAATTTGTGGTCGACGGACAGGATGGAATCAGTGACCCGGTAGGCATGAGCGGCATGCGGATGGAAGCAGAAGTTCACATTATAACAGGCCTCGTTTCAGCTGCTAAAAACCTCTACCGATGTGTTGAACGAGCTGGCTACCAGGTTGCAGACATCATCCTTGAGCCCCTGGCAAGTTCATATGCAGTGCTTGATGATGAGGAAAAAGAAGCGGGCGTCGCTTTGGTCGACATTGGCGGCGGCACCACTGATCTCGCTGTTTTCCAGGATAATACTATTCGCCATACTGCTGTAATCGCCATCGCGGGCAAGAAAGTAACGGACGATATCAAAGTAGGATTAAGCGTACTCGATGATCAGGCTGAAAAGCTGAAGCATAAGTACGGTGAAAGCTTTGTTGATATGATCGAACAGGATGAATCGATCACTATCCCTGGAATTGCCGGGCGACCGCCAAAAGAAATTACCAAAAGTATCCTGGCTAAGATTATACAGGCCAGAATGGAAGAGATTCTGGAAATCGTAGCGATCGAAATTAAACGAAGCGGTTACTCAGAATCACTGAGTGCCGGTATAGTCATTACAGGCGGCGGTTCTCTCATCAAAAATGTATGCCCCCTTGCCAACGAAGTCCTTGGTATGGATGCCAAAATTGGACGTCCGCTCGGTCTAGCGGGAGGATTAACTGAGGAAGTCGATAGTCCGATCTATGCGACAGGCGTAGGACTTGTCCTTCATGCATTGCGAACGGGTGAGACAAATGAACCTCTCGCGGGAAGTATAAAAGAGAAAGGAGTAGAACATGTGATGAGCAAAATCACCGAACGGATGAAAACATGGTTCAAAGAACTTTAGCAATCAGCTACAAAGCCCGGATTTGATCCAGAGATCAACTTCAGGCCAAGCGCAACCGGACCTGATTTAAAGGTCTAAACTAACAACCAACAGCAATCTACAGAATAACTTATAGCAATCTTAAAGGAATAGACGAATGAAAAACTTAACACCAAGCTTTAGCTTCGACGAACAAGGTCAGGATAACGCAAAGATAAAAGTGATCGGTGTTGGAGGCGGCGGCGGTAATGCTGTCAACAACATGATCAATAAAGGATTAGACAGCGTAGAGTACATCGCTTTAAATACTGATGCACAAGCGCTTAAGAGCAACCGGGCCGATTTGGCCATTCAGGTAGGCTCCAATCTGACGAGTGGACTTGGCGCCGGAGCACGTCCCGAAATCGGGCGTGAAGCCGTCGAGGAAAATCGACATGATTTAGATGAAGCCGTCGACTCAGCAGATATGATTTTCATCACTGCAGGAATGGGCGGAGGAACCGGAACAGGAGGCGCTCCCGTCGTAGCAGGTATCGCCAAACGAAAAGGCATTTTGACCGTAGGTATTGTTACAACACCATTCAAGGTGGAAGGAAAAGTGCGTATGAAATATGCGCTGGAAGGCATCACCGAGCTCAAGAAAAACTGTGATACAGTCATTGTGATACCAAATGAACGTCTGCTTGACATCTCAGATGAAAACACCCGGCTCATTGACGCTTTTGAAATGGCGAATGAGGTACTTTACAATGCAACACGCGGTATTTCTGATCTTATTCTGATGCCCGGTCTTATCAACCTTGACTTCGCTGATGTTCGCACAACGATGATCGATGGCGGCGCAGCCATCATGGGATCTGCGACAGCGAGCGGTCCGGATCGTGCTGAGATTGCTGCTCGTGAAGCCATCAACTCCCCCCTTTTGGATGGAGTAAGCATACGGGGTGCTCGAAACGTACTCGTAAACATTTCCGCAGGAAGTGAACTTGGAATGCGCGAAACAACAACAGCGACGAGCATCATCCAGCAGGAAGCTGGTGATGATGCTGAAATCATCCTGGGAACAGTCCTCGATGAATCTTTCGACGAAGAGTTACGCGTAACCGTTATTGCTACAGGGTTCGACCTGAGCGACGACCGTACAAAAGCCAAGATTGCTCCTAAATCTGATTCTGATTCCAAATCAAAATCATCCAAAACAGGTAATCTTCCTAAGGCGAGCCAGGTCGGGCGCAGCTTCACTCGTGGCGACGGTCCTTACTATAAGGGCGAGGGCAACCTGAAAGAGCTGGACCAACCTGCCATTCACCGCCGGGAACTGAAATATATCCGCTCTGATGAAAACGATTATAGCGACGATGAGCGGGAAGAATCAGATTACTCCAGAAAGCGTCGGGAAGCCAGCGGCAATACGCTTCTAAACGACCGCGAGGAGAAGATTGATAAGCGTGATAGTGATCAGCCCGCTTTCCTGCGTAAAATCATGGACTAAGATAATGCTGATTCTGTAGAGCTTTTACAACTTAATAAAGAATATAGATGGGTCGCTAAACCCATACTATAGATTGCTAAATCAAAAAGGGGTTCCTCTGACCGGGGGCTCCTTTTCTATTTTCCGGAGATCCGGTCAATTTCATTTTCGGCCAGGCTTGTGAGATTCTTAATGACCTGGACTGTTCTCTAATCTATTGATAGTCAAAGGATCGTTAAATCGTTAAATCGTTAAATCGTTAAATCGTTAAATCGTTAAATCGTTA
>CAZVEP010000067.1:0-19541 GCA_964625635.1 uncultured Rhodohalobacter sp.
CGTACTCTTTTACCACAAATAAGCCCGTAATGGAATCGATTCATATTTTTAAATCGATTGATTGACACAGGGGGCACCCACCGCAGAGGCGCGGGAGAATTAATCAGAACTCAAAAATCATTTCAAAAGCGTCATAGATCGGATCAGCGACGTGCCGTTTGATTCCAGCCTGTAGTAATAAATACCGCTGGCCAGATTGGACCCATCAAAACTGTAGCTGTACGATCCGGCCGCCAACATTTCACCCCCAACTAAAACTGCAATTTCCTGCCCCAGGCTGTTATAAATACTCAGGTTAACAAAGCCCTGACCCGGTAAATTAAAATTAATTTGAGTGGTTGGATTGAACGGATTCGGATAGTTTTGATTTAGCTGAAGTTGAATCGGCAGCTCTTCTGTGATGGTCTCGAGTGATGTTGCTATTTCGAAGTTGTACACAACCATTGGGCCCGTATCAAATGTGGGTGTATCATAAACCGCTATTTCCGTCACATTGGATCCTCCCAGGTCAGCGTGGTAAGCGGTAGCCTCTCCTCTGAATAATGCATCATCAAGATAGAACAAGCGCTGATTTGCCAAATCCAGATGAAGCCCCTCGGGCGATCTGCTTGTCTCGATCAACACTTGTTTGTTTGATCCGTCAAGATCGGCGATTGTAATTTGATCTTTATATGGATCAGCCCAGTAGACCTTACCCCCTGCAGGATCCACCTGAATGACTGAAACCTGGACAGGATTGTCTTCCTGACCTGGGATAGGATCTACCTCAGCTATCATCTCCACGTTATTGCCGTCAAGATCAGCGCGCATTATGGCATTTAGCTTAGGCCAATAAAGTTTATTGTTAACAGTATCTACAGCAACATCCAATATCCCGTTTGTAACCCCGTCAGCCTCACCGGCAATGATAATCTGAGGATTTGTACCGTCATAGTTGACAGACAAAATTCGTCCATCGTTAAGAAGGTCAGCAACGTAAACAATCATATTTCTTTGATCCAGAGCAATACCTCTTGGAGAAATATCATTTACACCCAAATTACCATCATCCAGAAGCTCTTGTCTTCCTGTTCCATCAAGCGATATTTTTTCCACAATCCTATTAGAGGAAAAAGACACATTGGAAAAAAACAGTAAACCTCTGGTCGTATCGATGGCAAGTCCGGTAATCTCTTCATCAAGAAACACGGTTGGGTTCAGCCCGTTGACGTCCGTTACTTTTAGCTGTTCATCCCCACCAAAATATATCTGTGCTTTTGTGTATTGGGGAAACGCAGTGATGGAAAGAATCAACACTATAAAGAAGGAGAGTAGCTTTTGTAGGTGCATATCCGTAAGAATTAATTATAATTTAAAAGGCTTATGAGCAGAATGGCTGCTCTATGCGGATATGCGGTTTTTATATCAAAGGTCTTTCAAATTCATCAAAATAATTTCCAATTATCACAAGTTATACTGCTGAAGTAGTTTACTGATGCTCTTTTAAATAGGTCAAAAAAGCCTGCATCGCCTTTCCCCTGTGACTAATATCATTCTTCTGCTGACTGCTCAACTCAGCAAAGGTTTCATCATATCCCTCCGGAACAAAAACAGGATCATAACCAAACCCCTTTTCCCCTCTCTTCTCCGAAATTATCTCGCCCTTGCAGATTCCCTCAAAAATATACTCGCTCCCCTTTTGATCAATAAACGCAACAACCGTTCTGAATCGAGCGGACCGGTTTGCCACACCATCCAACTCAGCCAAAAGTTTCTGAGTGTTTTGCTCGTATGTAGCATTTTCACCTGCATATCGTGCCGAATAAACGCCGGGAGCGTCATCCAGCGCATCGACCTCCAGACCCGTATCATCAGAAAGTGATGGCAGCCCTGTCTTCTCGTGCCAGAAACGTGCTTTCTTCAGCGCATTGCCTTCCAGATCCGGTTTGTCTTCGACCACTTCCTCGGCATCGGGATAATCAAGTGTCGATTTGATTGAGATATCAAACGGTGTGAGCAGATCTTTCAGCTCCCCGATTTTATGTGGATTTCCGGATGCCAGGAAAAGTGTATGCATAATCTGTATCGGCAGTTATCCTTTAGTCTATTTCTGGAATGACGCTCAGCCTTCTGAACTGCTTGTAACGGTCATAAATTTCTTCTTCCGTAAGATTTTTCAGCCGGTCAGGACCGAACTCTTCCACGCAGAAACTCGCCATTACGGATCCCATAATAACTGCACGGCGCATGTTTTCGGGTGAGAGATCATCAGTGTACGACAGCCACCCAAGTAAACCGCCCATGAATGTATCGCCGGCACCGGTGGGGTCAAAAATATCTATCACGGGATATGCCGGGGCTGAGAATATTTCATTCCCCGTAAAAAGAAGCGCTCCGTGCTCTCCTTTTTTGATGATCAGTGAATCAGGACCCATCTCGCGCACTTTGTTTGCAGCAATAATAAGGTTGGGCTCATCTGCCAGTTCACGGGCTTCCGAATCATTGATAACCAGAAGATCCACTCCTTTCAATGTTTTTTTGAGCGCGTCGGGCGTGCCCTCAATCCAGAAGTTCATGGTATCCATCACAACTAGAGCGGGATTATTCACCTGCTGAAGTACTTTTTCCTGCAGGCTCGGTTCAATATTTCCAAGAGCTACATATGTCGCATCTTTGTAAACATCCGGTATGATTGGATTAAAACGCTCAAACACATTCAACTGCGTATCTAGCGTGTCCCGCATGTTAAGATCGTGATGATATTTTCCTTTCCAGAAAAACGTGTTGCCGCTTTCATCTCTCTGCAACCCCTCAAGATCAATATTTTTACTTTTTAGTAACTTGATATCATCGTCACTAAAATCTTTGCCAACAACGCCAACGAGATTAATGTTTTCTGTGAAGTATGAGGAGGCTAAGGATATATAAGTGGCCGATCCCCCAAGTATTCTGTCTTTTTTTCCAAACGGCGTTTCAATTCCATCGTAAGCTACAGATCCGACGACTAATAATGACATATAATTTATTTAGTTTTTTCAAAGCTATTGTATACAAGGGGCTAAAAATAGTGAAACTCTGCCATCCTTGTTCAGCGAAACTTTACAAAATACATAATAGATCAGTTCCATCGTTTCTGGCCCTCCAATATAGCTTGATATCCCTGAAATCTGTATTGGTTATTCGGTCTGCATCAGATACTTTATGTATGTCTTAAATAGTAAGCTGAATGAATCTTGTTATGGATACGAAATTTATGGATCGTGCTATAGATCTCGCACGCATCGGGATGAACCAAAACCACGGCGGGCCTTTTGGCTGTGTAATTGTCAAGGATGAACAGATTGTTGGCGAGGGTCATAACCGGGTGACGACATCGAACGATCCAACCGCCCATGCCGAAGTTGTTGCGATCCGGGATGCATGTAAACACCTGGGCACCTTTCAGCTCACCGGCTGTGATGTCTACACCTCTTGTGAACCCTGTCCTATGTGTCTGGGTGCACTCTACTGGGCACGTCCCGATCGAATTTTCTACGCTGCCAATCGTAAAGATGCATCTGATGCCGGTTTTGATGACTCTTTTATTTATGATGAGATTTCAGTTCCTGCCCCCGAACGCTCTATTACAACAAATTCTCTTAACCGCGATAAAGCTCTGAAACTGTTTGACGAATGGGAAGAGAAAGAGGATAAAATCGCCTATTAATTTAATCAGAATGGTGATGGGCTCAGAGAAGTTAGAGAGCCAATGACCTGCAATAAATAATTGGATACATCATCACCTGTTAGTTCATATATGTCATCTACATTTCATGATTTTCTAAAAAAACGTCTACAGCAATCACTTCCGGGCAGAGAGGCACAAATGAAAATGATGCCTGAACCGGTTGATCCGAATACAGAAGTTCCCGGCCGTTCTATTGACAGCAGCGGTCACCCCAGTGGAGTTTTGGTTCCTATCTATGCTGATGGTAATCAGGATTTGAACGTTATTTTAACGTTGCGAACGGACTCCATACGTCATGCCGGACAGATCAGCTTTCCCGGCGGGCGGTCAGAAGAGAGTGAGTCAATAGTAGAGACTGCACTCAGGGAAACGCATGAAGAGATAGGCATCGAGTCAAAATATATAGACGTACTCGGTTCGCTAACACCTTTTTACCTACACAGAACCAATAACCGAATTACGCCCGTTGTTGGTTTTCTTGAGCACAAACCTATCATGCAGCGAAACCCTAATGAGGTTGAAGAGATCATTACCGTGAAACTTGACATGCTTCTGGATGACGAGATGCGTGAAACTGAAAAATGGGACCTTTCTGAGAATAGCTTTCACGTGCCTTTTTGGTCCTTTCACAGGGTGCCACTCTGGGGAGCAACTGCGATGATGATGAGTGAGTTGCTCGAAATTTATCGGGAGTTTTTGAAAAATTGATCTTCACCGGATGAGTTCGCTTCATGCGGTGAATTTTAAAAGCAAGGAACAAGATCTGCCGGTATTCCGGTGTTTTTCCGGTTTCTGTCAGCGTCGATTTTCAGGCACAAAATTTTCCTGATGGTTATACAAAGTAGAGGCTGGCAAAGGAGAATAATCAAGATGTCTCACGCTTCAAGGTCCTGCGGACGCCTGGAGGTTGAATGGGAATCCAGACCCAAACTAAAAACGCTGTCAGATCTGATTGGTTCAACTCCGGGACGTCAACTTCGGCTGACAGATTGATTGATTCAATTGTTAACCGCCCATCCAATATGGAAAAACAGCTTGTGAGGAATTCTACACAATGACTCCCCCATCAACGCTCCATTTGTCTAAGCAAATCTTTGGCAACTTGCATACCTATGGCAATCCCCATTCCGCTTAGTCCCGCAGCCGCAAAAACGTCTGATTTAATCTCTTTGATAATGGGTTCTTTATTTTCAGTCATGCCCATAATGCCGCTCCACTCCTGATCAACACTCCAGCCTTTCGGAAGCTTCAATACTTTGTCTGCAAAGTTCATCAGCCATGCCCGAATCTTCTCATTAAATCCAAATTCAGCCGTCGTCTCTTCTTCAAAGGCTACGTCCCTTGCTCCGCCTAAAAGCAGCTGATCCCCCACATTTCGAAAATAAACATACCCTTGATTGTGATGGAATGTCCCTTTCCACTTCAAATTGTCAATTGGATTCGTAACGAAAATATATCCCCTGCATGGTTTTACATCCAGGCCGGTGATTTGAGAAGCGAAACCATTTACCGTCAGCGCTACTTTTTTTGCGTTTATTTCAAGGCCCGACTCAAACCTCACCAGACCTGATTCAGCTGATATAACATTGCTGTTCCAAAATGTTCTGACACCTAATTTCGAAATTCTGTTGTGTAATGCTCTCATCAGCTTACCGCTGTGAATAGCCCCTTCGAGTCGGTTGAAAATTGCCGGATAGCCATTTTTTACCTTTACTGTATAAACGTCTTTTTCTCCCAAACGGACGTACAGCCGTTTATTCATTTGCTCTACGTGCTCAATACATCTCTCAAATAAGATAGTGTTGGTAAAAATCTCGAACCCTCCAGTATTTTCATAGCCGATATTACCTTCTCCCATTGTACTGCGAAGCAGATTCAACCCGTTCCAGCGTCGTTCAATTCTGTTAATTACAGTTGGCATGCCTGCAATTTCAATATCCGCGAGGTGTTCGGACATCGACCCTATACATGTAAATCCGGCATTTCGCGTACTGGCTCCTATGGGTGTCACGCCGCGATCAACTAAAATGACCTCATGATCGGGGTTTCTTTGCTTATAAAATAGTGCGGTAGACGCACCCATAATTCCCCCGCCAACAATGATGAGATCGGTAGTGTTTAGCCAGGCATCTTTTTCCCAAAATGAGTGTTTATAGTTCATTACATCGGGTCTTTATCGTTTATTGTTTGCATCCAGTTACGAGACTCAACTGTTCCTTCTTCAGGCGCCCAATCGGCAAACTCTTTGTCCGTATCTGCATTGTAAGGCCCTTTCTTACATTCAAAGATGATCGTATCTTTTTCAAGCACCAGAAAGCTGTGCCACACTCCAGGCTCAATATCAATCATGCCCGCCGGAAGTCCCGTACTGACAATATCATCCGTCAGCCGATTTCCATCAGCATCAAACGTAAAAAACCGAAGCTTGCCCTGAAGAATTACAATAGACTCTGTTGCATGTGGCATCGGGTGCCGGTGAGGACGGACGTATGTCCCCGGCTGCATAAAATTTAGTAGCCGTTGCACTTCTGCTTTTTGATTCCGCTGAACCGGGTAAATAATTCGTAGTCTGTCACTGGCACGGGAAGCTCTTACTCCACTGCTAATCTTTTCGTCAGTCAGCCTGAAAAAATCGCCTTTTGGATTTTTGAGTGCTTTCTTAGTCATGAGTCCCATTTGCTTAGATGATGAGATGACTTACACTCGAAAAGAAATATTCTTAAACTCTTGTCATCTCTTAGTTGTATTCACAGATCTATCTATATCATTGTCTGCAAAAAATTACTCATTTCCAAGACTGTGCTTTATTTCCTGAATCACAGATTAAATTAGTAGACTCTTATTTTTGGAAATAAGCTTGTCGGGATGTTTTCGATAATTCACTTTCACTTATTTCTTCTCATTCTTTGCCATGTTTCAGATGAACCGCACTTAATTAAAACAATGGCAAATTGTAACAAGACGATAAGCTGCATCCAATTTTTCATAGTTGATGGGATTCGTTACAGAGAATACCCTGTCAATCACTTTTTCTTATTCGTGTTACCCTCTAGGACAATCCTAGCACAGAATAATGTTACTTAACATCAATATGCGATAAAGTATGTGCCTATATAAGTATATGTTTACATGTGAGTTAAACCACATAAGAGCGCTGGAAACCTAACAGAAACACACGCGTTAAAAGAGCATAACTGTCAACAAACGGGTACTTTCATGAAAAAGACAACTAAATTTTTACTTTCAACTATCGCATTTTTTCTACTCCTCACCGGCTGCGGCGAACAAGGGCCAGTCGGGCCCCGGGGACCTGAAGGACCAGCCGGGCCAAGTATCCTCCCAATATCATTTGAGTTTGAGGTGGACCTTAACCAATCCAACGATTTTTCATTTATTCAGGGAATTCCATCCGGGATTGAAGTTTTAGGACAGGACGTAATGCTCGCCTATGTATTTGAAGATTATCTTGAAGAAGACGATCTGGAGGTTTGGAGAAAGCTTCCTCTCACTGAATTTAATGCAAGCGGGACATTACTTTACGATTATGACTTTACTGTTGTGGATTTAAGAATTTTTCTGGATGCCAACTACGCTCTCGGACCAGCCGATGAATTTGAAAGTCTCCTTATCCGTGCGGTTCATGTCCCTGCTGATTTTCTAAACAATGGAAATCTAAAGACTCAGGCACTTGAAGCCAGTACATTTGGTGAACTGGAGCAGATATTAGGTAGTGACATCAAAAAGTTAGACTAATTTTGAGAATCACCGGTGATTCTTCTAAATGAAGAATAAGAATCGAACTGCAGATTTATTTTCGGTATTTTAAGGAAGCATTCTTTAAATCAAACTACCTTGGAATATGAAAATATTGATTCAGCGACTTAATGACGCCGTCCACATGGAAGCCAAAAATGAGGATGGGGTGAAACTGCACATGGATGGAACAGGAGAAATTGGCGGAATCAATGGAGGTTTCAGGCCAATGCAGATGTTGCTGGCCGCTGCAGGTGGTTGCTCAGCCATCGACGTCGTAGGCATTCTCAAAAAACAGAGACAGAATCCTGACGATCTGCAAATTGAGGTTACCGGCGAGCGAATCACGGTGGAAGGCGAACAATATACCGAGTTCAAAACCATTCACCTCCACTTTATTCTTAAAGGATCTAACCTTGATGAGAAAAAAGTAGCCCGAGCCATTGACCTATCGTTAAATAAATATTGCTCCGTCTCTAAAACGCTGTCGAAAACAGCAAAGATTTCGAGCAGTTACGAGGTTTTGAGTGATTAGTAAATCATGCGTTTTGATACATTTCTATGGAAGTGCAGAGTGAGTTGCAAAGGCTAAGATGAAGCCGTTTGCCATGTCCAGAAGTGGTTTTGGGCATGACGCTTGTTTAAGTAGACGATGACTGGTAATCAGCTGCCGTTTCTCAGGTCTCAATTTCAGATTACCATGACTTTAACTTCACAGAATGGGTTTTAATGCTTCTATAAATCTGCAAAACTCATAAATAGATTATTTTGTGATACAGCATGTAACGTAGAGACAAAATGCCCTCTCATACAGTTTTTTTTGAATGAAATAAAACTGAGCCCTTCTATGGTCACCTTCATTCTATATTTCTCTAACTTATTCGTAGTCAGGCACTTTTAACTGTTCATATTATGAATAGTTACTCTTCTACACATCTTTTTGCTTTATGATGAAAGCGCTTTTCTGTATCATATCTCACACATTGAAAACAATAAATTTAATTGACGGAGGTACTCGTGGAGAAAAATCAAAACTCATCTGACAGAAAACGATCCTGGGCCGAACCCTACAAAATAAAAATGGTAGAACCGGTAAAAATGACGACCGGTTCTGAGCGGGAAAAAGCCCTTGACGAAGCCGGATACAATACTTTTCTGCTGAGATCCGAAGATGTGTACATTGATTTACTTACCGATAGCGGTACTTCTGCTATGAGTGATCGTCAGTGGGCTGGTATGATGATGGGGGATGAAGCGTATGCAGGCAGCCGCAATTTTTACCACCTTGAAGAAGCCGTTCGGGAATATTATGGCTACAAACACTTGGTTCCTACACACCAGGGACGTGCGGCCGAACATATGATCTCGCAGATCCTTATCAGTGAGGGTGATATTGTTCCCGGCAACATGTATTTCACAACTACCAAACTCCACCAGGAACTTGCCGGTGGAATTTTCAAAGATATTATTATTGATGAAGCTCACGACCCGGACAATTTACATCCATTTAAGGGCGACGTGGATCTGGATAAACTTCGCCACCTCATCAAAAAACATGGTGCGGAAAAAATACCGTACGTCTCAATAGCCACTACAGTGAATATGGCCGGCGGTCAGCCGATTTCTCTTGGTAATCTCAAAGAACTCCGAAAACTTTGTGATCAACATGGTATTCTCATTGTTCATGATATGACGCGAGTGGCAGAAAACGCCTTTATGATCAAAAAAAATGAGGATGCGTATGCTGAGTGGTCTGTAAGGAAAATAGTGAAAGAAATTTGCGACCAAACAGATGCCGCAACCATGAGCTCAAAAAAAGATGCCCTGGTTAATATTGGTGGTTTTCTGGCTGTAAATGATGAGGATATTTTCGACAAGGCCCGAAACATGGTCGTTATTTATGAAGGCTTGCATACGTATGGCGGCATGGCCGGTCGAGATATGGAAGCACTGTCTATTGGAATTACTGAATCGGTAGACTATGACCATATACGAGCAAGAATCGGACAGGTAGAATATCTGGGAAACATGCTGATTGATGCAGGTGTACCGGTAGTTAAACCAATCGGGACTCACGGAGTATTTCTTGATGCAAAAAAATTCCTGCCGCACCTGACTCAGGATCAACTTCCTGCTCAATCGCTTGCTGCAGCTATTTATCTGGATTCCGGGGTTCGGGCGATGGAGCGCGGCGTGGTTTCTGCCGGACGTAATCCGGAGACCGGCGAGCATAACTTCCCTAAACTGGAACTGGTGCGTCTCACTATTCCTCGCAGAGTTTATACACAGGCCCACATGGATGTTGTTGCTGAGTCTGTTGAAGAAGTATATAAAAATCGGGAAGCCATTACCGGACTCAAATTTGTTTACGAACCTGAATACCTGCGGTTTTTCCAGTCAAGGTTTGAGAAACTTTAAAATGCAGCCCTCCGGACCTGTCATATCTTGCCATGTATTATGAATCTATAGATTGACAGGTTCGACTATTAAGGGTATAAATTAATCCAGCTCAATCACCATTGTCTCGTATGCTTCGATTGCCAATGTATCATTAAGCTCAACCGTTTCTCCGCCAATGACGTCATACCCACTTTGCGAGTCCTGAATCATCTCAGAGAATCGTGACAAGTACAGCACATCAGATTTTGCATTCCCATTCAGGACCACCATAACCCGTTTGTCATCTTTATGCCTGAAATATACATACACGTTATTTTGAGGTATAAAATGGGTCAGTTCGCCGGTATGAATGACGTCGCTGCCCTTCCGCCAGTTTGCGAGATTTGAGACGAACTCGTACGCTTCGGAGACCGGAAATCCCGTTTCATCTGCAAGCTCTTCTCTTCCATCCTGAGTAAATGCGTTTATAGGATCTTCACTCCATCCGCCGGGAAAATCTTTTCGCTTGAGCCCATCGGGCCCTCCCCCGGTCATCAGGATTTCATCACCGTAGTAAAGCTGCGGAATACCTCGGGTCGTCATGATGAACGTCTGAACGATTCTGAATTTTCCGTAATTCTCCCCCATCACGGTGAATATTCGATCAAGATCATGATTACCCGGAAAGATGACGTTCATATTTGCATCAGGAAACAAGAAATCCTGGCTTAATGTAAAATAAAGTCGCGAAATCCCGGTATCCCAGCCCGGTTGTTCGTTCAGCCCTGCTATAATCGAACCGTACAAAGGAAAATCTGTCACGCTGGGAAGGTAACTTTCATATCCGTCTGAACTCGGAAATCCGGTCTGCCAGTAGGCTGTCGAGGGTGTATTGGGCATCCATGCCTCACCCACTATGTTGAAACCGGGAAACTCCTCAAGTACCCGTTTCGACCAGTCTGCCATATACTCTTTGTAGGGATAAGGATGTGTGTCCATGCGAATGCCGTCGATACCGGAATATTCTATCCACCAAAGTGTATTTTGGATGAGATAATTCGCCACCAATTCATTCCGCTGATCCAAATCCGGCATATCTACCACAAACCAGCCCTGAACCGTGGCATCGTAATCATGCTCTGAGGCGTAAGGGTCCATCACGGTGGATGTCCGAAAATTTGTGGTACCCACTTTATCCAGGTTGTGCAACCAGTCATCCATTGGCTGATCTTTTACAAACCAGTGCTCAGTTCCCACATGATTATGAATCATATCCATAATCACTTTCATATCACGGTCATGTGCCGCTTCAATCAGCTCAAGATACTTTTCATTTGACCCATAGCGTCTATCGACACGATACATATCGGTCGCCGCATATCCATGATAGGCTCCATACTCTGGCGGCATGTCATTTTCGATGATAGGCGTAAACCAGACCGCTGTCATCCCCAAATCATCCAGATAATCAAGATTATCGATCACTCCCTGGATATCGCCCCCATGCCTGGCATTGGGATTTTCACGATTCACGCCCTCAAGCATACCATCAATCTCATCATTGGAAGGGTCGCCATTCGCAAACCTATCCGGCATGAGCAAGTAAATCAGATCGGTAGAATCGAAGCCCTGATTGCGCTTGAGATCATTATGGCGCTCCCGGATTTCATAGTCAACTGTATGTGAATGTTCACCTCTGTGAAATGTTAACTGTACTGTACCAGCCTCTGCTTCTTCATCAATCCGGAGTGTTATAAACTGGTAATGCGGGTTCTCTACAAGTGTGGTTTTTTCAATTGATATACCCGGATAATCAAGCGATGCTCTGGCCGACTGAATGTCATCACCATAAACCAACAGCTGAACTTCCGATTTCTCAAAACCAACCCACCAGTTTGCGGGTTCAATGCGATCAATTTGAATCGACTGTGAAAAAACAGAAAACGGCGAAATCAATATGATTAACAGTACCGGGAACGATATCAGAAATTTTCTTAACACTGCCTTATAGGTTTGTTTTGGGTTGATATATGGAATGAGGACATTGGACTTAAACTATATATTCGACAGATTGAAGCATGTAAGCGCTTACTTAATATAAAAAACTTAATCGCATTTGGGAAAGCTTAAATGATTTGTCATAAGCAGGCATGCCATGTCTCTCATCGCACACAGTTCCAGCCTCCACCAGACATAGCATCTCTCGCGGCAGCACCGATATTACTTATTCTTTCAAAACTGTAGAGCAGCATTAAAGCCTTTCAAAAGCTTTAGACATGCCATGTCAATCCCAAAAAAAATCCCGCCCTCGGAACCGAAAGCGGGATTTTAACACATTTTTTATCTAAAGTGACTCAGATATCTACAAAATCTTGTTAACAAGTTCTGCAGTTCTGGCTGAGTAGCCGGCTTCGTTATCATACCAGCCGATTACTTTCACGACGTTTCCGTCAACTTTAGTCATTTTACTATCGAAAATGCAAGAGTGTGGATTACCAATGATATCACTGGATACGAGTTCTTCCTCGCTATATTCCAGGATACCTTTCATATCTCCTCCAGCTGCATCTTTGAATGCTTTTAGAACATCCGCTTCCGTCACTTCTTTATTTAAGACAGCAGTGAAGTCGGTAAGTGAACCATCTGGTACCGGCACTCTTACTGCACCGCCATCCAGCTTGCCGTCCAGGTGTGGAAGCACAAGGCCCACCGCAGCGGCAGCTCCTGTAGTTGTCGGTACAATGTTGGCTGCGGCTGCACGTGCACGTCTAAGGTCTTTATGAGGACCATCAACAATTTGCTGATCTCCCGTATAGGCGTGTATTGTAGTCATGAATCCTTGCTTCAAGCCAAAGGCTTCATCAAGAACTTTCGCCATAGGGGCCAGACAGTTGGTTGTACAGCTTGCATTGGAGTAAACAGTCTTGCTCTTATCAATTTCTTCGTCGTTTACACCAAGTACGATGGTCTGAATATCGCCTTTACCAGGGGCAGAAATAATCACTTTCTTAGCTCCTGCTTCCAGGTGTTTTGAGGCGCCTTTATCGTCACGGAAAATTCCGGTTGATTCGATAATAACTTCAGCACCTCTTTCTCCCCACTTCAGGTTTGAAGGGTCACGTTCAGCAGTAATGCCAATTTTAATTCCATCAATTACCAGGTTATCACCTTCTGCTGAAACATCACCGTCATATGTACCATGAACTGAGTCGTATTTAAACAGGTGAGCAAGTGTATTGGCGTCAGTCAAATCATTGATCCCAACTACCTCCATATTGTCACTCTGATGTTTTAGTATTGACCGCATCACTAGTCGCCCAATACGTCCAAAACCATTAATTCCTACTTTTACTTTAGCCATATAAATAACTCCGTTCTTGTTTTAGATTAACTGATTATAACAGCTTTTCTATTTAGTTAGTTTAAAATAACGGTTTCCGTACACTCTATCCATTATCTCGAGCCTTTAATCAAGAAAAAACAACGGTTTTCGCATGTAAGCGCTTTTAACTACTTTGCTCTCCCTTTATAGGTCATAAACGTATTATTTTATATAAGAAAAGAGGTGTAAATGATCAAAGTGGTTATTATAAATCGTCATCTTCGAGATCAATTTCTTCTCCAAGATCATCTTCTCCGATAAGATCTTCCACATCTGCGTCCGTCTCATCACTGCCCAAGTCATCAACATCATCATCTTCGTCATCGACTGAAGCCACGGGAGGAGCTTTTTTCAACTCTGCTTTTGCTCCGGCACGTTTTAGACGAACAGCGATATCGATATTTTCATTATCGTTTGCAATGTTAAGTGCAGTGTCTCCATTCTTGTCTTTTAACCGGACATTTGCACCGTGTTCGAGCAGAAGGTTCACACACTTATCGTGCCCTTCACGAGCAGCAAGCATAAGTGCAGTTTGTCCCCATCGCTGCCTGGCATTTACATCAGCACCGGCCTCAAGTAATATTTTGACCGCTTCGGCATTGCCTTCTCTGGCCGCCACAATGAGTGCCATTTCTCCTACGGGCGTTCCGGCATTGAGAAGGTATTGCAGTATCTCAGGATTTTCTTGTTCTGCTGCCCTGCTTAAGGCAGTGCCACCCATTTTGGTAGTCACCTCGGGATCAGCCCCATTTTCTATTAAGTATTTTACAACTTCCAGATGTCCGTTTTCTGCGGCATAAATGAGTGCACTCGCCCCGTTTTTATGCGTTTTATTAAGATCTTCACCTTCCTGATGCAAACTTCTCACAAGATCCAGATCACCATTTTTAGCTGCTTGTAAAATAGGGGATAACTCCATTATAGGATAAATTTAGTCTTATTTAGTATTGAATTGTTTTTCAGAATTATTGATCGGTATATCACAAAATAATTAGTTTAAATCAACCTATTTATTATTAATAAGTTAATTCAGATCTGCCGATAGATTGTAGCCATGGACAAATTCCTGTCCTGTCATTCGTTTTCTTCCCGGAAGCTGCAATTCCAAAAGCTGAATTGATCCGTTTTCAGTTCCTGCAAAAAGCATATCGCTCTCAGACATTAGTTCTCCGGGTTTCAAATCGTGCTCTGGTCCGGGTAATGTTTTATAGACATTCATTTTTTCCCCATCATAAATACACCAGGCAACAGGGAAAGGATTCAACCCCCTAACAAAATTGTGTACATCCTGGGTTGATTGTCGAAAATCAATTTTTGTGTTCTCTTTAAATAACTTTGGTGCAGGAGTTGCCTTCTCATCTTCTTGGGGTGTAACCGTGTAATCGGCCGATGCGATAGAATCAATACACTCCTTTAGCAAACCGGCTCCAAGGTGCTTTAGCCTTTCATAAAGCTCACCAGTTGTTTCATCCGGACCGACAGGTGTCGATTTCTGACCGATAATCTTTCCTGTGTCTACTGACTTATCAAGAAAAAACACCGTACATCCTGTTTCTTTTTCCCCCTGAATTATTGCCCAGTGAATAGGGGCCGCACCCCGATATTTCGGAAGAAGTGACGCATGAAGATTCACAGAACCAAGCGTTGGAAGTTCCAACAATTCAGGTGGTAATATTTTAAACGCGACAACAACAAAAAGATCTGCTTTGAGCCCGCCGAGATAATTGTAAAGCTCAGGACTCTTCATATCATCTGCATCAAATGTATCTAATCCAAGCTCTTGAGCCCGCTTCTTCACGGCAGTGGGTTCCGGTTCACCTCTGCGACGACGGCGTTTATCCTTACCGCTGATTACTGAGACAATGGTGTGATCTGATCTATGAAGATAATCAAGGCTGGGAACCGCAAAATCAGGTGATCCCATAAAGACGATCCGAAGTGGATTCATAATTTATACAAGACCTTTTTTCGCCATGATAGGATATTCTGCTTCTATTTCGCCTTTGTCAATCTTTTTAAGGGAAGAGCGGTGAAGCCTTTTTTTGAATGAGCTCAAATAATCAAGAAATAGAATCCCTTGAAGGTGATCATTTTCATGCTGTATAATTCTTGATATCCACCCTGAAAACTCACTTTCCTGTAGATTGAAGTTCCTGTCAAAATATTCGATTTTCACATTTACAGGTCGTTTAACATCGTCACGAACATCCGGAATACTCAAGCAGCCTTCTTCCATTTTCACCTCGTCACCTGTAAGCTCGATAATTTTGGGATTGATGAAAACCATAGGGCCGAGATTTGTCTCCTCGAGCTCATCTGTAATGGCATCTGCGTCCATAACAAACAGCTGGATCAGTTCTCCTATCTGGGGAGCTGCAAGCCCAACACCGCTAGAGTTGTACATTGTTGCAAACATGTCATCGATCAGAGACTGAATCGAATCACTGTTTTTCTCAATCGGCTTTGCCTTTTGCCGCAGTACTTGATCATCATATGTTACGATTGGTAATATCGCCATTTAAATTGTTGGGTTTGATTCTAGAAATTGCTGTAAAAGATACGCTGCAGCTGCTTGATCAACACGCCCTTTTTCACTCCTTTTCTTTTTTGGGACACCTGACTCGACCAGTATCCGGCGTGCATCACGCGATGAATATCGTTCATCAACCATGTACGTTTCAATTCCGGGAAATTTCTTGTTGAGTTTTTTTATGTAGTCTTCCACGAGTCCGGTGGCGTGCGTCCTGTTTCCCTGAGGAGTCAAAGGCCAGCCGACCACAAAACCGCATATTGGCCCGGCTAACTCGGCCTGTTTTTCAATTTCCTTATAACTGTCATCGGGAGAATATGTGCCTATTGTAGATGCAAAGGTATTAAAGGGATCTGAGCGAGCCAACCCAACGCGCTTGCCTCCAACATCAATTCCAATTAGGCGACCCTGATTATTAGTCATTTTTGCCGTTGCCATCAAGATCTTTTAGCGGCTGTTTTAAGAATTTTTTCAGTCTTTTACTTGGCTTGAAATGTGTTTTGCGATGAGCCGGCACATAAATTTCTTCATTTGTTTTAGGATTTCTGGCTTTCGGTTTGGCCTTAGTTTTTTTGACCTCAAAGACGCCGAAATCTCTCAATTCAATTCTGCAAGTTGGATCTGCTTCAAGCATCTTACCACGCAAAGCACCAATAACCGTTTCTACCCACGGCTCTGCCTTATTTAAGGGAACGTCCATCTCGTCTGCAACTGATCTTACGATATCTCTTTTTGTGTAAGTAACCATCTTAATAGATTGTTTTTTATTCGTTTGTTCTTATGTACAGTAGCCGTCATAAAGATAACGGATGAATGGAAAAAAATTATCAGTTAATTTTAATTCAATGAATGAGTGTTAATGTAACTTCATTATTCATAACGCATTACAGTTTTCACACCTTCAACCCGTTCAAGTCGGTTTATAACACGCTCCAAGTGTTTAAGGTCATTTATATAAACAGCAAGTATCCCTTCGAACATTCCGCCTTCACTACTCACATTAATACTTTTCATGTTCGTCTGCAGTGATTTTGAGAGTACTTCCGTCAGATCATTAACGAGCCCTACCCTATCTTCACCTATAACTTTCACTCCACCAAGGAATTGTGTATCAATATTGTTTGACCATGTAACATCAACAATCCTGTCTCCATCCGTCTTCAGAAGGTGATGTGCATTCTTACAATTTGAGCGATGAATTTTCACATCGCCGTTACGGCTGATAAAACCAATGACGTTATCTCCAGGTATTGGATTACAGCATTTTGCATAGGAGTATTTTACGTTACTCAGTTCACCTTCCACAAGAAGTGCCTTATCCTCTCCAACGGAACGTGCAGTTGAGATATACTCTTCCTGAATGTCTTTTTCAGATACCTTTTCGTCGTCCTCAGGCTGATTGCTTTCAAGGCGGCCTTTGCTCTTATACTGCTTAACTTTTTTGTATAGCTCGTTTACGTTGAACGCGCCACTGCCAATTTCGTAGAACATATCCTGGCTCGCATCAAAACCAAAACGATGTGCAATCTTGGTAAGCTCCTGGTCGGATATTTCTATCTTTCCTTTCCTGGCCTTTTTCTCCCATTGCTCGCGTCCCTGGTCAGAAATCTTCCGTTCTTTCTGTTTGATGAACTGCCTCAGGCGGGCTTTGGCCTTGTGCGTAACCACATCACTCATCCAGTCAGGATTGAGGTTTATTTTATTCCCGGTAATAATTTCAACCTGGTCACCAATTTTCAGTTTTTGCCGGAGCGGAACCATCTTGCCATTAACCTTTGAGGCAATAGCACGCTCACCTATCTCACTGTGAATCTCAAATGCAAAATCAATGCACGAGGCACCTTTGGGAAGTGTTTTCAGTTCCCCGTCCGGAGTAAACACATAGATTTCATCCTGATAAAGATTAAGCTGAAAGTCTTTTACAAATTCTGTGGCTGCCTCAGGCCGCGGATTATCCAGAACATCCCGAACCCAGTGCACAAATTTATCGAGCTCTTTACTCCCGCTGTCCTTTCCTTCCTTGTATTTCCAATGTGCCGCCAGACCGTGTTCTGCAATATCGTCCATTTTTCGCGTGCGGATCTGAACTTCAACCTTACGCCCTTTTTTAGTAATCACGGTTGTATGAAGTGACTGGTATCCATTGGCCTTTGGTACGGATATAAAATCACGAAACCGTTTTGGAATCGGTGTATACCAGTCAGTAATGATAGAGTAAACTCTCCAGCAATCCTCTTTGGTGTGAGGTTTTTCGAGTATAACCCGAATGGCGAAAAGATCGTAAATCTCTTCAAACGGTTTCTGCTGATTCTGCATCTTCCGGTAAATGCTGTAAATGTGTTTCGGGCGTCCCTTAATCTCAAAATTGAAATTGTAGTTCGAGAGCTCTTCCTTAATCGGTGTCATGAATTCGTCAATAAACTCCTCGCGAGCCTCTCTCTTGTCTTTAAGCTTGCGAGCAATAAATTTGAATGAATTCGGATCAATCACTTTAAAACAAAGATCTTCAAACTCATTTTTGATTTTAAAAAGCCCGAAGCGGTGAGCGAGGGGTGCATACAGCTCCATCGTCTCTGTGGCTTTCTTAAGCTGCTTCTGGCGCGGCAAATGGCTAATAGTCCGCATGTTGTGCAGACGATCGGCAAATTTGATAAGCACCACACGAATATCTTCTGCCATTGACAGCAGAAGTTTCATAAAGGTTTCTGCCTGTTTTGAATTCCTGCTCTCAAAAACACCCGTAATTTTTGTAACGCCGTCAATTAGGTGTGCCACTACATCCCCGAAATCTTTACGGATGTCATCGAGCGTTACAATCGTATCTTCAACAGTATCGTGAAGCAGGGCTGCGGCGACGGATTCATCATCAATCGTAAATTCTGCCGCCATTATTTTCGCGACCTCTACCGGATGCAGATAATAAGGTTCACCCGATGCGCGCAGGACGTCCTTGTGTGAGTGATAACAAATTTTAAAAGCGCGGGTGATGAGGTCGTCATCTGTTTCATCCAGATGTTCATGGCACAGGTCAAGCAGTTCGTTGAGCGTACTCTCCTCGAGCTTGCCGAGAGGAAGCTTATCGATGTAGCCCGTAACATGTGTGTCTAACTTAGTCATTGCACTGCAACTAATTATCTTCTATAAAAACCATACATCACAGATTTTCGTTTTGCTCAAATTCTTAAGTGTTCAGTAAAAAGAACAGACATTAAAAAAGGCGATCAGTGATGATCGCCTAGTCCTAAGTATAAATACAATATTTATATCTGTGATCAAAAACTCAAGGAGACCCCAATAGCAAGTCGGCTCGCCGTGTCGAAACCAACGTCTTCTCTGCCTGATATGTCCGTAAATCTATATTCTATAAACGGGTTTAGTATAGGAATAATTGTGACTTGAGCGCCTACGAAACCGTTCCAGTAAAAGTCCTGAGCTTCAAAATCTTCCTGAAGATTAACACTCCCAACGTCACCGCCTGAGTACTCAAGGCTTGTATTATCCCAGCCAATTCCCAATCCAACGTAAGGTTTTACCAGACCAATCGATACCCCGCCGGTTGCAGCAACACCAAAGTCATAACTCTGAATTGTCTGGTCTAACGTCACTCCGCCCGAACTAACATCGTTTGATTCGTTGAAGAAGCTAAAATGTCCCCTGAGTCCCAGATCAACAATAGGAACAGCAGAAAGTATGCCTCTTTCAAGTCTGACTCCAAAACCATTTGTTGGGTCTTCATCACGAATCTCATAAGAAGCGCCGATCGACCATTGGGCGTCGGCTGTTTCTGTGAG
>CAZVEP010000068.1:0-19420 GCA_964625635.1 uncultured Rhodohalobacter sp.
AGGCGCAAGTCTCCGGAGGGTTCCCCCGCAGGGATTCCCTCGGAAGAATCCCTCTACCTCCGCATTATTTTGTATTTTAAGCCCCAGTAATTACTTGGGGCTTTTTTTTTAAATAATATTCTTCTTTTTACGTTCGTGACGGTGTCTTTTACAACCCGAAAAAATAGAATGAAGTCACTCATTAGTTCAGCGATAGTATTTTTCCTGATGTTAGCTGTATCAGTTCCTCAGATATTTGCACAGGATACGCTTCGCATTTCATTGCAGGATTTTATTGAAAGAGGACTTGACCGTTCCGGTCAGGTTGATTACTTATCTAACGCAGTGGATCTTGCTGAAAACAGAACCCAACAGGCAAAAGACCAACGGATCCTGCCGAGGATTAATCTGGATACTCAGCATGGTCTGGTTCCCGGGGTTGTAAGTGAAACCGGACGTCCGCCCAATGAATTTTATCTTGATCCAAATCTTTCCAATGATTGGGAGAACTGGGCCATTTTTACCCGTGCAGAGATCAGCGCAGTTCAGCCTATCTATACCTGGGGAGCCATTAAAAATGCAATTAATGCAACACAGTCAGCAGCAAATGCAGCTGAATTTCGATTTGAAGCTGAAAAGTCGGAGATTGAACTTCAGCTTCTGGATTTATACTTCAGTTATCAGCTTGCATTGGAAACAGAGCGAATTCTTAAAGAAGCAGACGATCAACTCAGACGAGTGGAACGTCAGATAAATGATATGAAAGAAGAGGGGGATCCTGATTTAGATCAGTCTGATGTTTTCAAATTCGATATTTTCAGGGCTGAATTTCAAGTCCAGAGAGTGGAAGTTGAGCAAAGCCTTGATAATGTAAAACGGGTATGGGCTTACGTGCTGGATCCTACGCAAAATACAGTTTACCAGCCAGAAAGCCTTTATCTTGATGCTGTACCTTTTGAGCTAGAGCCCTATAGTTATTACGAATCTATAGCTATGGATGAGCGGCCCGAATTGCGAGGTGCAGACGCTGGTATAAGTGCCGCTAATAGCCAGATTAATGCCGTTAAATCGCAATTTTATCCCTCCCTGTTTCTTGGGCTGAGAGGTAGTTTCGCCAATACGCCCAATCGTCCGCGTCAGTCGAATCCATTTATAATCAACAATACGAACTATTCCTCGGCTGCTTTCGGCTTCAGTTTTCGTCAGAATTTGAATTTTTTGACAACTCAAACAAAAGTAGATCGTGCCAGAATCGAACGTAAACGAGTTGAGAATCTAAAAAATGCCCTCACTGACGGTATCGTACTTGAATTAAATGATACGTACCGGAAAGCAGCAATCGCACAAACACGTGTTATTCAATTGGAAGAGGTTCTTTCAATTTCCAAAAATTGGGTTCGGCAAGAACAGCTGGATTACGATTTTGGCTTTGGTGATGTTAAAGACCTGCTGGATTCTGTTCAGAAAGAGTTAGAAACTCGGGTAGAATTGAAACAAAATACCTTCGAATTGAATAAAAGAGTGGCAGAGCTTTATAAAGCGGCCGGAATTCCCGTGCAGCAGATAAGTATCAATTAAAACGTAACGATTATGTATTTAAAAACTCTTGTTTCACTTTTGATTAGCCTCTTTTTAGCGGGTTCCTTGATGGCGCAAAACGGTGAGCAGCAAATTCGTGAAATGCTCAATGATAGAGACGAAGAGATAAAAGAACTCCTCGGCCCAGAAGGGGCCTCATATTCAGATGATCAAAGAGCTGAACTTAAAGAGATTATCAACGGAGTGATCGATTTTCGTTCTATGGCAGCTTATGCATTGGGTGATACTTTTGATGAAATTTCAGAAGAACGCAGAGACCGATTTGTCGAGCTATTCGCAACGGTTGTAAGGGATCAGTCGTTAAACAGGCTTGAAATTTACCGCGCTGATGTTCAATATAATGAGATTGAAGTTAACGGTGATTCGGCAACAGTGCAGACGGTTGCACAGCTTGAAAATGTACGTACGCCGGTAGGTTATGAAATGCAGAAAAGGGGAGATGATTGGGTCGTTACAGATTTCTCTATTGATGGAGTTTCAACAGCCGAATCCTACAACACACAATTTCAAAATATTATACGTCAAAGAGGATTTGATGCACTATTTGATAGCCTGGAGCGACGTGCTTCACGAGCATCAACCTGATAGTATATAGTTTTGATTATATCGATTTCAAATTCAGACTCAGGTCTGAAATACGCTTATCTCGGATTAAGAATACGTATTTAATAGCAGGAGTGACTGCAATTGATATTACGTATTGATATCGAAACCGAATCATCGTTTTACTTCTGATAGCTGATGAGTACCTTTCGTCCATGAAAACGGTATTGATGATTGCTCCTTACTTTGTACCCCGGCGTAGAGTTGGATCGCTCAGACCTTACAAATTTGCGATCCATTTGCCATCATTTGACTGGAAACCTGTGGTTTTCACAATTGGAACAGAAGGAGAAGAACTCACATCAAGAGAAAAAGAAGCATTGAAAAATGTGACGATCAATGAAATTTACCCGCCTTTTGATCGGACAACAGAAAATAAAGAAGCAAGTCCGAGCAGGGACGTTACGTCCCAATCAGTTCACAAGAAGTTGACAGAGTGGCCTGACAGGCTTGCTGGCTGGTTCGATCGGCAAGTACCTATGGATACATGGGTTTTCTTGTTCTGGAGCGCCTACTCCAAAATATTAAAGAAAGCCGGGAAGCTGGATCCCGATATAATCTGGAGTACGGGTGATCCGTGGTCAGGTCACTGGCTGGGAAACAAACTGTCACAGGATCTGAACATCCCCTGGGTAGCTGACTTTCGCGATCCATGGACACTCTCAGGTTTGAGCCTGCGGGGTCGATCGGTTTTTTCCGACAGTATAGACCGTAAGCTTGAAAAAAAATATGTTAACTCAGCTGACAAGCTTATTTTTACCGCTAAGTCTGCAGAGAAGCTTTATGCAGACTACTATTCACTGCTGTCTGATAAGACTGATACAATATTCAATTCCTACAATAGATCTGACGGATACGCTGAAAACGAAGATGCGAAAGAATGGAAACCTAATCTCGATGACTCCATGCTTAATGTGCTGTTTTTCGGTTCATTCAGACGGCTTAGTCCCGTTACACCCATTGCTGAAGCGGTGGCAGCCATGCCTGAGGAGTATCAAGAAAATATCAGGGTACATTCATTTGGAGCACTGACTGATGAAGACAGTGACAGGCTTCGATCAATGGATATAATGGAGCAATTTGTGACGCATGAGAAGGTCGTGCCTGAAAAAGCTCCTTCAGTATTCAATAAAGCAGACCTGTTGCTGGTAAGCACAAGCAGGGAACGGGAATCAATCATACCGGCCAAGCTATGGGAGTATTTGATTTCTGAAAAACCGATTTTATCCATTACCCCAAATCCCGAAGTGGGAGAGATATTAAAGGCTACAGGGGCCGGAATTCATTTTCACAATGATCAAACGGCTGATATTGCGGATACACTTAAAAAAGCAATTGAACGAAAGCTGAACAAAACTCCCTTGTTCGACATTAATCGAAAACCAGATGTGATTGAATCGTATTCTGCCAGAGATAATACCCGAAAACTTGCTCAAATAATGGATACTTTGACCGCCAATGAGCAATAAGAAAAAAGACAACCTTACTGAAAAGACGGGTGTGGTGGTATTTTCAAGAATCATCACTACGGTGATTGATCTTGCTATTGTTATTGCAACGATTCAGATATTATCGAAGACTGATTTTGCGATCATCGGGTATCTTTTAATGATACATGAGGTTGCAAGAAATCTAGCCACACTCGGATTTCCTGAAAGTATTTTCTACTTCTTTGAAAGAGTAAGCGGCAGTGCAAAACGCGGGTTTACTGCTCAAACCACATCAATACTATTGGGAACTGGTTTTATAGCCGGAGCCTTTGTGCTGTTAGTGAGTTATTTTGCCCCGCAGCTCTTAACGGAATGGGACCCTGCCAATGCTGAGCAGGTTCAGGATCTGCTGCCCTGGATTGGACTGCTCGCTCTTTTGGAGATACCTACCTGGCCGGTCACAAATGTACTTCTCGCTCTGGATAAACAAAGGGATTCCGCCTGGTACGAAATGTTGACCAGTCTGCTCTCTTTCGTGTGCCTTGTACTACCGCTTGCACTAGGGTATAGCCTCGAAATTGCGGTTTATGGCCTCGTCGTATATGGAGTTATCAGATTTGTAGGATCGTTTGTCTGGCTGCATCTGGCACTGCCTGAGGGAAAACTTTCTGATACTGACATTCCCCTCAAAAAGCAGTTAAATTTTGCATTGCCGCTTGGCTTCTCGTCACTTACCAATAAACTTAACAGGTACGTAGATAAATTTGTTGTATCAATTCTGCTTCCTGCTGCAGCTTATGCCGAATATACAATAGGTGCACAAGAGGTCCCTATCATCAGGGTTATTCCGTTTGCGGTTGGTTCTGTCTTAATTAGCCGATATGTAAGTCTACAGCTTGAATCAAAAAAAGAAGAGCTGCTTGAGCTTTGGTACAAAGGCATCGAGAAAGTGAGTTTGCTGGTTGTTCCACTTACTATACTTTCGATAATTATTGCCCCGGACTTAATCTCTCTGATAGCTGAATCAGAGGGAACAGATTATTCCAATGCAGTACTGCCATTCCAGATTTATAACCTGATTGTCCTTGTCAGGGTTACACATTACGGAAGTATTCTTCAGGCGTTTGGTGATACGAAAGGAGTATTCTACATGAGCCTGAATCTAGTGGTTGCCAACATCATACTTAGCATCCCATTTACCATATGGTTCGGAATTGTAGGCACGGCTCTTTCCACATTCATCGCAAATATCTATAACTGGATCATATTGCTGAGGCGAATCGGGGGCCATATGGAAATTCCGTTTTACAAGGTTCTACCGTTTCCTTTCTATTTTAGCGTAATAGGAACATCAATACTTGTTGCACTTCCTGCATGGTTTATTCGCATGGAGTATATCCCGATTGAAAGTACCATCATTGGACTGGCAACGACGAGCCTGATTTTCCTAATTCTATTTGCTGTGGTAGGTACACTCTTGAAAGTTATCACGCCTGATGACTGGCAAAAACTAAAAAACTGGCTATCGCTTAAGTTTCTAACGTCTAACTAACCGTAACCGGCAGATTTGAAACAGAGCTTTTTGGTCGTCAGATTCACTCCCAAAATCTATTAAGATCTGGTAAGGACAGTAATACCTTTATCAGTCTTTCGTATATCAGCTTTGAATTCAGGAAACTCTTTGATCCAGCGCTGAACAATTCCCGCCTCTTCCGCCCGGTTAGTATCGTGAATGATGATAGTACATGATTTTGCGAGTTTATTGGCCATCAATGGAAGGGCAGGGTACCGTGCAAATTTTACCGTACTTACCGGGGGGCCATCGACTATGAGAAGGTCAATATCCGCCTCAGGAGAAAAATCTGATAGGTCATACCATTTAAAACTCTCTCCCTCCAATTCAATATCAATCAGGGGGGCAACCCGCAAATCGATGCGGTTACTTAGTCCATGCTGATTAATCTCAGACCGTGTAATTTCCGCGTACTCTTTGTCATGATCGAGGCTTATCAGTTTTCCATCCGGGCTATACTTTTCAAGTCCATAGCCATTAATCAAGGATGTGACACCACTTCCCAACTCTACAATGATTTTTGGTTTGCTAAAGATTATTTGACGTAGAACAGTAACAGCCAGTTCGGGTGTTGCCGCCCAGCTCGTCATGGGACGCAAAGGAGCCCTGAGAGGCAATAAGTTTTGAATCTCTCCGATTGCCTGAATTTTATACTGTAAGTGTTCCGATTCGTTCTTGTTAACCCGATAATAATGGGTAAGTATTAAAAGCAGAATAAAAACAGTCAGAATAAAGAAGGCAACAGTTTCAGCGGTTTGATCGAGAAGCAAAGCTGCAAGTATCATAAATACTGCATATACGGTGAGGTGAACCAGTAGAAATGGCCAGTCAGCGTGTTTGATTTTGTTGATAGGCGGATCAAATATATTCATACGAGCCGGTAGTGATACATTACATTTAGTTTATTTAGAACAAAGCATACAAAAGAATATAAACATTGGCTACTTGCTTTTAGTAAATCAGGAGTCGGGTCTATTTTGATAATTGGTATTATATCAACTGCCTGTAGAGATCTTCTGTTTTTCTAACCTGGCTGTTGAGATCATGTTCTTTTTCGACCATCAGACGTCCGCCAAGGCTTATTTTTTTTACAAGATCTGCATTTTTATAAAGTCTGATAACAGCATGCTTCAGTGCATCAGAGTTACGCGAAGGTACCTGTAATCCTGTTTTTTCGTCAATAACGAGTTCAGGTAGCCCGGCATGATCACTAGCGACTACGGGTATACCTGTCGCCATCCCTTCCACAGTTGTTTGTGGAAGTCCTTCACGGTCCCCATCTTTGGCTTGAACACTTGGTACCAGAAGAATATCGTGGTTATGAAGTGCTTTAAAAATATCAACATTATCTGTGAACCCGTGGAAAGTTACACAATCTGACAAGCCATTTTCCTTTACAAATGCTTGAAGTTGAGGCAGCAGTTCACCATCTCCGTAAAGATCGAGAGTGACATCTGGAATTTCTTTTTTAATCTCACTAAGTGCGCGAAGTGCATATATAAACCCTTTCTTTTCTACACAGCGGCCAACCATCATCAACCGGGAGCCCGAACTGTGCCGCTGATTGAATTCAATATTCTCTGTATCAACTGCAAGTTTAACAACGCTGATTCTATTCTCGTTAAAACCAAGCTTCACCAGATTTCGCTTCATATCGTTTGAAACTGCAACGGCCCAGTCCATATTTTTTCTGAGTCGCTTATACCGCTGCTTCCAGCCAAATTCTCTGGGGAGTCGTGTGACATCATGCCCGTAAAAATTCACAATCAGAGGGAGCTTTGTTTTGTTTCTAAGTCGTATTAAACGATAAGAATCAAGCCCGAAATGGCCATGTATGATATCTGGCCGTTCATTTTTGATCACATCAAACAGAAAAGACGGAGTCATATTTAATTTTAGCTGAACCAGGTTCCAAAGGCCTTGAAGCCCATTTTTTGGCATCTCATAGATGTTGAGGTCTTCAATAAAAGACTTGGCATAACATGTGGTTACGACCGGTTCAAAAGTCTCATGGTTTCTTACCAATCCATCAATAAAGGTTTCTGAGGGATTGAGGTATGTCGTTTTAAAATGTATTACTTTCATTTATTGAGTAAACTTGGAAAAAGCAATTTCTTAGATTGAAACTCATGAAATATAAAGCTTTAAATACTGCTTGAAAGAGATTTAAGGAATAAAAACTCACGAAGCTTAATACAGAAAAGATAACATTCCATCATGTGCAATCTTTCTAATCAAACTGTAAAGAGACTTTTTATTTTTGTCTTGATTTATCTGCCGCTACAGTACGCAATAGTAGGTATTGTAGGACTCAAATCATCTGAGCCATGGCCAGCATTTGTATTTCCAGGTTTTAAAAGTGTTTATGTTTACGGGGATTCCTACCAGTTGAATGATTTCGTTTTTGCAGTTGAATTCAATGACAATCGCCTCATGAGAGAGTTTACGCCCCGTCAGTTTTTCTATGAGATACCAAATTCACAGTTAGCCGGTTTTGTACGCACAAACCTGGAATCAGCCGAAGATTCCATCGCTTTTGATTCATCTACAAGAAAATGGTTTCATGAGCGTGGTGATGAGCTCCTGGCGGCGACGGCGAGAAATATTTATTACATTCATCGGCGACGCTATATGACAAGGCTAGATGGAGAACTGAAGACGGATTCGGTTACTGTCATTAAAAGACTAAACATCGCTGAGGTGGCCGATTAATGAAAAGTAATTGGTTTGACAGATGGATATTCGAAAGTTATCAACCCACTGTTCAGGGGCTGGCGCTTTTCCGAATCTTTGCATCCCTGTTGATTCTCTTTTTTCTGATGCCAGATGCGACGTATTATTTTGATTTAGCCTCATTTCCAGATGATTTTTTTACTCCGCCACCGGGCCCGATGATGTTTTTTGATTCCTTTCCACCTGCCTGGGTTTTCTTTTTGATCCATGGTTTGCTAGCATTGTCGTGGATTTGCATACTTTTTGGCTATAAAACTCAAATAGCATCAATCGCAGCCGCAATTTTCATGCTTATTCTGCTGGGATTTATTTTCAGTATCGGAAAAGTAAATCATCAGATGTTAATTATTATTCTTCCCCTGCTAATGGCATTTTCCAATTGGGGAGGGGCTTACTCACTAGATGCACATTTATCGGGCAAAAGAGCCAAAGCCAACGGGTGGACACTCACATTACTGGCTCTTTTTATTGGTTTTATGATGTTTACGGCAGGGTTTCCTAAAATTTTAGGAGGGTGGCTTGATATTGATACATTTGCTACAAAAGGACACCTGCTGAATCAATATTTTGTAAGAGGCCGAACCGAATTGCTTTCCGGATACATGGTAAGCATGAATTTGCCCTGGATGTGGGGTATGCTCGACTGGGCAACCGTAATCTTTGAAACCGGGTTTTTAATTGCCGTTTTGCGGGCCGGCTGGACGCGTCTTTTCGTAAGTTTTGCCGTTTTTTTTCATTTTTCGACGATGCTCACATTAAATATTGCATTTTTGGTGAATTTCCCGGCTTATGCGGTATTTCTTCCCTGGGGTAAGATTCATGAGTCAATCTCGTCTTTGATCGATTCAAAAGCAAAACCACATACCATTCCAATAATATTTGGTGGCGCACTTTTCGGCCTCTTTGGAATTATCAAGATCATAGATAAAATGAATCCTTATATGCCAGTTAAAGAGCCGAGTTTTGACGAGTTGGTCCTGATTAGTGCAGCAGTACTGGTCGTAATAATATTGAGTGTAAAAAAAGTAATTGACCTGATTTCATCAGTTAAACCCAGGTCCATTGACACACTATAATATCTTTTTGAGCAACTCAGGTGTGGTTTTAATGTACCGGTCAAGTAAAATATACCATGGAAAACCTACAAGAATGAGCTGCATGACAAATGCATCAAACCGTATGTTCATCGTCATGGTTATTCCAATGTGCATCCCGATGAGCATCATGGTAGTAAACGGCCTGATTTTCTTAAACCACATTGTGAAGCCGATCAATTCTGTAAACCATCCAATAAGCAGGATTATTGAGGCTACAATGGTACTTTTAAGTGCCATCGACTGAAGAAAGTTAGGCTCCCAAACGCCTTCCCGTGATAGAATATCTATACTTTTCTCACCAATCCAGAGCCATAAGTGGCGTCCGTCAAACCAGGTGAGACCCGTACCAACAAGTTTTGCGAAAAAAGCGGACGTATACCCAAGCCCAATAAAGAAGATGATGGATCCCATAACAAACCTGGGCATTTTCTTTTTGTCGGGGAAAAAGATAGCTCCTATAGCAAAACAAAAAACGGCCATCCCGATCAGGTTTTGGCTATGAGGGATTTCTCCTTGTGAGAAACGTGCCACATACTGAACGTGTAGAAGTATCATCACTACCATGTACTGCCACTTAAAGCCAAACCTGAGGTAGCTCATAATTGACAGAAGGGTGATGAAGGCGGCGTTGATAATTGCCAGTTGATTATCAAAAAAGATTGAAATGTCAATGTATTTAGCGAGTCCGAGCGACAAAACAACTTCATTATTTCTCAGCTCGGTATAAATGCCCCAGTCCCAGGCAAACTTGATGGTATAATAAACTATAAACAGCTCGAAAAATTTAAAAAAGACGACCTCACCAGGTGACTGATCCCGGTTTGGCTCAAATAACTGGACCCCAATTTTTTCGTACCAGGTCATCTGTCGGTCCCTCCGTAAACTTCTGCCTGAAGATTTGGATTCAGGTAAGTTGAATCAGGCGTAAGTAAAATAAATGGTGTGATTTCAATAGAAACCGAATCACTGCCAATAAGCTCACCCCGAACTTTTGAAACCATCCAGCGTTCATTTTCAATTGCTGAGGTTCCAAACATATCTTTCAGTGCTTTTTGCCGGGTTTGGGTCCAATTCTGTGTTTTTACCACAAAATTCGAAAAGTCAATTTGATCTACTCCATAATCGCTGACAGCCACTACATCAGATTCTCTGCTGTTGAGAGGTTGCCGTTCCCAAAGATCAGCATCAGGTTTATTCGTAACGTCTAATATCATGGCCCGGGTCCACGGATTACCTGCCTGAGAAAACATAGGATAGATACTCAGAGGCCAGAATTCTCCCTGATGCGGAGCTACAAGTAGTGCGTACACTAATAGAGATACCCCTAAAACTTTCATGCCGCGTTTAGAAAATGATGGATCCATTGTCGGTTTTATATATGTTTAGATCTATTCGTGAAGAATGATTTTTATGGTAAATTGCCAAGCGGGAACTAATCTGGTTCAAATTCATTGAATTACTATGACATACGTTGCATATTGTTCGCTCGTTTGAAACACGAAAATAAGAAATATTCTCATTATTTAAGACTTTGGGTCTATATGTTTAAAACTATCTTGGCATCGTTAATTATAACCTCTTTTGCTTCAAGTACTTTGTACGCACAAAAGGCTGTTAACACCGTTGATTTTGGTGAGGATGGCGTCGTATATCTCGAGGATTTTGAACACTATAGAAACGGAACCATTCCTGATGAGTGGTATAACCGGGATGGCGACAGAATTCCTGCCACTTATGATGAGCCGATACGAAGCGAGTACAAGTACAAAGTTTTGGAACAAAACGGGAATAAGTTTCTGCGCTATGAGGGTACTGAAGCTAAACATCTTAATTTCCCGCTTATTGATAAGAAGAGAATCAACATTAAAGAAACTCCAATCCTGAAGTGGGACTGGCGAATACACGACATTCCGGAGGGAGGTGATGAAGACAGCAGCTCAATGAATGATGTAGCTGCAAGTGTATATGTCGTTTTTGATACAAGCCGAATTCTTTTTCAGAAAGTCCCTGTAAGCATCCGTTATACATGGAGCTCTAAATATCCTGTCGGATCTGTCTTCTCAAAGCTGAGAGGCAGGCAGCGTATTGTCGTTGTGGGTACTGGTGAAAATGGGCTTGGTAAATGGCAAACAGTTGAAAGAAATATTCTGGAAGACTATAAAAATATTTTTGGCAAAACTCCTCCCCGAACTCCCATCGCAATGCTTATATTAAGCGATGCAGATGAAACCTTATCGCATACAAAGGCTGATTACGATAATTTCGAGCTTCATCCTGAGCGCTGATTGATCAGAAATTTTTGTTATAATGAATGCATCACTTCAACAAATTTAGTTGATTGTACGAAAGGTAGATGTATCCCGCGACTTGGCTTAATCATGGTAAACCACTAAAAAAATACTGAACGTTTTTGAACTCAAAGGCAAAACCATCACAAATAAGTGAAGGATACGTTTACAGCAGCTACGGCAAGGAGAAGTACCTGAAGAGTGCGTTTGTCTCAGCCAGTACGATCCGGCGTTACGATAAAGATCGACCTATTGCCCTGATGTGCAGCAGAGAACATGCGAACCTGATCGAAGCCTGGGGCTTTACCGATTTTTTTGACCGGGTCGAGATACTGGATGAAAAACATCAGTCGATTGTAGGATTTAAGCACAACCTGCATCGCTACATGCCATACGACCATAATATGTACCTGGATTCTGATATGATCTGGTGTCGCCACCCTGATAATCTCTGGCAGGCATTTAGGCCATTTGGGTATACCATTACGGGGCAGGATTCGGCTGATGTGTTCTACGGGGCTCCAAAAAACGCAAAAATATTTTTAGATCTACTATTGCGAAGGCGCCAGCGCACGCTCAATAAGTTCGATTTACATCATCTTTACCGTGTTCAAACCGGTATAATGTACGCAGCTGATCATGATCTGACGAAAAAAGTTGATGAACTTGCTTCAAGATATCTCAACCAAAAAGACCAAACCCATTTCGTAAGCAGAACAACCGAGGCCGGACGCAGTCTTGAAAGCTGTGAGTGGAGCCTTGGTATGGCAATGACAAAGTTAAAGCTGTATGTGTATCCCTGGTTTAACGGCTACGAAAGCCCACAGCTCGATTATATCCATGGTATGGTTGAACACGATTCAGAGTACCAGGATGTGACGGTTCAGCACTATAGCAACCCATTTATCCAGCAGCTGAGGGGTTTAAAGTCAAAAATGCTGAGAAATACTCTACTCTCAATATTCTCATTGTTGCCCCGAAGTATGGATCATATGTGGGTAACACCTTACGTTTTGCATTTCGGGTGGAAACACCAAAAGAAGTATTTTTTTGATTTTGCAGATCGCCACTGGGCCACTCATTTTCAGGAGAAAGCAGATCATACTGAACATGCCGATACGTAATGGATGTTTACTTGTGATGATTCTGACCGCAGATTACTTATTATTTAAACCCAATCTGAAACGATGAAAATTGTTGATGTCGCTGAATTCTATTCAGACACGGGAGGGGGAGTAAAAACCTACATTAACCAAAAATTAAAAGCTGCGAGGAGACTTGGCCACGATATGGTGGTTATTGCACCAGGCACTGAATCTGGCCAGGAAGAACGGTTTGGCGGAAAGGTTCACTGGGTGAAAGGGCCGAAGCTTATTCTGGACCCAAATTACGTGGTTCTCTGGAGGAAAAAAGAGGTACACCGGCTGCTTGATATGGAACAGCCTGATGTAGTAGAAGGATCATCTGTCTGGACCGGCGGTCACTTTGCAGGGTCATGGGATGGAGACGCTGTAAAATCACTGATCTTTCACCAGGATCCTGTGGCAGTATACCCGCAAACGTTTCTGAATTCACTCTTTTCACTGAACAGGCTTGACAGGATGTTTGGGTTTGCATGGAACTACATCAGCCGACTGAGCCACAGATATGATACAACTGTTGTAAGCGGCGACTGGCTGAAAGAGCGTCTTCAGGAGCATGGTATACACAATCCAACCACTGTTCGATTTGGGATTAATAAATCATTTTTTTCGCCAAAACGAAGAGACCCGGAGCTTAGAAAGGAACTGCTCAGCGAGCTTGGACTCGATGAGAATGCGTCACTCTGCATTTCAGTAAGCCGATTTCATCCGGAAAAGAGGGTAGGAACCATCATTGATGGTTTTAAGAAAGCATCTCAAAAAAAACCGATGGGCCTTTTACTCTTTGGAGGAGGGCCGATAGAGAAGTGGGTTGACTATAAATCACAGAAAGTGCCGAACATTAAATTAATGGGATTTACATCGGATCGTGACGAGCTCGCAAACATCATGGCAAGTTCAGACTATTTTCTCCACGGCTCAGCAGCTGAAACTTTTGGTATAGTGGTGGCCGAAGCCATCTGCAGCGGTCTGCCGCTGGTGATACCCGATCGGGGAGGCGCAATGGACTTCAGCAACCCTGACTATTCCGAAGTGTATTCTACAGGCAAAAGTGATGCAATGGCAGAAGCTATACTCAAACTTATTGACAGGGATCGCACATCGTTGAGTGAAGCATGCAAATCTGCTTCTCAAACCTATGTTCGCTCAGTGGACGATCATTTCGATGAGCTGTTTTCCTATTACTCAGCGCTTGTAGGAAAAAAGAAAAAGGATACCTGAGCTAAATCTGTCTCAAAGAGTATGATTGTTAATTGCCTCATAAACGGTTATGCTATGGCCCCGATCGAACGCTGACAGAGAAGTTATGATTTTGATACTAAAGCATTTTAAAAAGGCAAAATTTCTCAAGGTTAACAGCGCATTATTTCTTGTGAAATAGTGACCCACAATCCTTCAATTAGATGACGAAACTTTTGTACTTTATTGTGTTATAAAAAGCGCAATCCATATTTGCAGACGCATAGTCTTGTTTATTCATGCACAAAATAATTGAGTTTCTTAAGCCTCTCATACAGGTAAACATAAAAAATCCGTACTGGGTCCTTTCCTTTGCGCTGATTACCGCTCTTCTGGGGGGGTATGTTGCCTCAAATTTAACCGTCGATACTGACTTTGCCAATCTCTTGCCCCCATCAAATCCAAGCGTACAGGCGTTGGAGAAACTTCGGCAAACTGCCGGCGGTGAAACATCGATGAAAGTGGCTATCAAATCGCCCAGTTTTGAGGCGAATGTTGAATTTGCTAACAAACTTGCGGAGGAAAGCCTCGATCTTCACTACGAGCGCTATAATGGGCCTTTTTTCACCGATGCAGAGTTTCGGCGAGAAACCCAGTTTTTAAAGAACAATACGCTTTACCTGGCTACAACCGCTGAGCTTGACAGCATTACTCAATATTTACAAGAAGAAATTGATCAGGCCAAACAGGAGGCGAACCCTTTTCTTATAGACTTTGATGATTTTGACGATGAGGAGGAACAAGAGGCTGATGAAGAGGAAGATCTGGATCAGTTTAGAGAGAGCTACGATATGCTGGTTCCGTCGGAATATCCTATCAACGAAGACAGCACGCTTGCAATTATTACGCTCTATCCAAGCGGATCAAGGAGTGATATCACCTATCTGGAAGACATGTTTTCAGAATTCCGGAATTTGATCGACAAACTTGAACCATCAACGTTTCACCCGGAGATGGAGGTTAGGTTTGGCGGACGAATCAAGCGTCATCTAACAGAGCTCGAATCCATCATGGACGATGTATACAACAGTTTTGCGACGGGTATATCGAGTGTGATTCTGTTGGTGATACTTTATTTTTCGATAAAGAAATATCTGAATTACCGGCGCACGGATCCCCGGCTTCAAAAGCACTCACCATTACAGCATATTATAAGGGCTCCCGTTCCAATGCTCATCATTGGAATTCCGTTGCTGGTGAGCCTGATGTGGACATTTGGAATCACATCTCTCTATCTTGGCACGCTCAATACAATGACGTCCGTACTGTTTGTGATACTTTTCGGGCTGGGTATTGACTACGGGATTCATTATTACGCCCGCTATATTGAGCTTAGGGCGGAAGGCAATAACGTTGAGGATAGTGTACTTCTATCCTATATGAGAACGGGCACGGCTATTGTTGTAAGTGCGCTAACAACAGCATCAGCCCTCTTTATTTTAATGTTTGCTGATTTCAGAGGCTTCTCTGAGTTTGGTTTTATTGCAGGGATAGGAATTATGTTTGCCCTGTTCTGTATGCTATTTGTTTTGCCATCACTGGTGGTGCTTTTTGAACGGTGGAATTGGTTATTACTACCACCACGATCCGAAGACCGCGCTGTAAAACCACTGTTCAAAAGATTTCCGATGGCGCGAAGTATCATCGTGTTCAGTGTAGTAACGGCTGTTACGGTGATTGCATTTTCAGGAAATCTGAAATTTGAGTACGATTTTGGTAAGCTAGAGCCTGAGTTTCCTGAATATCGTGAGTTTCAGGAATTTACCAGTGGGGTAGATGAGAATGAGTACCATAATCCGGCATTCGTTATTGTTGATACCTATGAAGAGGTTTTTGAAGTGGTTGATACACTGAGGGCACGTATGGAGGCGGACCCGAACACAATGATTGATGGAGTTGAAGCAATCCAGGAACGGTTTCCGCCCTTTGAAGAGATGAAAGAGCAGAAACTCCAGAAAATATCCAGAATCAGAGAACTGCTCAGAGATCCTTTTATTGAAAACCAGGAAGGCGAAAATCTCGACATTTTACGTCAGTCATCCCAGACGCGAGAACCTCTCACTGAAGAACAGATTCCTGAGTTCCTGAAAAACCGGTTCATGACCAACGAAGGAGAAATCGGTCGTTTTGTAATTGTTTACCCCAAATCGGGTTTATCTAATGGGCTTCGGTCTATCAGATTTAAGAAAGATGTATCGAATATACAGCTCTCTAACGGTAAAACATATCACGCCGGCAGCACATCTATTGTGGCGGCTTCCATGCTTGATCTGATGAGAACGGAGAGCCCGTATATGGTGATAGCTACATTTGTCGTCGTATTCATCTGTATTGCGCTGTCGTTTCAATCCATGCGCTGGACACTTATTGCGCTTATACCACTTGTTATAGGACTGCTCTGGCTGTTTGGAATACAGCTCTTATTTGGACTGAAGTTCAACTTCTATAATCTTGTTGTATTACCTGCCATACTTGGGATAGGCTGTGATAATGGCGTACATCTTGCGCATCGCTACAGGGAGGAGGGTAGAAAGAGTATGTGGGAAGTGCTTTCGAGTACAGGCCAGCATATTACGATTGGTTCATTTACAACAATGCTTGGATTTGCAGGTTTACTCTTTACAAATCACCCCGGACTGCAGTCAATTGGTATAATGGCAGTTGTTGGAATTGGTATGACGCTGCTCTCTGCACTGACATTTCTGCCCGCTGCGGTTCAGTTTCTGGAAGATAAGAAACTGATACACAAATCAGATCAGAGCAGTTCAGAGACATCATTAAATGATTAATGGTTCGCTGCGGTGAATAGCTATGATTGTAAAATCTGAAGCCATAGTACTGAGAACCGTCGACTACAGCGAGTCGAGTATTATTGCCACGCTATTTACAAAAGAGAAAGGAAAGGTAGCGGTTATCGCAAAAGGTGCACGAAAGCCCAAGAATAAGTTTGCAGCATTTTTGGTAGTGGGTCAGTTACTGGAAGTTGTTTTCTACAGTAAGGAGAGTCGATCGGTTCAAACTCTATCCGATGTATCCTACAGTGAAAAGCTGCACACTTTCCGGGTCGACATCGAGAAGATGGCGATTATGATGACAACAACAGAGTTTACAAACCAGGTTCTTCACGATAACGAAATCAATACGGATCTTTTTGGCTTCTTAAAGCGTATACTTATCTGGGTGGATAAACAAAAGGACGTACCGCCCCAGCTTTTTCCTTACCTGCAACTGCGAATAGCAGAACATATCGGTATAGGTATCCAGTATATGAATGAAAATGATAGTGTAGATGGCTATTTGAATATCAGTTCGGGGCTTCTTTCACCTGGCAAGGAGGACGAGCATGCAGAGCGATTGTCGCCCTCACAGTTTGCCTTTATGAAAAAATCGCTGCATTCTGCAAACGCTTCTGTTCTTCGGATCGTTATGGATCCGAATGAGCTTAAGAAACTGATTCAAATATTAGATAAATATTTTATATATCATGTTGAAGGCATGAAACCCCGAAGATCGGATAAGATCTTCGCCCAACTTTTGATGAAATGAGCTCAGGAAATAAATTTCTTACTGCTGTTCTTCTAATTCTTATTGGAGTTGTTCTGGGCATCATCGTGATGTTTTTTCAACAAGACTCCACAGTTGCCGATCTGTCTGAAGTTCGCTTTACAGAAGTGAACCGCAGTGAAACACCTCTATGGACAGAAGAAGAACTAGAAAAAATTGATGACCGATTTGTATTTCGGACGGTGGCAAGAAGTGTGACACCTACGGTTGTTTATATCGAGACAATTGTACCTACTCAAAACAGCGACTATCGGGACACAGATGAAGAAGATGACTCAATCTGGCGTAGATTTATGCCTCCCCGTACTCAAACCGTCGGATCAGGGGTCCTCATCTCTACTGATGGGTATATTCTTACCAACAATCACGTAGTAGAAGATGCTGTAAGTGATGGTATAACAGTTACTCTGGAAGATAAGCGTATGTATGAATCGCGTATTGTGGGGCGCGATCCCAGTACAGATCTCGCGGTGATCAAGATTGATGATCGTGATCTACCCAGTGTTACTATCGGTAATTCAGACAATATTGAAGTAGGCGAGTGGGTAATGGCTATTGGCAATCCATTTCGTCTCCAGTCGACTGTAACAGCCGGAATTGTAAGTGCACTTGGCCGCGAAGTTCAGATTATTGATGATATTCTTCGGATTGAGAGCTTCATTCAAACCGATGCCGCTATCAATCGTGGAAATAGCGGCGGTGCCTTGGTAAACACGAGCGGAGAACTGATCGGAATTAACACAGCTATTGCAACTCAGAACGGCAGCTACCAGGGATATGGCTTTGCTGTGCCCAGTAATCTGGCTATGAAAGTTGCACGAGATATTATAGAATATGGAGAAGTACGACGGGGTATGCTGGGTGTTCAGATTCGATCTATGAATGACGAACTTGTAAGTGAAACCGGCCTTGATCGAATTCGTGGCGTGTATGTGGCAAATGTATCCTCAGATGGAGCCGCCAACGAGGCAGGCATTCAGCCCAATGATGTTATACTTGAGGTAAATGATGAGCCGGTAAACGCATCAAATAAGCTGCAGGAAAAAGTGGCAATGTATCGTCCGGGGGATTTAGTAACCATGACGCTGTGGCGCGATGGCGAAATTATATCAATTGATGCTAAACTAAATGAAATTCAACGCCCTGAACCAGAACCCGAAGAGCTTTCATTTAATGAGCCGGAAATTGAACCTGAGAATGATGCTTTCAGGCCACGGTTTGAAGATGATAACAGTGGGTTTACAAACCTGACATATAAAAATCTCGGGTTGACTATTCAGGGACTTTCATCGCCTGAAGATCCAGATAAGATGGATTTTTATATTGATGATGTCGAGCCTGATTCACCTGCATTTCACAGAGGGTTGCCCGTGGGTGGAGAAATAAGTGAAATCAACGGCAAAAAAGTTACCGATGTTCAGGAACTGGAACAGATAATGTTCGACAACTATGCAAACGGATCACCCATTGAATTTAAAATCACAACAGAGGAAGGATCTGTTGGCTATTACATTTTGACACCATGACAAAATCGGTTTTAACTAGTATTATAGCAGCATTTATTTTTTCCGCTTGCAGTTCAACAGGGCCGGTGCAGACGCCCAGCACCGACAGGAGTACAGGCGGTAACTCAGCGACTGATAACCTGGCAGCGCCCTGGTACGACCATTCAAATAAAGCCTTTAGTGATTCTACCGAATTTGTTGGCATGGGAATGGCGATTGCAGCAGACTCTTCAGAAGCCATGCAGACTTCTATGTCTCAGGCACAAGAATTTCTGGAATATGCCATCGACTCATATGCAGAAGAAATTCGAAAAGATTTGGCTGAAAATTCAGAAAACAGTGATTTTGGATCGGACAGTTTTATACTATCGCTGAGACAAGCAGTTAATGGCCTGCAATTTTCGGAAAGTGATATTTCCTCGATGATTGAATACAGTGTAAATGACAACAATGCTGTTATTGCCTACACAAGAATTAGCATTCCAAAAGAAGTGGCAATTAACATGCTCGCATCTGCAATTGAGAATCGTACATTTTCGAGCTCTTTGAGTGAATCATCATCGATGTAAAACTTTTTTACTCTTCACTGATTACTCACTTTATAGTCCAGCCAAGCTAGTGTCATGTCAATAGTGAGATGCCGTTAGCGAGTCATCGGATGAGTCATC
>CAZVEP010000069.1:0-2052 GCA_964625635.1 uncultured Rhodohalobacter sp.
CCCAAACACAAACTATAATGAATTATAATCACACTGTAATCTGATTAATGCGTAGTTTTGTTCAGAACAATCAAAAGAGATGAACGTATTTGGTTGCATTTTCTGTAATCATGCAGGTGCGACTTTAACTCCAATAAAGCTTTTATGTCAGATCAGAATCAGCGTATTTATTTATCCTCTCCACATATGGGCGGAGACGAGCTCAGCTATATTCAGGATGCATTCGAAAAAAACTGGATTGCTCCTCTTGGTTCAAACGTGAACGGTTTTGAAGATGATTTGCAAAGATACACCGGAAGAAATCATGCTGCAGTCATTACATCCGGAACTGCAGGTATTCATCTGGCACTCATATTGTGCGGAGTTAAACCCGGTGATGAAGTAATTTGCCAATCGTTTACCTTCACAGCCAGTGCCAATCCAATTCTTTACCAAGGGGCAGCACCTGTATTTGTGGATTCAGAGCCTGATACCTGGAATATGGATCCGGAGCTTTTGGAAGAAGCGATCATTGACCGGCTGACCGTAGCTGAGGGGGAAGGGAGTTCAAAGCCTAAAGCGATTGTAGTTGTACACCTGTATGGCATGCCGGCGAAAATGGACAAAATTCTTGCTATAGGCGAGAAATATGATATCCCGGTTATCGAAGATTCAGCAGAGGCTCTTGGATCATCGATCGATGGCAGAAAGTGTGGTACATTCGGTAAACTTTCTGTTCTGTCTTTTAATGGGAATAAAATCATTACTACATCCGGTGGAGGCGCATTACTCGGCGATGATGAAGCAATGATTAAGAAGTCAAGATTTTTGGCAACCCAGGCACGTGATGATGCCCCGCACTATCAACATTCAGAAGTCGGGTACAATTACCGAATGAGTAATATTGTGGCAGGAATAGGTCGCGGCCAAATGAAAGTGCTTGATGAACATGTTGCTCTAAGACGCGAGAATCATCAATTTTACTTTGACAACCTTGGCCAGTCATGGCTGACAGATAAACGTGGTGAGAAGATGACGGGAGGAGAGTCGCCCACCGGCGTATATTTTCTTAAGGAGCCTGAGGGATACTTTAGCAATCGCTGGCTATCCACAGTTATTATAAATCCGGAAGAAACCGGAGGCGTTACGCGAGAAGATATTAGAATTGCTTTGGAAGAAGAAAATATTGAATGTCGTCCGCTTTGGAAGCCAATGCACATGCAGCCCCTGTATAAAGATGCACCCTATTATGGGAATGGAATGGCAGAAATGCTGTTTGAGTATGGGTTATGTCTCCCCTCCGGAAGTAATATGTCGAAGGGTGACTTGGAAAAAGTGCTCTATTTTCTTAGAAAAGAACTCAATATTCAGGATTGATACAGTACGGTTAAGTAAAATTCGGATCTTCTCAAGTGCACCCAATAATGTACAGTGAAATAACATATTAAAATGCATTATTTTCAGGTATTTAAATTATTCATTATAAATAATATTTTTATATATAAACTCCATGAAATAGTACTGACGAAAAATACAGGGAGAAAAAGATTATATGTTAGAATTAACTTCTTTGTAATTGCTTGGACAACTTTCCATTCACGATAACCTCCGGGTTTAATTTCAAAAGTCAGGCCTCTGAGACAGAATGTTTTCATTTGAGAATTGAACACCGATTGTCATTAAGAACTGTGTCAGAAATCCATACGCCCTGCTTACCGTAGATCTTTCACATCTGTTTATGGTTTTGGTTTATGCCTTTCGCCAGGCTTTTTCCGTAGTTGGTGGTTGCAAATCCCCTACCCTTAGAGAGACCAATAATGTTTGGATATAAAATAAAATCATCTGCCTAACGGGCAAAAAAAGAAACAGTATCCACAGTATCTTTGCCGCTTCTGTATTTTAAATCCCAATAACGATCAAAATATTTCTTCATTAACCAACTTGACCAATCGATGCTGCCTAAATCACCTGATACAACAAATAGTACTATTTCCGGCTCCCTGGAAAAGTGTCATACTAATGGATTAAAGAACACTTTCGATTCAAGCTTTTTTGCGGGCAAAAAATCGATAT
>CAZVEP010000069.1:2152-9415 GCA_964625635.1 uncultured Rhodohalobacter sp.
GATAATTTTTACACTTTCGTTATAAAGACCTTAATTATAATATTGTAATTCGATCTGCTGGTTTAAATAGATAAATTAGGCCAAGAGAAAGTAACAGCGACAGAATTGATAATATAGTTGTAGAAAGTAAAATTGATATTTTCTGGTATTAATTCTGGTCGTTTAATTTGTAAATTCAATAAGCCAGTTAATGAACACTGAGCGTCTTTACAAGAGTGAATGAGGAAACAATGGAATTTGACAGATACGACGAAAAAAATAGATATTTCAACAGGTTTACGAGAGGGCTGTTCTTTTTAGCAGGGGACTCAGTTGCACTGATGCTTTCTGCAGCAGTAGCATTTACGATATTATATCCTTTCTCGCCTACTCCCCGCGACATACCGCTGGACTACGTACTTGTAATGATTGTTTCCATTCTGACGGGTCTGTCATTTTTCAGGATGTATGTAGTGAGCTGGCGCTTTTTAAGCCTGAGAGAATTGGTCAGAATTTTCGGCGGAATCGCATTTGGTGGATTTGCAGGCCTGATGCTATCTGAGGGGTTTCTTTCAATTGGAAGTTTTGAGTATGGTATGACTACTCTTATGATGATTAACGCCCTTATTTTCGTTGGTGGATTCAGAATAAGTAAAAGAATTTTTGTTGAAGTAGTGGGAGCACAGCGTAACCGACAGATACATACTGTAATCTTTGGAGGCGAAAGTGAAGGAGAGCAGATACTGAGAGATATCCTTAAAAATAATCATTGGAAGATGGATGTCCGTGGTATATTTGACGACAGGGTTATGCCGGGTATTCTTCTTCACGGGCGGAGGATTCTTGGTGGGAAAGAAAAAATGTTCGAATATCTCAAAACTTATGATGTTGATCAGCTGATAGTGGCGTTTCCTGAAATACCCAAAAAAGAGCTTAAAGAGATTGTTGATAAGGTTAAAAAAATTCGTCCAAAAATGGACGTTAAAATACTGCCTGCGTTCCACTCCCTCGGCGACGAACCCGTAGGTGTGAAGCATATCCGTGACATCAGTATAGAAGATATTCTGGGCAGGGAACCGGTGAATATTGATATAGATACAATTCAAAAATCTATAAAGGGCAAAACGGTGCTCGTGACTGGAGCCGGCGGTTCCATCGGGAGTGAACTTGTACGGCAATGCGTAAAGCTGAAGCCGGCAAACCTTGTTATGCTGGATGTGGATGAGACAGAACTTTTCCATGTTGAAAATGAACTGAAAAAATTTGGTTCCACGATTATACCTTGCGTTGCCAACGTGACTGATATGGGTAAAATGGAGCGTGTAATAAGAGAATATCAGCCGGATGTAATTTTCCACGCTGCAGCTTATAAGCATGTTCCTATGATGGAAAGTTTTCCCGACGAAGCTGTTCGGGTGAATGTTGGAGGTACACGAATTTTAGCAACGCTCGCCTGCAAGTACGGAGTTGAAAAATTTGTAATGGTTTCAACTGATAAAGCTGTAAATCCGACAAACGTAATGGGCGCCACAAAACGTGCTGCTGAAGAAATCTGCATGTCATATAATGGTACCTGCAAGACTCAGTTTATATCTGTACGATTTGGTAACGTTCTGGGATCCAGAGGTTCTGTTGTTCCTATATTTATGGAGCAGATCTCTGAGAGCGGGCCGATTACAATAACGGATGAAAGGATGAAACGGTATTTTATGACAATACCGGAAGCTGTGTTACTTGTAATGGAGGCAGGCTCTATGGGTAGTGGAGGAGAAGTTTTTGTCCTGGATATGGGTGAACCGGTCAAGATTATAGATATGGCAAAAGATTTGATACGTCTCCATGGTCTTGAACCTTACAAAGATATACAGATTGAAGTTACGGGTATGCGGCCCGGTGAAAAACTTTTTGAAGAGCTTTTGAATGCCGAAGAAGGAGTGGAAGAAACTGAACATAAAGAGATATTCAAGGCCATATGCAGCAGGAAACAACAGAAACACAAGCTGGACGAACAAATTGAGCTGATTTATGACCATATCACGAACGGGGACCATCAGGCAATTCGTGAAGTGCTTGGAATGATTGTTCCTACGTATGTATATAAAAAAGAAAAGGAAAAAGAAGACTCACCTATTTCTGAAAATGGCGTGAACGGAACAAAAGAAACCCACCAAAATGGGATTAAGAGAAAAAGGATTGCAGAGGAAACCAAGCCTACTCATAGTCATCATTTATTAAGCTAAACCCACTTCATTTAGCTTCTTTGAGGAGTGACAGTTGAATTAAAACCTCCAAGACCGATAGTTGGGTATTGTGACGGGTTACACACGTCATTCTTAACCTAAAGTGGTTTAATTCCACGACCCTCTGGGACGGAAAAAAGCACCCCTCTTTCCCCATCGGGATCCTTTCGGGGAAAAGGGGACACTTCACAAAAAACTCATAATCGATAAAATTATTGGGGCTAAGTTGATACCTCATGGGCTACGCCAAGAAGTAGTTCATTTAAAAAATAACGCTTATCCCGGATGTATTATTCAATGAGATATTTGCTGGACATTGAGGGTGCTGGAGAATCTGAGGGGACCTTTTATCGTATCCATTGGGGGCGTTTTGTCCTGCGGAGTTCCCGTAGTGGTTTTAAGACAAACTGAACAGGAAGATTCATTGTAATCAAATGATTTGGTTTATTACCCGCAATGTTTCCCGCAAAACCACAAAGAGAAGGTGAAATGGTACCGGTAAGATCCAGGCGCACCTCATGCAAGATATTTCATTTCTCCCGGTGGCTGGTACCTCTAGTTCACAAAGTAGTGAACCTATAAAGTTATCTTTGGTAAGCTAGATCCTGTATTTATTGAATTGAAGAGACTGAATTGTCTCAGAAGAGCGATTTGAAACCTACAGCATTATCTCTTTCTGATTTCATGAATCAATTGGTTTAGCCGGATCCTGTCCAAATAAAAAAAGTAGAACATTGTAGCATTTCACTACTTCGTTACCTCACCGCGGCTTTTTAAATATTACCAGAAAAATACCACAGGCGCTTCTGTGCACATGTTTAACCTGAAGTGTTAGCAAATTTTAATTCAAAAAAGGGCTTCCAGTACTTTTTTCCTAAGAGTATAATTTTATTTGATATCAATATTCCTTAATTATCGTTTTAGAAACTCATGTATAAGTGGGATCATACATTCATTAAGACATTAAAGAACATTGTATTGCTGAGAGACGATCTCTCTCAATTTATAGGACACGTCAGAGGATGTGAGATAAAGAGAAGAATTAAAACTTAACTATGGTTATTCCCGATTTAATACTGATAATAGCTGCTACTTTGACAGCTTATGCAATCAGCAACGTATCCATGCCGGCGATTATAAAGATAGCTGAACTTAAAAATCTTATTAATGCACCAGATGATGATCATATACCCCAAAAATGTAATGTGCCAACACTAGGAGGTATTGGAATATTTTCTGCATTCATTATTTCATACTCTATATGGGGTCAGGCCCTAAGTATGCAGGAGTTCCCTTTTTTCGTAGCAGCACTATTTATTCTATTCTTAATGGGTGTCAGAGATGATATTTTGAAGCTTAATGCATTAACAAAATTTATAGTGCAGCTTGCAGCTGTTTTAATTCTGGTATACGGCGGCGGAGTGTATCTGAGTAGTTTTGGTGGCATATTTGGTGTGGAAGATGTCAGCTGGCTTACAGGTTCGCTTTCAACAGTCGTCATTATGCTTGCGGTTATTAATGCGTACAACTTAATTGATAAAATTGACGGACTTGCTGGTGGAATAGGAGTGATTGTCGCAGGAGTATTTGGGATATGGTTTTGGGGCTCAGGATTTTTAAGCTATGCACTTCTTTCATTTGCACTCTCAGGTGCACTTATTGGTTTTCTGGCGTTTAATATGTATCCGGCAAAGCTATCTATGGGAGATACAGGTGCTATGTCAGTAGGTTTTATTCTCGGCTTTCTGGCGATAGAATTTATAGCCTTAAATCATACGCTTACAAATCAGATCTGGCATGTCTCAAACGGAGAGGTCTTGGCAGTATCAATATTGATTGTCCCCGTAATTGAGGCTTTACGGGTTACCTTAATGCGCTTGAACAAAAGCATTAGCTTGTTTGAGGTAAACAAAAGCTTTGCACGTCAAGTAATTCTGGACATGAGAATTACACATCACAACGCAGTATTTATAGTGTGGCTTTTTAATCTCCTGATGATTGGCCTGGCATACCTGACAATGCCATTAAACGTAAATCTTCAGCTGGGAATTGTAATAGGGGTTGGTATACTTATACTTCCTGCTGTACGCCTGGTTGCATATGTTGGACAGAAAATGTTCAACATCAGGATCAAAGAGACTAAGACTGGGTCTGCCGGAGCGGGCTAGGATACAAACTAATCGCCTCAGGTGTTCGATTTCAATAAGGCTGTTGAGCACACTATTTACAATACGGCTACTTAATATATGCTTCTAATGTTTTCTGTTCTGCTCAGAAACTTCAACTTCTTGTGAAAGGGAGTAAGCCCATTCTTGCAGAAGCCCACTTTCAGTTGCATGCCGAAGGGCATTTTTTGCATATTTTGCCAGTATCAGTGAATGCAGAAATAAGGCGACTCCAAGTGCAGTTTCAGCGATCACCGGCCAGTTAAGTATTGAAAGTATAGCAATGATTACTGGCAGGGCCGTAATAGCTGTAGCTATATAATAGAGCAGTCTGTATTTTAATAAGCTATTCATAAGTAATTCTCCTTAACTATGGCAAATGAGGTTAATTGAGGATTTATACGTCAGGTTGATTTATCAGTAATCAAATTACATTTAAACTGTTTCTATATTAATTAATTCTAATGTTAATTAAAAACAGCTAATTAAATTCTAATGATCACATCAAAATATCTGTTTAGGCCGTTAAAAAGCCGAATTCTATAACATTAAAGACTTTTAATAAGTATCGGCTCGTTTAAAAAAATCTTAATAAATAGCTGCAATTAATTAATGCAGTAGTTGTTTAAAAATCATGGGGTGGGTAATCGGTCAAATCTACAAGGCCGATTTATAAGATTAGAATAACTGGAATGAATGATGAAATGAAACGGCCTTTTCAAGTGCCAGGGAAAAAATATTCAAGGTCTGATATATAATTTGCAGACTGAGTTTAGATTTCAAAATGTTCAGCCGATAAATGTAAATGTAAGTCAGAAATTATTATTGAGGTACTGCGGTACTATAATGATTTGAGTTTTACACTTATTCTTGAGTTTTGACTAGTAACAATTTTGAAGATTGACTCTATAAATGAATTATATTGAGTGTTCGGTTTTTATTATTCAAAAATTTATGAAAGCCACATTCGTTATAGTAGATGAGATCATAAGCAGGAATAAGAAGTATTATTTTACTAGTATTTTTGACAGTTATAATAATTGTTGATATAAGAACTTACAGTAACTATCTGTAAATACAGTCGAAAGTTAACAAAGCATAAGACATGAATATTAAATTCGTTAAACGCGCACAAATAAAATCGAGTAAAAGAAGGTCTTCAAAGTTTAAGCCTTTGATGGATGCCCTTGATCAACTGGAACCAGGAGGACAAGCGGTAGAAGTATCCTATTCCAATGATAAGAGCGTCAACTCGATGCGTACTGCTGTATATCAGTACAATCAGGAACACAACGTCAAGATTAAAAGCGGGAAAGACGCAACAAACAAGCGTATCTATTTTTATAGAGAAAAATAAGACCGTTTCAGTAGTCACTATGTAATGAATGCCGCTGTGAAAGAGGCGGCTTTATTACAAAAAATATCATCTACTTTACAAATAAGAGACCTTGAGAAGCTGACAGTCGAATGGGCTCATTTATATTTTTTTTAGAGATATTTGGTGTTGAAAGTGATACAGACCACTTTTCTATCTCATTGATTGGCAAATCAAGTTCTGATAAAATAACTTGCTTGGGTTGCCCTTCCATATTAAGTACAATAGCAACTTCCTTACCTGATTCCGGATCCCTGCGGTATCCATAATAGATAACCGTTCCATTAACCGGTTCAATATAAGTCAAGCTATCAGAATCCCTGAAATTTTGGATTAACCAGGGATTATTCATTCTGAAATTTCTCGTCTCCAGGTTGAAATCTGCTTTTTTATCATTTACATATCTTGCATGATTATCAACTGTGCAGTATTCGCTTAGATCTCTCATCCATGCTTCAGAAAATTCATTAAGTTCGTGGGTCGACCAAGCTTTTTTAGCGTGAACAGAGTTTAACATCGCTTTAATATCGTCAAGAGAATAGTTGGTTGCTTCTACAAGGTGAAGTAGTGTCTTACTGAAAGTCTTTAACTCATCAAGCGTAGAGAATCCAAGATGTTTGAGTCGTTTGAAAAAACGTGGCTGACGATATTCATTTTCAGTTACCTGCCAGTCAAGAAAATGGGCTTCTTCAGCTGCTACCTTAACGGCATATTTTGTGTCTGTGTCTCTAATGAAGCTCCACGGTGTACTGCCAAGAGCCTGTAGAAAATCCATTGGAACCCCGGGTAAAAATCCATTCATTAAAAGCGTGGTTGCAGGATTGTTATAAGCATTATCTATTACCATTTTTAAAGAGTTGCCCAGCTGCCTGTTCACGTTCAGTTCTTCCGGATTTGCCTGAGTACCTCGCCGCATTGTATCATGATTGGCGTAACCTCCAATCCAATTTTCTCCCATCAGGAACATCTCTCTTAACCGCCACCATTTAGAAACCCAGTAGGTGTACGTATACGGCGTATTGTATGCAAATATCATGGGGGCCCATTGAAATGCATGTGGCTGATCTTTTATGATATCCCTGTATGTAGATGCCAGTTCCCAGTCATCTCTGGGCCAGGGACGTCCATCTTCGAAAATCATCCATGGACGATACTCAATATTGTTGACATGCTGTGTGACGTTACTCATTTCTTCAAGAAAATCATCATCATGCAATAGCTTATCGCGCCTGCTGTCATAGTATTTGAAGTCCTGAGCACCATCAACACGAACTCCATCAAAGCCATAATTGATTTTTCGTTTTTGCATCTCTAAAATCATAGCCCTTACTATTGGCCGCTTGAACTGAATATCCTGTCCGTACATATTAGGGCCGCTGAAGAAAACGTCAGGCAGTACCTCAAGTGCCTGATTGTCCGCATGGCCGTAAACAACATCTAAAACGACTTTTATGGGACTTGGAAATGTATGCGCAGCTTCTATAAACTCGATGAGCTCATCAGG
>CAZVEP010000069.1:9515-19368 GCA_964625635.1 uncultured Rhodohalobacter sp.
CGTACCGTTCTTTGTAGCAGTTTGTACATGAATTTCAAGAACGTTGGCAGGGGCTGGGATACGGCTATCTTTTTCAGGTGTAAGTACTGTTTTCAATTCGTCATAATACGATTGATCTGTTCGCTGCGATAGTGCTTGTTCAAGGTTATACACTTCCGATGGCGCATGAATGCCAAATGGCATCGACACCGCCAATGGATCTCTGATGATCTCTTCACGGCCGGATGAGTACTTATTTTTTACCTGGTAAAAAGCCCCAAACGAATCTTTTGTTCCTACAGGGAGGCCTTGCACCACAGCGGCTGCAAATTCACCTTCTGTTTGGATTGGGAAAGAGAAATATTTGAATGTTGCGTGCTGTTCAGGTTTTTCAAAATTGAGATAAAGATTTGGAATATAAAGTTCGAGTAATGTGAGAGATGCTTCTTTGAATTCGGGATTCCAAAACAAGAAACGGGTATTGGATTCATCTAAAATTGTACACCCGAGATGAGATACCAATGATGTTGCGCGTTGGTAGGAAATAGGTTGCTGCAATTTAGGCCTGATATCAAAAAGGAATTCCCGTGTCTTATTGCTCAGGTATTGAATCTTATTATCCATACATGTCTGATTTAACTTGTCTTAGTAATGATTCAGGCTTTGATTGCAATAAAAAAAGTACTGGTATTGGTACTGATAAACTCAGATTGTAATCATCAAATTAGTAAACAAACCGTCATCTGTTTGTTGGCAGGCCGTTTGAGAAACTGAATAATTGTCGAAATTAAAATGTAATAGCTCAAATGAACCCGATCCAAAACTATGGAAAACCGCTTCCGAAAGAACCTAATATACTTGCTAAGGATAAAAAAGCGAATTCAAATCACTAAAAATCTGGATTTGATGGAGTAAAGAAGGGTCTAAATACTGACTTCATCAACAGACACGTTAAAATCATCTGCTGCCCATTTTAAGTAGCGAGAACGAACGTCTGCTATTTGTTTGTCAAGGTTATCGAGCGTCCAGTCTTTGGTAGATATCGGCGGGTGGATATTTGCCGTACATTTACCTTTTTGAGTAATAAGTGAACCCCCCTCGCTGAGTCTTTGGTTACCCTCAAAATAAATAGGCACTATGGGGTATCCAAGATCCATAGCTGTGCGGAAGGGTCCTTTTTTAAACGGACCAATAATGCCCTCATGTTTCCTGGAGCCTTCAGGTGCGGCAAAAATGGAAAGGTTTTTTCTTTTTACGCGATCGTATGATTTTTGCAGTGTTTCCACAGCTTCTTTAGAATTTTGACGCTTAATGAAGACCTGGCCCGTGAGCCGGCCAAGAATAAAGAAAAGCGGATTATACTGAAGCTCCCATTTTGCGATAAAACGGACTCGTGGTAATCCAAGGGCGAGTATTGTGAACAGGTCGAGGGTAGAGCTATGGTTAGATATATAAACGGCAGGAACCGGGAGTGGCTTTACATGTTCTTTAATGGAAAAATCAATACCCAGGATGAACAAGACCGGATACGCAAGTATGGGGGCAATTCTCTCCACGACAAAATTAGTCAGTTTCCCGAACGAAATCAGAAGGAGTAAGAAGACAAGGGGAGTAATGATCAGCAGTAAAAAAAAGAAGACCACCATCGACAGTGTCGTTCTCAGTAGTTGTTCGGGAGTTGAATTCATGTCCATTGATTGAATTACCGAAAAGCATCTTCAAAGTGGGTAATATCCGGTGCTTCTTTATCCTTTTGTACAATAGCTATTACATCAAATCGTACTAATGCAGTCTCCATTTTCCGTTCGTATACCCAAGCCTCAGCGGCTTTTTTAACGAGTGTTTCTTTTTTGGGTGTAACAAACTCCTCAGGTCGCCCAAAGTATGTATCTGAACGTCTTTTAACTTCAATAAAGATAATATGCCTGTGGTCGTAGGCCACGATGTCGACCTCAGCCTTTTCGAAGTAATAGTTACGATCGAGAATCAGCCAGCCTTTAGATTCGAGATAAGCAGCTGCCAGCTCTTCTCCCTCATTTCCTATTTCCCGGCCACTTTTTTTCATATTATTTATTTTTAGCGGATACTGAATCTGCTTCTCCTTTAAGAGATTGATGGGCCTCTGCCAGTTTTACCAACTTCTTCAAAAATTTAAGATTCTTTTTGTTGATATAAGGCAGCATTGCTTTTGTGAAGCGGTCGAACATTTCGAGAAATTCGATAAAATTTTCAATTCGCTCCTTAAATTCCGCTTCTTCTTCAGTGAGGTCATCGTCATCATTTAGCAGTTCGACACATTCTACAAGATTTTGCTGAATAGGAGCTATCTCCCGCTGTTGCCTCTCGTCAATTAATACGGCAACAATGTTCCAGACATCTTTTTCAGCTGTGTAATAATCTTTTCTTTTACCCGTAAAATGTACCTTATTGACAAGCTGCCACTGTACCAGATTCCGTAAATTCATGTTGGCATTTCCGCGGCTGATATGGAGCTGTTCCATTATGGTATCCGTATCAAGCGGTTCATTTTCAGCATATAATAAAGCATGAATCTGAGCCATCGTCTTATTGATGCCCCAGGCAGAAGCCATCTCCCCCCAAAGCAATACAAACTGTTCTGATGCCTGCTGGTACCGACGTGATCGTTCTTTAGACATTTAGTTTAGTCTGTTTCTTTTTTGGAACCTGAAGAAGAATCTTTAGAGCTTGTTGATGAGGACTTTGATTCAGACGTATCAGCGGACGTAGGTTTGCTGGCGTCTTTAGAATTTTCCTTTACGCTGTTTTTGCCCTTTTTATTTCCATTTTTGTAATCGGTTACGTAAAAACCTGATCCTTTGAACAATAGACCGGTACCGCCGCTTATCATGCGTTTGACAGGCTGGCCGGTTGTTGGACAAACTTTTAAGGGTTCGTCAGACATTGATTGAAGAACTTCAAAGACTGTACCGTCTTCTCTTTTGTATTCGTATGTAGGCATAAATAAAAATGTTTAGTGTTGAAACTTGCTGAAAATTATAATCACTCATTAAACAGCATAAAATGTGCCAAAGTATCTGCAGGGCACAAAATGGCGGGTTAATTTAATGCATCAAAACCGTTCTTTAAACGCTCAATGGCTTCTTTTAATTGTTCCATTGATGAAGCATAGCTTATTCTGAGGCCCCCTGGTTCACCGAACGCATCTCCCGGTACGGCTGCAACGCCGTGTTCTTCGAGGAGATAGAGACACAAATCGGTAGATGTTTTTATTTCCGTTCCATCAGGTGTTGAACGGCCAAGAAATACGCGGATGTCAGGAAACAGGTAAAAGGCTCCTGATGGGGTAAAACAATCTACCCCCTGGATTTCATTGAGGGCTTTTACCATGTAATCTCGACGATCACGAAATGCATCACGCATGCGTGCCACCGGCGCCATGGTTCCGGTATAGGCGGCGAGACCGGCTTTTTGTGAAATAGAAGAGGGTGCTGATGTCTCCTGACTTTGAATTTTAGCCAGGGCATCAATAATTGGTTTTGGTCCGGCAGCATATCCAAGCCTCCAGCCCGTCATTGCAAAACCTTTCGAAAACCCATTAATCAACACAGTTCTGTCTTTTAATTCAGGAGCTGCATTCAGAATACTGACATGCTCGCCGTTGAAGACTATGAATTCATAGATTTCATCTGAGAATATCAGAATTTCGGGATAATCCTTAAGAACCTCTGCTATATCCTTCAGTTCCTTTAGTGTATAGCAAGTGCCCGTAGGGTTGGAGGGTGAGCACAGGATAAGTGCCTTGGTTTTTGGGGTAATGTGCTCACGAAGTTGCTCAGAGGTCATCTTAAACTGATCGGCAAATGACGTTCGAACCGGTTTTGGAATACCCTGCGCCATTTTCACCATTTCAGGATATGATACCCAGTAAGGTGCAGGTATCAACACCTCATCGCCGGGATTAATAGTTGCCAGTAATGAGAACCCTATGGATTGTTTTGCGCCGTTCGAGAGAACAATCTGATCGGCATCATACGTGAGATCGTTGTCACGCTTCAGCTTTTTAGCTACTGCCTCTCTGAGTTCAGGCATTCCGGTATTCATCGTGTATCCGTGAAATCCGTCAGTGATTGCTTCAATAGCAGCGTTGCAAATATGAGCGGGTGTTTTAAAATCAGGCTCACCTGCACTGAGCGATACAACGGACACGCCTTCGCGGGCCAATTGTTTTGCACGGCCTGAAATTTTTAACGTTTGTGATTCCGATAGGTTTTTTGCGCGGTTTGATATCATGGAATGTCGTTTTTAAAGCTGGAATGCCGTTTTCAATACAACTGAATAATACCAAATTTATGCTAAAGTAAGGGAAACTAATAACGTGAGATTGTTATCCTAACCTGGCACAAATGATGAATGAAATCAGAGTACAATCAAGTAGATCCAATTGTCAATTCATTTTCTTTAGAATAGCTTTGTGAATATTGTGCGGTACAAAACTGGAGATATCGCCATCCCACAGGGCTATTTCCTTTACGATAGATGAGGACGTTATGGCGTGATTTTCATCCGGCATCAAAAAGAGTGTGTCAAGATTTGGCGAAAGTCTCCGATTGGTCAAAGCCATTTGAAATTCATACTCGAAATCTGAGATCTGACGAACACCGCGCAACAGGACAGTAGCATTTTTTTCTTCTGCAAAATCTACAAGAAGCCCTGTAAATTGTTCTACCTGAACTTTGTCACTCCACGGTTTTGTATCGATGGCTTCCCTTATGAGATCCTCACGTTCTGACCCGGTAAAGAGCGTTTCTTTTTTACTATTCACCGCAATTGTGACGATCACAAGGTCAAAAATCCTTGTAGCCCGCTCCACTAGATCAATATGACCGTTAGTAAAAGGGTCAAATGAACCGGGATATATGGCAATCTTTTTTGATGCGGTCATAGCAGTGTGAATTAGAAGTCACTGGGTTCATTTTTGAAAATAGAAACAATCGTTCGACCGTAGGGCCTGGTATAAACGCATTTTGGGTGTTCGGCGAAATCGTGACGTTTATCGTGTTCAAGAATGAACCATCCGTCCTCATTCAGCACGTCCCGTTCAAGTACGAGGTCAATTATTCCTGTCATGAAAAAATAGTCGTAGGGCGGATCAGCAAAAACAAAATCAAACGACTGTCCGGGATTTTCAAGGTATTCCTCTACAGCCATAATCCGGGTGAAAATTTGGCTCTCCACACCAAATTTTTCTGCAACCTTTTCTATGTGCCTGATATGTTCAGGCTCTTTATCTACAAACAATACGCTTTCTGAACCTCGTGATAATGCCTCGAACCCAAGGTTTCCGCTGCCGGCGAACAGATCAAGAACCGTAGTTGATTCGAAATACCTGCGCGCCGCAATTACAGAGAAAATACCTTCTTTTGTACGGTCGGCCGTGGGACGTAACAAATCGGTTTTTGGAGCCGGTATCCTGCGTCCTTTAAGAGTTCCCGTTATGATTCTCATGGAGTTCCTGTGCGGGTTGATGATCGAGGTTCATACTTAATAATATTGCCGGAAACGCTCGTTCGAGAGGAAAACCGTAGGTCTCCTCAGGCGCTGAAATCTGCATCTTATCAAGCGTATTCATGATAATCTGCTCACCAGAGCGATCCCAATAGGGTGATAAAATCTTCTGTACGCTATCAGCCTTATATCCATAGAAATAAATCTGTTCATGTATACCGCTCATCCATGAATTCTCATTCGCAAATAGTTTCCAGTAGTAGGGAAGGTCGTTGATATCTTCGAAAGAAATAACGGTAGCCCCACGCAGTTTACCTAACAAAAAAGAGCTGATTGATATGTATTGACTGCTGCAGTGAATTGTCAGAAATGAGCCGTTGATATTGGTGTGTGACTGCCAGTCGTTCCCAACCTCGAATTCGGAAATGTACTCAGTGTGGGGCACATCCCCCAAGAGCTTCTTAAATCCGAGCATTAAATTGGAGTTCCTTATAAGCAATAGCTTATGATCAACATTGCTGAGATGGTACGATGTGATGTGAAGATTTTTTCTGTCAACAGATTGAGCCAGAATCCTGATGTGCGCTTCCCGTTCGTCCGCGTTTTCGTAAACATATCGTGGAAGAACTGTCCAGCATTCTTCATCCGCCGGAGAGAGTATTCGCACAGATGTAAAGCTGAACTTGGTTTTAAGGTCGGCTATTGAGCGCTTAATACCTGAGAATGCCTCGTCTTGTCCATGGACGATCGCATCCTTCACATTGAAATTAAAATCAAATGCACCAATATGTTTTGATGAGGATGGGCTGTTTTGGTCGTTTACTGAATAGTAGATCTGGTTCTCAGAATAACAAACCCCCAGACAAACATCCTCTTCGGTCATTATTAATTCCAGTTAGGAGCATTTAGCATTGTCGTCCTTTCAAGAGACCCGATCTGGTCTTCACTTCCCGGATTTTCAAGCAGATAGAGCTGTGGACGAAGTGTATCATTCAGCGTATACTCAAATCTGTTATGTGGAGGACGTGGAGAATAGATAACGGAGTCGGGATTATAGGATGATGGAGGCTGGAATTCGAAAAGATCTTCTCCTCTCGCTACCATAAGGGAATCTGTTTTCAGGAAAGCAACGAGACTATCCAATCCACCTTCAGTGGGCGGGTAATTTCCCTTACGCCGGTTGTATTGAACAATAGCATCTCGTACAACCTCCATACGATGACGTTCGCGCTCAACCATTTCACGTTCATCAAGAACGGCCTGGTATGGTCCTACTATAGATATATACAAATAATAGCTCATACCAATAATGATGACGCCTAGTAGTATCGTTAACAGCTGGTTACGCTTATCTATGTCCATGAGATAGTTAGTTACGTGTTACGCAGGTTATGAAAATAAAAAGGAAAATAAATGCAGGTAGCCTTACATGCAACTTTCTGAGCGAGAAGAGGCAAAAAAGAAGTAAGATCAGGACAGATTGTTACCTAAAGAACAAATTAACGCGGTTCCAGCAAAAGCAAACGCTCTGTAATAGGGCTTCTAAGCCCCCGTCTTCGAAATGGCACAAATTGTTTAGAGGGTATTTGGTTTTCTTCGAGCAGATTTGATGAAAAATGGCTGGAGAAATGCTTATTTACTTCGCTTGTGTCGACACTAAACGGCGGCCCCGTCATTTCGTCTTGTGGATATATAAAATGATGAAGAAGAATCAGTGTATCAGAATGGGTTAGTTCAAGTAGTTTACTCGCATAAGATGCCCTCTTTTCCGGTGGAAGTGCAACCAGCGCAGCTTTGTCATAGATAAGGTGAAAATTAGCTTTGGATTTAGGAAACTTCATAAAATCTCCCTGCCATAGGTGTATGTTGCCAGAAGTATAAATAGTGAAATCTGAATAATGGCTGATTTCAAATTCCAACCCGTTTTCAATAAAAAATGATTTAATAGCTTTTTCTGAAATTTCGATACCCGTAACGTTCGCCCCCTGATCCTTTAGATAAAGCATATCCAACGACTTGCCACACAGCGGAACCAGTACATTTGGTTCCGGAGGAAGGTTCAGCGAAGGCCAGTGTGCCCTGAGGCTTTCATATCCCTCTTGCATGTGAAAACCTGTTTTGTCATTATTCCATCGGCTTTCCCAGTAACTCAGCTCCATTGGTTCAATTTCTTGGTTTGTTATGTGATTAGTTTATTAGTGACATATCAGCAATAAAAGAGATATAAGGCACAATATGGTTCTTTTCCCCGAAACGAATTTTTAATGATGTTAATTTTATTAGTTTTGATGTCGCAGTTTTTATTCGTGGAAGACTGGTTTTCTGGGGATTGATAATTAGCGGTATTTTCAATGATCATTCTTTGATTTAGTCATTCCAAACCAATTCCGCTTTCCATTCAAATCAATTAAATGCGGCTCGTCGTTTTCTAAATTACTATCAGGAATTAAAAATACATACCTCTATTACATATCTAATTCTTATTACGCTATTTATAAAAAATAAATCTATTGGTCAGCGTGAATAGAAAAATTCTGAATCTCGCTATTCCGAATGTCATCAGCAACCTTTCCGTGCCGTTGCTGGGGGTTGTTGATACGGCATTGGTAGGGCACCTTGATGAGATCTATTACTTAGGAGCTCTCGCTGTCGGAGGTATGATTTTTAATTTTCTGTTTTGGGGATTTGGATTCCTGAGAATGGGCACCACCGGCCTCACAGCCCAGGAATATGGGCGCAGAGATCGGCGGGGTATCATGATGATGCTTGCACGGGTACAGCTAGTGGCACTCCTGATTGGTATTTTGATTCTGTTACTAAAAAATCCAATCGGCGATCTTAGCTTTTGGATCATTGAAAGCGGAGCTGAAGTCGAGCGTTTTACACTAGTGTATTTTGATATCAGAATCTATACAGCGCCTGCTGTGCTTGCACTATATGGCTTGAACGGGTGGTTCCTGGGAATGCAAAATGCAAAGTACCCGATGATTGTTACGATAGCACTCAATCTGCTGAATATCGTTTTGAATGTATGGTTCATTTATGGACTGGATATGCACGTTGATGGAGTAGCGTACGGTACCCTGATCTCAACGTACCTTGCCCTGGCAATTGCTATCGGACTTTTCTTGTTTAGATACAGCCGTTATTTCGCTCATTTTGTGATGGATGATCTTATTAATACCTCGGAAATCAAGCAGTTTTTCTCGGTAAATCGCGACATTTTTATCCGGACTCTCTGCCTGATATTTACATTCTCGTTTTTTACTGCCAAATCAGCCGAGCAGGGAGATATGATACTCGCCGCTAATACAATTCTTCTACAGCTTTGGATGGTAGCATCTTATGGAATAGACGGATTTGCCTATGCTGCTGAAAGTATGATCGGGCGTTTTAAGGGAGCTGATGATTTACCTATGCTCAAAAAAGCAGTTTACTATAATTTAGCCTGGGGACTCTCCATAGGGTTAACAGGGTCGCTTATTTACGGTTTATTTGATGAGGCCATTCTTGCAATATTTACTGATAAACAAAATGTGATAGATCTTGCACTGAGTGTGGTAATCTGGACTGTTCTGGCACCTTTGGTTTCAAGTATTTGCTATATACTTGATGGTGTTTTTATTGGAGCAACGGCAACTGCTCCGATGAGAAATACGATGCTTGTATCAACGTTTCTATTCTTTTTACCTGTTTACTACCTTGGAACCGTGATGTTTGGGATACATGGATTATGGCTGGCGATGGTACTGTTTATGGCCGTCCGTGGTATCGCACTCGCATTTTATCTGCCAAAAGCAGTATTTAGAGTTTGATCTTTTAAGAAATGCCCAAAAACCGGATTACTCGAATTTAAATTAGTCGAAACAGTATGAAACACGAAAAAACGATTCTTATCATGCGTCACGCCAAGTCTTCCTGGGAGGACTCCTCACTCAGAGATTTTGATAGGCCTTTAAACAAAAGAGGCCGTCGAGATGCGCCTGCCATGGGACGCTACCTGACCGGTCTTGATCTTGTCCCCGGCTATATTGTTTGTTCGCCGGCTAAAAGAGCAAAAGAAACCATTGAGTTGCTGTCAAAAGCTATTGAAGGAGATGTTCCGGCTATTGATTTTGATGAAGCACTCTACTACGATGGTGTTGAAGCTTATATAGATGCTATCACAAGAGCGCCTCAAGAATCGGACACTGTGCTTGTGGCAGGGCATAATCCAACAATTGAGCAAGCGGTTGCAAAGTTGTCTTCCGGTAATACAAGGCATCAAAAAATTACCACTGCTAACATCGCCTGTTTTTACTCTTCGGCTTCTAAATGGGAAAATGTCTCCGAGCTCAATACTACATTCAAATGGTTGATTGGTCCAAAAGATATTCAGGATTGAATT
>CAZVEP010000070.1:0-19255 GCA_964625635.1 uncultured Rhodohalobacter sp.
GTGAAAGGTGAAAGGTGAAAGGTGAAAAGTGAAAAATCCGAAATCTTTTCATTTAGCGGAGTTGATGGCGCAGGATGGGACTTTTGCCGAGTTAGTTAGCTGATGGAAAAAAATCAAGAGATAGGCGGGTAAAGGTATGCTTGGTTGAGGTACCGGGCCCGCTGTTCATTTGGGAAACTGCCGGTTGAGTTTTCATCCGGTGGTTTATCCATATATAAAAGATATGCAGCGTGGAAGACCAGGTCTGAATTTTTATTTCTGTCATTAAGCGTGTTGTGAGAAAAATGGGCTTTAAGCCTATAAAGCACGCGAAAAGTCACGTGATCTAAAACATTGGTCACATATGTGATAACCCTAAAGCGTCATTTTTTAGTACCGTTCAAAAGTAATGACTAGCTGGATTAATAAAGGTTGTAGTGCCTATCCAGTATTGCTTAAAACAAAACAGCTTTTGCCGTTTCAAATCTAATTTAAATTCTAAGGCCTATACTAAAATGAAATCAATAGCTACAGCATTTATTTTGTTATTCCTGACAACAATTCCGCTTTCAGCTCAACAAGATTCTTCGGATGATCATCCGCTGGACGGACTTGAAGACTACCTGCGTACTGATGAAATGGTTCTTTTCTATCAGGAGGATGTCTATGATGAGGGTACCGGTGAAACCACACGAGGGCTTTTTGCTCAGATATTCTATTCGAACAAAAAACCACAGGTAGAAAATCAGTTGATCTTCCAGGAGCATGAAAACCAAGGCGGCCGGGTACATCAATATAATACAGCCGGGGTTGAACCGGATTTTGATTTCAATGAGTTTCACCGAAGCCCGGTGGATATAGTGACAGGAGACTTTAACGGTGATGACTTTGAAACGTTTATAGGTGCATATGCAGGGGATGGGGTTATCTATTTTGTTGTGAATGATCTGGACCCTGTTCGCCAGACGGGCGATAATGTCGATAACTTTGATATAAATATTACCGACTACAATATTGTAATTGCTGCAGAGAATTATGAAGGAGGGCTGTTCCGTATGTATGCAGAAGACCTGACACGGGATGGGAAATCTGAAGTTATTCTGGCATACAGAAATCAGACCAACTATATCATCGATGTATTCAGCATAACGGATCAGCTTGGTTTAGAGAAGATGGCAACTTATGATGCAGGTTCCTTTCCAAATGGGTATAGCGCGTTTGATGTGACGGCCGGAAAACTGACCGAAGAAAATAGCAGGGAGATCATTTTCTCCTATGCAGCTGAAAATTCGGATGGCGGCACCGTTGTTATTAAAACATCTGTGATCAATGCTGTACCAAATGGAGGTTTGTTATCTCTAAATATGCGCGAGACTAAAGAAGTGTATACCGGTAGCGTACGTTTTGAAGAAGGAATAAATATTGCAAATGTGAAAGGAGACTTCACCGGCAATGTGATTGATGAGATTGCAGTAGGATTTAATATCTGGCAATCGGCGGCTTCCGGTCAGGATAATATTGACAACCTCTTTGTAAGGATTCTGGATCTTGCGGATGATTCATTAGTGGTTTGGCCGGGTTTTGATACAGACGTAAGTATTGTTAACGAAATGGCGGCTTTTTCAATGGCCACTGGAGACCTGGAAGGAACAGGTCAGGATAATATCATCGTCGCCAGCGGAGGACAGGCATTGATTCTGGAAGCACCGGAGCGACCTGAGATTACAACTGATATTACAGAAGATGGCGAAAACGGAGGCAGCACCCCGGATCGCCAGGTAGCCATAACCATCAATCAGCAGCTTGGCCTGTCGGTATCTCCGGGGACTGCATCCTATTCATCTCGATACATATCCGTATCCGACCTCAACCAGCGTCGTGACCTGATACGAACACGCCAGGGTGGATTTACGACAGAATTCATTGGTATAGCCAGCGGAAATCCGGAAAATATGAGCCAGGGAAGTTCATACAGCTTCTTTTTAAAAGCTTTTGGAATAGAGTCGCAAAATCAAGCGAATTTAACGAATCTTATCACAGAGACTTTTGAGTCTGTTGAAGTGACCAACGATTTCTCACCAAGAGCAAGATCTTTCGCCCTTGCAGGAGGTGACTTCACCCGATCCAGAATCCGGTATGAAAATCCACGCCGCTACCAGCTCACGGATATCAGCCAGCCATGGATCATCCTGAAAGCCCCGCCAACCCATTTTGATGTTTTTGGCGATGAGGTGCTGGATGTGAACAGTTGCTTCACTTCAAATAACTGTGGGTTTGAAGTTACATTTACTTCCGTGGAGTCCGGCGAGAGATCCATCGCAACATCTGTAGAGAGCGACTGGACTGTAGAGGCTTCGGTCGGGGGCGGAATTGCCAATGTGATCTCCTTTGGAATGACTGCCAAATACGGCGAGCGGTTCGGCCACTCAAGTTTAAAAGCAGAAACTGAAATATTCACACAAAGTAGAACCGCGCGGGAAACCGATCAGGTTTATGCGGCTGTGAGCTCCTACGATCTGTGGGAATATGACGTGTATGATAGTGGCGAGTTATTAGGAACGGTTCTCGCGGTGATCCCAACTGGTACTGGAAACACATGGCTATCCTCAGACAGTTTCTTTGCTTACCAATACCGCTCATTTACGGAAGAATCGAATCTTCTGAGCTATCCAAGAAATGACGATCTGCTTCAGGATCCGAATTCAGGTATCGATATTTTGCTCAAAGGGTTGCGGGATGAAGATCCGAATTTCAGTATTGATGGTAATTCCAGTTCAACCTGGTCGCTTGAATTCGGTGATTTCATAGAGGAAGAAGATTTTACTGAGTCAAATATATCCATCAGCGGGTCGGTGGGTATCGATGCACTGGGTATTGGCCTGGGTGGCAGTTACAGCACCAAAGAGTTGCAAACAAACCGAATGGCCGTGGGCGAACAGTTAAAAATTGACGTGGACCTCGGTTCTATAAACTCTCAGTTTCCTACAGCACAGTATATCGTTTATCCATACGCCTATTGGCATGAAAGTGGCCCACTGGTCATTGATTTTGGCGTAAGGCTCGATCGACAGGTAATCGGCGGTCCGGAAAGTTTTTGGGATCAGAGGTATGGCAATAGTCCTGACCCCGCTTTAAAACTTCCCTGGCGTCATCTGCAGGAGAAGTCGGAACTTCAGTCAACTGGAGGTGAGGTAGAATTTGATGAAGATCTTGTGGAACTAAGTAAATCGATATCCTATCTGCCAATCCGGCCGAATCCCGGCGATACCGTAACGGTAGATGTGGAAGTACATAATTTTAGCCTTGTAGAGCTGATAGATCAGGTAGATGTTCACCTGTATCTTGGTCATCCGGATATTGGTAATCCCATCGAATTTCTGGATGGATCAGATAAATTGCAAACTGATGCATTGATGCCCATCCGGGGAAGCCAGACCGTGAGCGGTCAGTTCATTATGCCAGAAACAGTACCCCAACCAAGATTATACGCCATGCTTGACCGTGATGAACAAATCGATGAGATACACTCAGCTAACAACCTTGGGTTTGTACCACTCTCTACTACTGCAGATGTGGTAACCTCTATCGGGGATGAGGTCTCTTTTAACACGCCTCAGAACTTCAAACTGCATAACAACTATCCAAACCCATTTAATCCATCAACGAATATAAATTTCGACCTGCCTGAGGCTCAGGATGTTCGTTTGGAAGTTTTTGACCTGCTTGGTCGCCGTGTGGCGTTGCTTGTAGATGAAATCCTTACCGCCGGATTTCATTCGGTAACATTTGATGCGTCAGCTTTAACCAGCGGCGTCTACTTCTACCGGATTCAGGCGGGCTCCTTTGTGAAAACTCAAAAGATGATGCTGGTGAAGTAACACGGAATCATACTGCGGGTTGATTAGTTTTCTTATGTAACTGAACTAAGAAAAAATGACAAGGAGATCCATGAAAGCAGCTCAAATTAAAGAAGCGGGTAATGACTTTGAACTGGTTGATATGCCAAAGCCGGAACCGGCATCAGACGAAGTCTTAATCAAAGTGGAGGCGTGCGGGATTTGCCACAGCGACGCCATGGTGAAAGACGGATTGTTTCCGGGGATTGAATACCCGCGTGTTCCGGGCCACGAAGTAGTTGGTATCGTTGAAAAAACCGGAAAGGATGCATCTCAATGGAAAGAAGGCATGCGGGTAGGTGTTGGCTGGCATGGCGGCCATTGCTTTACGTGCGACCCATGCCGGCGCGGTGATTTTATCAACTGTGAAAACGCCAAGATTGCGGGAATCAGCTATGATGGCGGATATGCAGAATATATGACCGCACCACAGGAGGCGATTGCCAAAGTGCCGGATGAACTTTCTTCAGAAGAGGCTGCTCCGCTGCTATGTGCGGGTATCACCACGTTTAACTCGCTGAGGAATACAGATGCCAAGCCGGGCGATTTAGTTGCGGTGCAGGGCATCGGCGGACTGGGTCACCTGGCCGTGCAGTATGCAGCGAAAATGGGATTCAAAACGGTAGCTATCTCCACAAGCGATGACAAAGAGAAGCTTGCAAAAGATTTGGGGGCCCATCACTTTATCAACGCGAAGAAACAGAACGCGGCTGAAGAACTCCAGAAAATGGGGGGAGCCCGGGTGATTGTCGCAACCGCTCCGAACACAGATATCATCGGTGATATCGCCCACGGACTCGGTCTCGAAGGGAACCTTCTGGTTCTTGCAGCTACAGGTGAAACATTTGAAGTGTCACCATTTACACTCATTATGGGGCGAAAGAAAGTATCTGGCTGGCCGAGTGGTACAGCGAAAGATTCCGAAGATACGCTCGATTTCAGCGCGATGACCGGCACCACGCCGATGATTGAGACCTATCCGCTCGAAAAAGTAAATGAGGCATACGATCATATGATCAACAACAAAGCCCGTTTCAGAACGGTGCTGACGTTCAAGTAAGTCGCTTCAGATAGAAGTAAAGTGAAAGAAGGGAAGGTTGTTCATTCAATCTTCCCTTTCTTTTTTTGGATACTATGCTTTTGTTACGTCAATGCTTGTCAACTATTGGAATAAGGAAATAGTCTCATCCTCTGACTTCCCGTTATCGAATGAGTTGTATTAGGTCAATACCCTATAAAATTGGGTTATAAGGGCAATCTTGTGGGTAAATAGAACAATACTTTAAAAATAGCTTTCATTGCAGTCTCTACAATCCAGGTGAGTTTTCCAGTTGGTAAAAGCAGTTAGTAATTTCGTTTGATAGCATAAAACGTCTTGCTTTTACAGATTCTTCATCAAACGGCCCCGAAATAAATCGGGACCCGAAAAACACGGGCACCGTTTAATTCCCCCAAGGGGCAGGCAGAATGACACCGATACTACTGAGTAATAGGGTGGCGTGAGTACATAGCAGTAAAGAAAATCTGTTTCGTAACCACGCCGCCCCTACACTAACAACTGAGTTTGTCATACTGAACGGCGCCCTAGTTTTTGAGGGCACAGTGAAGGATCTGTAGAAGCAATGAGATTTAACTATGAAAATTTTTATCATGATTGAAGATTAATCATCTATAAATTACTCACATCAACCCTCAAGGTTTCCGGTAGAACCTAAAATTGGTTGGTGGATATTTTCTGAGTCAGGCAATTCATCGGATGAAGCGAATTCACCCGATGAAGACTTATTCAACTGATGCCGCCCCGAAGCGGAGCTGGTTTGTCTCAGTAATTTAACGAATCTACACAATAATCGGCCTGAAGAGTTGTTACATTTTAAAACACATAGAGGCTTCATAAATAGACTATATTATTAGCGTCTGAATTAATCACTGAAAAACACATTATGAGTAATAATAAATTTTATGTGCTTGCAGGAATACTTATTGCCGCAAGCGTTGCTTTCTGGGCATTTATGTTTCAATCGCCCGAGTCAGAAACCGACACTGTAACAGCTGACTCTGAACCACCCACTTTTTATGAGCCTGTTGTGGCTGAAGATTCCGGCGAACGCTATGAAGGCGATATGAGCCTCGTTATGTACCGTAATGAAGGGTGCGAATGCTGTTCAGAATGGGCTTACTATCTCGAAGATGAAGGGTGGGAAGTAACGATTGAAACGGTAGATAACTTATATGAAATTAAAGACGAGCAGGGCGTGCCCGGTCAGCTGCAGTCCTGCCACACTGCACTTGTTGATGGCTACGTTGTTGAAGGCCACGTGCCGATCGAGGATATTCGGCGATTGCTTGCCGAGCGACCTGATGTTATCGGAATATCTGCCCCCGGCATGCCGCCTAACTCACCGGGAATGGACCTCGACGTTGAGAACGAGTGGCAAACCGTACTTTTCGACGGAGAGAATGTGACCGTTTACAATACGCATAACTGATTTATTGCCAATTACTCTGAAAGAGTAGGTTTGCAACCCCAGCCGGAATGGGTGTTTTTGGATTGATGAGATCCAAACTGAGCAGGCTGGTAGAACGAATTAACTCCTCTGTGAATCGCAAGGCCGGATAATTTCAGCTCATCGGCACAATCGATATTATCACGGCCGTGGTTCAGACGGTTTTTCCTTCCATAAATCTCTGTACTGTCAAGCAAGATCTCAAGATCTGTCGTGAGTTCATCCAGCTGATATACAGAAATAGTAACCGCCGTGCGAACCTCTTCTGACAGTCGGTTAAACGAGTCCTTTGCTATTGAATCAGCTATGGAAACCGAGGCAGAATCTGAACGCGGACTATCTTCTAAAAGACCCAGTGCACGCACATCAAGATGAGAAAGGTGCAGGTTTTGAGGCGAGGCAATCAGCGTTCGGGCAATGGGCTTTAGCTGTGACGCCATTTCCGGCGTGCCGTTGCTGCATGTAGATAGAGCAACAAGATTGAACCGTTTCTTTCCGGCAGGCAAAAATGTGCGAATCTCTTCAGTAAAAATTTCAGTGCTGAATTCCCGGTTATTGTATGATAGATGGTATCCTTTTTCGGGTTGCTGTGGAATTTCATGTCCGAAATAGAGAAATATTACCGGCGATTGTTCATCTTGCAAATTTTCCGAGTAATCACTGAAAAGCTCTGATTCCTCCTCCATAAAACCTGAAGCATCGTTATCCCCGCGGTATGAAATCTCCCTCACTTTTTCTCCGCCGGTAAACTGATACATACGGCTCTTATTTCTGGGGAAGAGTCCAAGAAAAGAGCGTTTCTCACGCCGGTGGAAGATATAAACATCGCCTGATACTGCATCCCGGGCTACATTTAATGCCTTGTCCATCGCATGGTTATCGGCTTGGATGGGGGTTCCTTCTGACGTGTGGTAGAGATAGTCGCCGTCACCGTGTATATAAAAAATCATCCTGTAATCCGTGCCGGACTGTTGCCCGGTTGCTGAATGATGCAGCAGTGACCGGCTGCTGCATCCTCCGAGTAAAAGTACAACGGCACAAAAGAAGGCTTTATTTAATAGGGGATTCATTCAAAATCGGGCATAAGCCGGGGGTGTGTTACCACAGTTTGTCTGAGTTCAATAGGTGGTAATTTACAGCAGAAGCAAGATAAGAACGATCAAAAGTGCCGATGTCAAACTGATCGTGAGTGTTTTGTTTGCCTGCTCAATTTCTTGCTGTGAATAGTCGGAAAAATCGATGAGTTCATCATCCTGAACTTCATCAAATCCGTCGAGCCCGTTCAATTCGCTCTTTTTCTCGTCAATTTGATCTTTAAATAAGGCAAGTTGCTCCCGTTCTTCTTCTGTAAGATTTTCGGATTCGTCAATACGATCAACAGCACGTAACATTTTATCGAAGGATGTGTTTAGCAATTGTCGTTGTTCAGCAGGATTATCTGAGGCTTTTACGTTCTGGACGGTTTCATTGAAGTGCTTTTTAAACGTTTCGGAAAGATTTTGCTGGGCTGAAGCAGATCCCATTAATGAAAACAAAAGAAAGGCGGTAGCTGAAAGAATTTTAAGTGTATGTGTCATGTTTAGGCTATTTTGATGTGTAGTTACACAGCTATTTAGTGCTTGTATTAAAATAAAGGCTGTTTTAGAGTAAAATCCAAACAAATCCGAAGTTGCTGATTATCGGGTAATGTAACAGGGCAACTTCGCTCTTTTTTAGAAAGAGTCTGTGTAACAGTTTCAATTACAAATTGTACTTTTTGTTTTATGAAACTAGCGGACATCTACATAAAATCAAGCCTTCACGTGGCACTGGCTGTTACGGCACTAGCCCTGGTCACGGTATATGAATTAGGGATTTCAGCTGACCCATTTCTACTCGGATTCATTTTTAGCTCTACGGTGGTCTCCTACAATTTTACTAAATATGTATTTGTATTCACGGCAGGAGCTGATCGGTCGGGTACGTTATTAAAGAGAATAGGCGTTATTTCTGTTCTCGCCTTTCTGGCTATGTGCCTGATGCTATTCCGGCTGCCGATAGATGTTATTCTGTTGGCCGCAGTTTTTGGTGCTATAACCATTGCCTATGCTGTTCCGGTTTCGGAGGGAAAGCGCAATCTCAGAAGCGTTTATGGGATTAAAATAGCGGTGATCGCCATTGTTTGGGCGGGGGTAACGGTAATTCTGCCGGTGATGAATTACGGGATAGAGTCTCTTTCTGTTCTGGATGTTGGCGCTGAATCACTTCAGCGGCTTCTTTTTGTAGCGGTATTGATTCTTCCTTTTGATATCCGTGATTACAGATATGATGACAGTACGCTTGGTACCTTACCCCAACTTATCGGGGTCAGGGAGTCGAAAGTGTTAGGGATGGGTCTGTTGATCTCATGCGTAGTACTTGAGGCAATAATAAATCCTGTCAGTTCCACATCGTTTGTAATATTCGGTTTGATAGCAGCAGTAACTGCTGTAATGGTCAGGCGCTCCATGATGATTCAATCACGTTACTTTGCGTCATTTTGGGTAGAGAGTATACCCATCTTTTGGGCAATCCTTTTGATTTTTTCCAAACCCATTTAAAGTTTTTTCACGCATGGTAGCGATTTTCTGTAACGCATTAGCCATCAATGGAAAACAAGGTTTATTTGATGGCATTTTTAATCAAATCTTCATGTAAAATCGATATTTATATATGGGTTAAACAACCGAAACCTAAAGTCAGAGCGATATGAAAAAACAAGCATTCAACCTATCTCAACATGACATTCACGTAGAAACAATCATCAGAAATCCGGCGCCAGGAAAATTTTATGAAGATGCCATCAAGTATGATGCCGGCTCTGCAATAGCTGATAGCGGGGCACTGATTGTAAGATCCGGAAAACGAACCGGACGCAGCCCTGCCGACAAGCGGGTGGTTAAAACCGATAATGTAAGCGAAGACATCTGGTGGGGAGATATTAATATACCTCTTGATAAAAATACCTATAAGATAAATCACCGAAGAGCAACAGACTACCTGAACACATGCGAGCGGCTTTATGTCATTGATGGATTTGCAGGGTGGGATCCGGAATACCGACTTAAAGTGCGGATTATAGCTGAAAGGCCGTACCACGGACTGTTCATGCAAAACATGTTGATTCGTCCGACCAAAGAAGAACTCGCAGATTTTGGCGATCCTGATTTTGTTGTGTACAATGCTGGTAAATTCCCCGCAAACACCTATACGGAAGGAATGACATCCGATGCCAGTGTGGATGTCAATTTCGAGACAAACTCAATGGTGATTCTCGGTACTGAATATGCGGGTGAAATGAAGAAAGGTATTTTCACTGTGATGCATTACCTGATGCCTCAGAAAGATGTTCTTTCAATGCACTGTTCAGCTAACGAAGGCGATGATGGAGATGCGGCCCTCTTCTTTGGATTATCAGGTACCGGAAAAACCACACTTTCGGCCGATAGCAGCCGTAAGCTGATAGGTGATGATGAACACTGCTGGAGTGAAGATGGAGTCTTTAACATTGAGGGTGGCTGTTACGCAAAAGCGATCGGGCTGACCGAAGAGTCGGAACCCGAAATTTACAACGCCATCAAATATGGAACCGTGCTCGAAAACGTGGTTTATGATGAGAATACCCGTGAAGTTGACTACGATGACGTCAGTATTACTCAAAATACCCGTGCATCCTACCCGATTGAGTATATTGACAATGCCAAAATTCCATGCATAACGGGACATCCGGACAATATTATCTTCCTGACCTACGATGCATTTGGTGTTTTGCCTCCGGTAAGCAAACTCACGCCTGAGCAGGCGATGTATCACTTTATTAGTGGATATACCGCAAAAGTGGCCGGTACAGAAGTGGGTGTAACTGAACCACAGGCAACGTTTTCCGCCTGTTTCGGTGCGGCGTTTCTTGTATGGCCGCCAAGCCGATACGCTGAAATGCTTGCAGAAAAAATGAAAAAGCACGGGGCAAATGCCTGGCTGGTGAACACTGGCTTGACCGGCGGAGCTTACGGCACCGGCAAGCGGATCGATCTGAAGAGCACACGATCCATCATTAATGCTATTCATTCCGGCTCACTAAAAGATGTGGATACCGTAAAAGATGACGTCTTCGGTGTCCAAATTCCGAAATCTTGTGAAGGGGTGGATTCAAAAATCCTTGTCCCACGAAATGCCTGGGGCGACAAGAATGCATATGATGAACAGGCTAAAAAGCTGGGCGGACTCTTCAACAATAACTTCAAAAAGTACAAAGATGAAAGCAGTGAAGAGATCCTGAAAGCCGGACCTAACGTCTAATTTCATTATCTTTCATGTGATTTATAGAAAAGCCGCTCCCGAAATGGGGCGGCTTTTTCTTTTTGCCTGAGAGATCAGTAATACCTCAAAGATTTTTAAGGCTATCATTTTACGGAATCGATACTCTGGAATAAGCGCTAATTATGAATTACATTGAATATGCAGGCATAAAGAACATGCTTGAAAATGGGTGTATCAAGCATCAAATGGACACGAGGTTTGTTATGAAGGCACTTAATTTATTTGCGGTGATGCTTTTTGTTATTTTACTTTCCGCTTGCAGTGGTGATAGCCGTAATGAAACTGATCAACAGCAATCTCAATTTCAGCAGCAAGAATCCGACATCCCATATAACTTTCGAATGGAGATGGAGCTGCTGTTGGAACACTATTTTGAACTTAAAGAAGCCGTCACAGAATCTGATTTACAGTCTGCCGCTAATATTGCAGGAGAACTGTCGGCATATACCAGCAGCGTGATGGAGGATGTGCTGAGAGCTGAAAATAAAGGTTTATGGCTCGGTATAGCCCGGATTATTCGGACGGAATCAGAAAAGCTTATTGATACTGAGAGCGCTGAGGAGATGCGAATTTATTTTGAGCACATATCAAGATCAATGATCAGAATAGCCGATTCATTTGACCCTACGGGAGGTCCGTATTATCTCATGAAATGTGAAAATGCTGCAACCGGTGATAATCAATGGCTCAGCCGTGACAAAGAGATCAGAAATCCCTATCAAACTTCAGCTGATGTGAACTGTGGAGAAGTGATGGAAGAGTTGGCAAATTAACGCTCTGAAAGCCGCACATTTTCCATTTAAAAGCCTAATCTATCTAAAGCAAATAGTGCTCCTATCAAAGAAACGATTGGTGCAAATCTAAAATATTTATTGGTTTGATGGGATATTCATCTATTTTTCAAAGCATATCACGTAAAGTGCACTTCCAGCTTCTCTGTAATTGAACAGATGTTAAAAAGTTAAAATCATATTTATGGCAACCGTTGAGAAAGTTACGTTTAATAATAGTATAAGCAGAGAATTCAGTAAAACTGTGAAAAGCCGGGTTGAGCAATATTTTGAAGAAAATAAGCTTTCCAAGAATGCCAACGCCCAAATGGTTGTCAAGACCATATTGCTGCTGACGCTTTATTTCGGCTCTTATGCACTTATTATGTCAGGTGCCCTTTCTCTCGGAACTATGTGGTTTCTCACATTTTTGATGGGTATTGGTATGGCAGGTATCGGTTTCTCTGTTTCGCATGATGCGCTTCATGGTGCCTACTCGTCAAACAAGCATGTAAACAGAGCATTGGGGTTTACGTTTGATCTCCTGGGAGCAAATGGATACATCTGGAAGATCACACATAACATTATCCATCACACCTACACTAATATTCAGGGACACGACGAGGATCTTGAAGTCGCAGAGTTTATCCGTTTGTCTCCCCATTCAGAACACAAGATGGTTCATCGGGTTCAACATATCCTGGCTTTCTTAGCGTATAGCCTGGCCACATTTTTCTGGGTCTTCATCAAAGATTACAAGAATTTTTTGAAACCGAATATCGGGCCATATAACAATAAGAATCATCCGGTGAGTGAGTGGATTATACTAATAGTTACCAAGGTGATTTACTATGGTTACATGCTGGTGTTGCCACTGCTGTTACTTGACATTACCTGGGTTCATCTGTTGATCGGATTTGTGACGCTTCATCTGACGGCGGGGCTTATTCTGGGCATCATCTTTCAACTTGCTCACGTAGTTGAGGAGACCGACCATCCGCTGCCTAATGAAGAGAACATGATTGATGAGCATTGGGCTATACATGAAATGGTGACTACAAATAACTTTGCCCGTGATAACAAAGCTCTCTGCTGGTTTGTGGGCGGCCTAAATTTTCAGATTGAACATCATCTGTTTCCCAAAATATGCAGCATTCACTATCCCGCGCTTAGTCCGATTGTTGAAAAGACCGCAAAGGAATTTAATATTCCCTACAATCACCACGACACATTCTTTCAGGCGATCGCCTCGCACTACCGTACGCTTAAGAAATTTGGGGATCCAAACTTTACCTATTCCGAGTCGCCGGCAGTGTCTTAATATGCCGGAACGCCATCTTCCCCATTGTACTTTCATAACCTGATATGTGCAGGTTATCCTGTGATAAAAGTACAGCTTCAGGCTTTTGCTCAATTTAACGTCAGTTCGATATAAGGAATTGAACCCAAAAAGTCCCACTTCGAAGGGGGGACACTAGTCAATAAACTCTTATGCCGAACTCAAGATATTTATTAATTTCTGGGTATTTTTTATGAAATCAACGGACATTCTGATCATTGGGGGCGGACTATCGGGGCTGATGACTGCTTACCTGCTTGAAAAAGAGACTGCTGCTGATGTATGTATCCTGGAGGCCCGTCAGCGTTTGGGAGGTCGAATTTATACTCTCAGAAGAGAAGGTGAGGCCTCGATTGAAATGGGTGCTACATGGCTGGGCCGAAATCACACCAAATTGATGGAGCTGCTTAAAGATCTGGAAATTGAGGTTGAAGAGCAGAAAATGGGATCGCAGGCTTTCTATGAAGCGATGTCTATGTCTCCTCCGCAACTCATCGACCTTCCTCAGAACGATCAGCCAAGCTATCGAATTGCAGGCGGAACGGACATGTTAATCCGCGGCCTGAGCGGTCGGCTGGATAAAACAAACATTCAACTGGGCCAGATAGTTACCGCCATCAAAGCTGTCGAAAATGGATTGGTTGTCGAAACAGAGACTCAAAATTTTGAAGCCGGCATTGTTATCAGCACGCTTCCACCCCGCCTCTTGATCGACTCTGTAAAATTTTCACCCCAAATGCCGCAGGAGCTAATCAGTATTGCCGGAAAGACAGACACCTGGATGGGAGAGTCTATTAAAGTTGCCCTTACATTTGACAATCCGTTCTGGCAGGATCCTGGTATGAGCGGAACAATATTCAGTAATGTAGGACCCGTGAATGAAATGTACGATCACTCGGGCGAGGGCAGGTATGCCCTCAAAGGATTTATGAACGGAGCCTATAGGGCGGTATCAAAAGAAGAGAGAAAAAGGCTGGTTCTGGATCAACTGCGGCGGTTTTATGGTAATAAGGCAGATAGTTATCTAACATACAATGAATTGGTATGGGCAGAAGAGCCGTATACGTTTTGCGACTACTCCTCCCAGGTGATACCGCACCAAAATAACGGACATCCTTATTTTAAAGAGACATATCTGGAGGATCACTTTCTGCTTGCAGGTGCAGAAACAGCAACCAGTCATCCGGGTTATATGGATGGCGCGGTAGAGAGTGCCCGGCGTGTTGCAGGCAGGGTAAAGCAGCTTATGCCAGATTGATAAATTCAGTTGCCAAATCGGCCTGGAGACCCCTGTTTATCTGTCTCGGTAACTCTCGACAGATGCAACCCATGGTTCAAAACTGCCGCCGCCCATTGATATTATATAGTTAAAGGGCATCAAACATTTCTGAATACAGGTAAGGGGTTCATCGAAAATCCTGCTATTTTAAGCACTCAATATTTTACACCATCATTAAAAGGTTCAATTTGTATTGTTCATGACCTATCTCACTGTTGAAAATCTCTCCAAGCATTTCGGAGAGCGAACACTGTTCGAAAATATTACATTTGGCATGTCGAAAGGAGATAAAACCGCACTGATTGCTCCGAACGGCACGGGTAAATCAACCCTGCTCAAAATTATAGCCGGTGAGGAGAGCCAGAGTAGTGGAGAGGTGATGCTGCAAAGTGATGTCCGTATTGGCTACCTAAAGCAGGAGCCGGAATTGAACCCTGCTCTCACTATCAACGAATATATTCTTCAGGGTGATTCTGACATAACAAAAATCGTTCGGGAATATGAACGGGCCACTGATGCCCAGGCCGCTGATTTCAACGAGAAAACACAGGATGCATTTATGAAGGCGTCATCTGCAATGGACGCCGCAGGTGCGTGGGATTTCGAGCAACGTATGCAGCAGATTCTTGGCAAACTTGAAATTCACGATCTCGAACGGCTGATCAGCTCACTGTCCGGCGGAGAGAAGAAACGTGTGGCGCTGGCATTTGTGCTGATCAACAGCCCCGACCTGATTATTCTGGATGAGCCGACCAACCATCTTGATTTAGATATGATTGAATGGCTCGAGGAGTACCTGGCCAAAAGTAATGTCACCCTGCTGATGGTGACTCACGATCGCTATTTCCTGGACCGCGTTTGTAATCATATCCTGGAGATGGATGCGGGCAATCTTTATCACCACAAGGGTAATTATGGCTACTATTTGCAAAAGAAAGCCGAGCGGGAAGAGCAGGAGCGCGCAGAGATGCATAAAGCGGGACAGCTCTATAAAAAAGAGCTGGAGTGGATGAGGCGCCAGCCAAAAGCCCGGACATCCAAGTCAAAATCCCGAATCGATGCATTTCACGATACGGCCGAAAAAGTTAATCAGCGATCGGACGATACTGAGCTGAACCTTAGTATTTCATCAAAACGCATTGGCGGGAATGTGCTGGAGCTTGAGGATATCAACAAATCATATGATGACCTCACCATTCTGGACGGGTTTACCTACTCCTTCAAAAAAGGGGAGCGGATAGGCATTATTGGGAAAAACGGAGTTGGGAAAAGTACGTTTCTGAAGATAATAACAGGTGAGGAAGAGGCCGATTCCGGCGATGTAAAGACCGGGCAGACGATCGAGTTTGGTTATTATAAACAGCAGGAGACCGGCTTTAATGAAGACTTGCGTGTAATCGAAGTTGTCAAAGAGGTAGCGTCGGTGATTACCATGGCTGACGGCAGCGAAGTATCAGCATCCAAATTCCTGGAGCACTTTATGTTTCCACCCAAAATGCAGTACACGCCGGTTCGGAAACTGAGCGGAGGTGAGCGCCGGCGCCTGTCGCTTATGCTGGTATTGGTGAAAAATCCGAACTTTCTGATACTTGATGAGCCCACCAACGATCTTGATTTGATGACGCTTCAAAAGCTCGAGGAGTTTCTGCTTAATTTTGGCGGCTGTCTAATCCTTGTCTCTCATGATCGGTTTTTCATGGACAAGCTTGTGGATCACTATTTTGTGTTTGAGGGAAATGGCGTGATTGATGATCATCACGGAACTTACCAGGAATATCGAGAGCTTAAAGAGGCACAGGAAGCCGAAGCAAAACGATTGGCGCGCGATGCCGCAAGTGCCAAAACGTCGTCCTCGTCATCAAAAAAAAGTAAACCGTCATCCCCGGAAAAGAAAAAATCCGGGCTGACATTCAAAGAGAAGAAGCGGTTTAAAAAACTGGAAAAAGAAATCGCGAAACTTGAGAAAGAACAGCAGGAACTGGAAAGCCAACTTGCCGGCGGCGGCTTGTCGGGCGATGAACTCCAGGAGACCTCTCGACGCTATGGCGAGCTCACCGAAGAGATAGAAGAAAAGACAATGGAGTGGGTGGAGCTTGCGGAAAAAGATGAAGGCTGATAGAATTTGACAATGGCTACTGATACAAATAATAAAAACCCGACCCCTCAGGAACTTGAAGAGTCTGATAAATACAAAAAGCTGCAGGACCTTGACCACAATGAAATGGTACCGTTTCTGCTGGATAATCTGAAAAACCGGAATCCAATCAATGCAATCTTTAAGCACGGGACGATGCTCCTTATTGCGCTTATTCTTTTTGTATGGATCGGGCGATGGAACACAACTCTCTTCTTTGCAGGTCTGGGCGTGGGACTCATTTTTACGTTTACAGTTGGGCTGATTCTCCACGAGTTACTTCACCTGCTTGTGTACAAAATCCTTGGTGCAAAAAAGACCCGCCTGAGGATGCTTTGGGACCAGGGCGCGGTTGCAGCAGTGGCCGATCAGTTTGTGGTATCGGAGATAGAATTTTACTGGCTCGCGTTTACGCCATTTGTGGTCCTCACTGCTGCAGGTCTTGTAGCACTTTTTATGACCACCGGATGGATATTTTATGCGGTCTCATTTTTCCTTGTGATTCACACTACGGCATGCATTGGCGATTTTTCCCTGGCCGGGTATATGTATGAAAACCGTGATCAGGAGATTTATACGTTTGATGATGTCGAGAATGACAAGAGCTACTTTTTTGTGAGGAAAGAATAACACTCCCCTCTGGAGAGGGGAAAAGCCCATAAAACGGGCGTGCCCGGTTTGATGGGCGAGGGGTGTGTTGGTGGGTCTGAGGCCGAACCAGAGTCCTGCGGCATCACCGGTTATACGAATAATCAAATAACCGTATTAATGATTACACGAACCTCCGAGTCCAAACAGATCCTTCGCTTTGCTCACGATGACCGGGTTTTTTTGATTGATGAGTAGCGGGATCTCCTTATTCAAAGACCCACCCCCTGTCCCGCTGCCCTACGTCGCCCTGGCGTGACTCCGCATGGAGGGGGCTGCGAAGCCATTAAAAAGACAGGTACTGATCTATATGCTGTAAGAAAGTTGCTTTCCAAGCAGGGGCATTGGATGTAGATCTGAATCCACTTCTTTAATCGACATTCCTTGTTCAATATTCATCGGTTCAATGGGAATAACGAATTTTGAATAAACGAATAAACGAATAAACCAATCAACCAACTAAGAAAATCCAAATACAACCATTCCCACAATGGCGACGGCTGCAAATGCCAGAAGCTTAAGGAGGAGCGGAAGGCAGAACCGGAACCAGCGGTTGTAGGATACCCCGGCCATGCCCAGGATTCCCATCAATACGGGGTTGGTGGGGACGATCATATTGGCAAATCCATCGCCATACAAAAACGCCTGAACCGCCACCTGGCGGGAGACACCCAGGATATCGCCCAGCGGAACCATCAGCGGCATGGTCAGAAAGGCCTGTCCGCTGCCAGAGGAGACAAAAAAGTTTATAACGGTCTGCATCAACATCATCCCGACTGCAGCAAGTTCCGGCCCTAACATTTCGAGTGGAACCGACATCGCGTGCACGATTGTGTGCAGTATCTGCCCCTCTTCCATGATGAGTGCAATACCTCTGGCGATGCCTACCAGCAGTGCCGTTTCGGTGAGATCTTTAGCGCCTCTGACAAACTCTTTTGCCACGATGCTTGGATCCATCTTTCCAATAAACGCCGTGAAAACGCCAAGAATGAGAAAGGCAGCCCCGAGTTCGTTCAGGTACCAGCCGCGGGTGGCAATTCCCCAGACGCCTATCCCAAGGGCTGTCAAAAATGCGGCGGTTATAATGATGTGCTTCCAGCCGAGGTCAGGATAATCGGTAATGACAGCGGCACTTTCCTGATCAGTGCCCTTTGTGAGGCTGACTGTTGGATCTGACTGCACCCGGCGCGCATAGCTCCAGACGTGGTGCGCTCCTATCATAACAAAAGGGACGAGCAGGCCCAGGCGAACTCCCCATCCGGAGTAGGTTTGTATATTCGCGATATCCTGCGCAACAATCACCGTGTACTGGTTAAATGCTGCAGCTCCGTAGCCGATGCCGTAGCCGGCAATAATCATTCCTACGGCCGTCATGGTATCCATGCGCATGGTTCTGCAGAGCGCGGCCAGGATAAGGACGAAGGGAATATACTCGGCCGACGCCCCCATCAGGTTCGATGTAAATGCAAATACGAATACCACAAGGAAAATCAGCAGTGCGGGACGGCCTCCCAGTTTATTGAGCAGGCGGCCCAGGAGCGCATCGATAGTGCCTGTTTTACGAATGATGGCCAGCACGCCGCCGATGATAAAAAGGAAAAAGATGATAAACTGTGCATCAGCAAACGCCCGGGGAACAGCGGTAAAGAGCTCAATCGGAGTCATAAACTCACGATCGTCAGCAATTTCAAACGTGCCGGGCTGCACAATGTCGCGTCCATTTACCAGCTCTGTTTCATAGGAGCCCTGTGGTACAATCCAGGTTAACAGGAGGGCCGCCACCATCAGGTAGAAGAGCAGGGTGAGTGTATGAGGCATTTTAAAATTCATGCGGGGGGCGCTGGTTAGATGCATTTGGGGTGTTCAGCCGGAAACAGCGCTCAAAATAGTAACGGAGGTCTATTGAAACAAGACGTAAATAAACCATCCCCTCTGGAGAGGAGAAAGGCCCATAAAACGGGCGTGCCCGGTTTGATGGGCGAGAGGTGTGTTGATGAGTCTGGAGCTGGAAAAGAAAAATGAGAGTCATCACCTGCCCCCGATAACACGCCACTGTCGATCCTCTGAACGAGGATACGTATTTTACCAAATGCCGAATACACGATTTAACGATTACACGAATCGCCGAATCCATAAAGATCCTTCGCTTTGCTCAGGATGACCGGGCTATACAAATGGATGGGCGGGGCGGCTTGTTTTTTCGACGGCATGAGTGGAGGCATCTCCCTGTTCAGTATTCATCGGTTCTAAGGGAATATCGATTGACGAACGAAGATCGACGAATTTCGAATACACGAATAAACCAATTACCCATATCCAACACCCCTCGCCTTCGCTCTGCTCCGGCACTCCCCTCGAGGGGAGA
>CAZVEP010000071.1:0-18451 GCA_964625635.1 uncultured Rhodohalobacter sp.
TCAGCATGATCGATTCTGCAATGACAAGCTCAGCTACCGACCGGGTATTCGAGTAAGGCGAGTTGAAAACGGTAATTCCAGCTTTTGTTGCCGCATCAAGATCTACCTGGTTCGTGCCAATGCAGAAACACCCGATCGCCTTCAGCTTGGAAGCTTTTTCAATAACGGCCTGGGTAATATGCGTTTTCGACCGAACACCGATAATATGAACGTCCCCGATTCTTTCCAGAAGCTCTTCTTCACTCCACGCTACATCGTGGGTTTCCACATTTGTGTAGTGATGCTCATTGAAATTTTCTACTGCTGTAGGATGTATACCTTCGAGCAATAAAATTTTAATATTTTCTTTAGGATAGGAGAGCTTCTCTTTTTCTTCCTTCATGGACGAGTTCATTTCGGTTGAGTGCATAATCATTTCCAAAGGTAATAAACATTTTTGTTTAGGCATGAAGGATATAAGGAAAGCTTCCTGATTCCATTGGAAACGGTACCAACGCTCGATGGGGATGAAATGAGGCATATTGAGCACAAAATGTCACCGAATTGTATGTACACATATAAAATGATTGAAAATATGAGTCAGGATATCAGGACTCTGCAGAATTAAATAGTAAGAAAAGAATAGCTATTCTTAACTAAGAAAGCTCAATACGTGCGCCCCCGTTTCGTGATGATTCCATAATGGCATTTACAATCTGAATATCTCTCAATCCTTCGCTGCCGGGGACAAGGGGTTTGCGGTTTTCTTTAATTGCAAGAGCATCGTTATCCATCTGGCGTGCCTGCTGGTGATTAGGGTCGGGCGGTAACCGGGTGCCTTCGCTTGTCTCTCCTTGTACACCGGTGTACGATTGCATAGGCTCAAGTCTGTACCAGCCATCCGTGCATTCCACATTCAGATAGTTCACGGATTTTCCGAAACTTGTTTCGCCCTTTGCCATAAGTCCACCGGGAAACCCGAGTTCAAATTCGGTGAATTCATCGACATCGCTATACATATCGGTCCGTTCTGACCATTGCCTGCCTGAAACCGTTAAAGGCTCCATACCCGTTGAATATCGTGCAGCATTAATGGGATAGACTCCCATGTCATATAAGGCACCCCCGCCAAGGCGGCCGATACGGCGCCAGTTGGTTGGATCGGGGTGAGCTCCATTATATCCGGCACCGGTCTGCACTGCGGTGATTTTACCAAATGTATTATTCTCACCATATCCAATAATAGTCTGGGTATTTGGTTCATGCTGCATGCGATAGCCGATACTCAGAAACACTCCATTCTTTTCAGCTGTATTAATGATGGCCCGGCACTCTTCTTCATTCATTGCCATCGGTTTTTCGCACCAGACGTGTTTGCCGGCTTCGGCTGCCCGAATGGCATCCCTCATATGAATAGCGGGCGGAGTAACAATGTACAAGATGTCAATATCATCGTTATTTGCAACGTCAGGCAAGGTTTCATAGCTGTAAACATTTTTATCAGGGATGTCGTATTCTCGTTGCCAGCGCGGAATCTTTGAAGGAGTGCCTGTCACAATGCCTCTCAGTTCACAATGTTCAGTTAATTGAAGACCGGGCGCAAGCCTGCCTGTTGAATATCCGCCAAGACCTACAAGGGCAACACCAAGCTTATCGCGTTTGCGTGGCAGTATGATTGATGGAAATCCGGTGGCTGCAATGCCAATTGCAGTTCCTGCATGTTTCAAAAATTGTTTTCTGGATATCTTTTTCGGCATCATCTGAAGTGATGGATTTAATATTAGTTTGTAGCTTTAAATAAGGAGTTTTGCTTCCCAACTAAGAAATAGTAAAAAATCATTTAACTTGAAAGAAGAACAAATTCACGCCAGATGAGTTGGGCTAATAAATTGAATAGATAGACGAGAGGTGAAAAACCGCCCTAACGCTTTCAACGTCAGGACGGTGACAAATTGCTCGTTTGTCTTTATTGATTCTTCGAAGATATAGTGCTCTTGTGTAACGTCTCTCAAACAATCCTACAGTCTTATGCCACACGCAGCTATACATCTAAAGCATTAGTATAATACAAACAGGGAGATTGGAATTAGTTGACAAATAGTTGATAGGTACTTGCACAAACAGTTAGGCGGGAATGCTTTTAAACAGTGTTAATGCTTATTTTATCAATCTTAATAGTTAAGACTTTGTATCTCTTATCAATTTTTGAGCGTTCCTCACTTAAGAGATCAAATCCGCAGGCAGCATTGATGACCTTAATTAATTTCTTTCTGTTTCTCGAGTTTTGGGAAGGATGTGATTGATCAGGGTAAATGCGCTGGTCGATTTTGGAAATAAGAATTGAAGATTCACCGGACTTTACAAGCTCGGCAATTACCTTCCAGAGTTCTTTTACAGCTTTATCTTCTGAAATTTCAAAGCGTTCATTTTTTATGAAAACGGAGAGTCTGCCGTCAAGGTCTTTGTATAGCTGAACAGGTTTTTTATCAAGTGTCTCGTATGTAGTAATATCCTCAAAATCATCTGACCTTTTTTTGAGAAAAAGAAAAAGTAAGGTTGCAAATATTCCTATACTCAATGCACCGGCAGCTGTGAAAATAAGTGTCTCTTTTGAAATTTCGTCAGTGGGTTTGAGGACTGTTAACAGGGAACGATTTTCGTCAAAATCAAAAAGAAATGCTTGAAGCCTGTTTTCCCTGGATGAAGGAAGATCGTGGCCTAATATAATCCATTTGTTTATTCGTTCGGAGTATATAACATCCCTGACTTTATAAACTCCAAACTCCCTTAAATCGAGTTGATAAACTATAGACTCGTCGACACTTGCAAGGTTGAATTTTCGGTTTTCAGAAAACAGTGACAAGAACCCGAGATGGCGATTGTTTGGATCAATTTTATAGGTTTGATTACTGTAGAACGTAGGATAAACTGTAAAAGAATACACTTTGAAATTTTCGAATATCTGTCCAATCTCCCTTTCTTCAAACCATAAATTAGATTCATTATCATATTTGTAAACAGAGGTTTTCCCTTGTTCGATACTAGTCGGGTCGTCGACAATATAGTAGAATTCGTTCGCGATTTTGTAAAGAGCGCTGCTTCTACTGCGAATAACAATGTCGCCATTTATTGCAGTTGCTTTTTCCCATTGCCTGGACTCAGGGTCGTAGTATATCAACATATTGCGGTACTCCCAGTACCCATACCCTCCAATTGCATAAATCAAATTATTTGCGGAAAGTAAGGCAGAGTGTCCATACATGGTTCGGTGAGAGTGTGATAAATCCTCCCGTATAATACTCTTCGAAGCAATGTCGTATCGGTGTACCCTTCCGATCCCCTTTTCCCAAAAATAAATGCTTTTCCCATCTTTGGTAACGTCCATTTTATCTAGTCCATCGTAGCTTTGAGGAATAGTGGTTAACGTATCAATAACACTTTCTTCGGAAACAGAAATTAATATCTGGCTTTCCTTTTCGAAGAGATAGATTTTACCTGATGAAGGGTCAAATGAGGAGAGATAATCTCTGCCAGAAATCGTGTAATCAAGGTTTTTATATGGGAGCCCTTGGCTTGAGGAAAGGTTGACATCCTGCTGATAAGACATCAAAACCGACATAATCAGAATAATTATAAACATGCTAGGTACTGTCTTAATGAAAACTGGTTAAAGAGGTATGAGATTATATTATAAAAAAATGCGACAGAAGCCCTTAATTAATTACACTGAGCCGAGTTACAAATTTCTTCATGAAGTCCGCACATAAAACGGTTTCTGGAAATATTGTTTTCCATGACAAGGAATATTTGTTGGGTGATGGATAACAAAGGGAAATAATAGCTATGCCGGATCAGGGCAGTAAAAGAAGAAATTTTCTTTTATTTGTATTAAAGAAGCAGAAGTAACACAAGAAAAGCAATGCAAAATATGTATAGGAAAGACTGTCTTGAAAAGTAAAAACCGTTCAGGCGCTATCAACATCTGAACGGTGACAAATTGCTCGTTTGTCATCATTGAATCTTTGAAGATATATCACGCTTAAGTTGCGTCTCCCAAAAAACTCTAATTAAGTACGTGTTTAGTATCATTACTTATGATACAAACCGGGAGATTGGAATTAGTTGACAATTAGTTGATAGGTACTTGCAGAGAGAGACTAAAAACCGCGCTTAATCAGCGTTTAAGACTATTTTGTCTATTTGAATAGTAAATACTTTATAGCGCTTATCAATTTTTGAGCGTTCTTCACTGAGCAGTTCAAAGCCACAACTACTGTTGATAATTTTGATCAGTTTTTTCCTGTTCCTGGAATTATAGGAAGGATGCGACTGATTGGAGTAAATGAGCTGATCTAGTTCAGAAATAAGAATTGATGATTCACCCGAACGAACTAATTCAGTGATTGATTTCCAAAGTTCTTTCATTGGCTGATCTTCTGCCGTTTGGAATCGGTTACCGTTAATGAAAACAGTAATACCTCCATCTTCATTAACGTGAATGTTGACAGGCGTATCAGTAGATCCTTGCGACCCCAAACTGTTTGACTCCTTATCATCATTACTGCTTCGTCGGTTTTGAATATAAAACAGGAAGCCAATCAGGAAAATGAAGATAACTCCCCCCGCAGCTAGTAACATGGTGTCAGCTGGCAAATAATTATAAGGATAATAGGCAGTGATGAACGGATGGTTTTTATCAAATTCGAAGAGATATGCTTTTAGAATTGAACGCTCTGTCCACGCTGACTCATGACCCAATATGATCCATTGGTCAATGCGGTCAGAGTAAAAGGCTGTCCTGACATCATTTATTCCCAGAAGGGTTAAGTTGAGCTGATAAATGGCAGGATCATTTACATCTACGAAGTTCAGAATTGAGTTTTGTGTGCTTTTCGAATGAAAGGCCAGGTGGTTTTTGTTTTGATCTACCATATAAGTTGTCCGCTGAGAAAAAGTACTATGGACACCTCTGTTCATAATTTTAAAGGGCTCAAAAACATCCTCAAGCTCGGTCTCTCGATACCACTTACTCTTGTTGATGTCGAATCTATAAGCATTCGTTTTTTGCACCCCGTCATCTTCAGTATTGTCAACGAAATAGTAGAAAGCGTCGCCAAGCTTATACAGCAGGCCCTTCCAGCTTCTCACAACAAGCTCATCATTCAATGACGTAATCTTTTCCCATTGACCAAATTCTGGTTCGTAGCGAATGAGAAAATTCCGGAACTCCCAATACCCGTATCCGCCAATAGCGTAGATGAAGTCATCATCAGACAGGAAAGAGGCTGGGCCGTACATCGTCCGATGGGAATGTGATGTGTCTTCTCGTTCTATTGTGCCCGTAGATATATCATAGCGATGAACCCTGCCGATGCCGGCTTCCCAAAAGTAGATACTTTCACCGTCACTGGTGATATCCATATAGTCAAGTCCCTCAATATCTTGGGGTATTGAACCCAGAGTGTCTACCGTGCTCTGTTCGGTAAGCCTGACAAATGTTCGATCATCTCGATGAAAGAGGTAAATATCGCCGCTTGAGGGATCAAAGGTGGCGCTGAAAGCTTTATCTTTGATCTGATATTCTAGTGACTGGTATGGAGCATTCTGGTTTGATGTAGAATCAACCGCCATCTGCAGAACCGACACTATCAAAAAAAAGATAACCATGCACAGTCCTGTTTTTCCTGTAAGCTTGATCTTGATGAGGCAAGATTAAAAGTATATAAAAACAGGCACAAATATCCGGGTAATTAGCAGATGGTGTTAATGTTGAATGTAATATTGAGCTGTTTGTTCAATATTACATTCTTCGATAATGCCGCACTTAATTGCTTGACGGAAGAGGTGAGCACAGGACAAAAAATGCCAGGACTTTTTGAAACCGGGAATTAATCAAATCTAAATAATCAGCAACTATTTATTCATCCAGCAAATCTTTGACATACTCATTCCCCGGATCCATTTTCAGTGCCTGTTCATAATATGTTTTGGCTTTTTGATCATGGCCTCCTTTTTTCATCAGGTCACCCATCAAAATCCAATTCTCTACATCTTTGGGTGAGCTACGAATACGGTCAAGCAGGTACTGGATGGCTTTTTGCCCTTCACCGTTCATAAGCTTGTACAGTACCATGTTTCTGTGAGCTGCCGGCAGATCATCTAGTGCAATAGCCCGTTCAAAATCTTCTTTCGCTTTGTCGGCTTCATCAAGGTTCAGGTAGCTGTAGCCACGGAGATTAAACAGCCGTCCGTCATCCTCGTCTTTTTCGATAGCGTCAGTAAACGACTTCACGCTTGATTCCCATTGATTCAGCTTCTGCATTACCTCACCCTCAAGCGTATATCCTTCCGGTGCATCAGAATTAATACGCTGCAACTCCCTGGCTACATCCAGACTTTCGTCGAGATCTTTCTCATGAAGCAATTCGTATCCTTTCTTATGTCGTTCTTCAAAACTCATAAACTATTCTATTTCTTCTCTTTTTCGGTTATATCTTCGTATTCAGCGTCTTCAATTTGGTCAAGATTTTTCTTCTGACTGCTTCGGTTTGTTCCGTTTTGCCTGTTACGGTCGAACTGGGGGCGCTGACGGGTTGCTCTATTTTGTCCCTTCCCAAGCAGGCGTGCAACAAAACGGTAAATCATGTAGACAAGTATGGCGGTAAAAATCCAGCGTAAAAGCATTAATCAGGAATAATATGAATATGTGTGTTGCTCCGAATCGGTTGATTAAAAATCTGTTCTTCAAGATACGATAAATGATCCGGATTATGTACAAAATCAATCTCTGAAGCATTAATGATGATCAGAGGAGATTTATTGTACCGGTAAAAAAATTGGTTGTATGAATCTGAGAGATCTTTCAGATAGTCTTCGGTAATATTTCGTTCGTATTCTCTTCCCCGGGTATTAATATTTTGCATAAGCCGCTCAACCGAATTCTGAAGGTAAATCACCAGATCAGGCTTGGCTGATATTCCGGTCATAATCCCGTATATGTTGTCATATAGTGACAATTCTTCATCATCGAGATTCAAACGGGCAAAGATTCTGTCCTTCTCAAAGATATAATCAGAGATGACAAAATCATCGAATAACTCACGATTTGTCATTTTTTGCTGCTGCTTAAATCTGCTCGCTAAAAATGCAAGCTGAGTCTGAAACCCATAACGATCTTTGTCTTCATAAAATTTAGGTAAAAAGGCATTATCCTCAAATTGTTCAAGTACAAGGCGGGCATTGTTGCGCTGTGCAAGTAGTTTTGCGAGCGATGTTTTACCGGCGCCAATTACGCCTTCGATAGCTACAAAATCAAATTGGTTTGACATTCTACCAGGTCAGGTTTGTTTTTTCTATCTGCATAACAGCTGATTCCTTAATTAACGTTTTAATAGGCGTGTCAGTTGCAGGATCTTTCCATTCCGGTGCAACATCAAGCAAGGGTAATAATACAAACAGACGATTTGTATATTCAGGATGAGGAATAATAAGAGTCTCGGTTTGAATCACCAAGCTTCCATATGCAATGATATCGAGATCGAGCAGGCGCGGACCCCATTTGATGTGCTGATTTTTTCGGCCTGCCCGACGCTCGAACTCTTTCAGCTTATCAAGCAGCTCGTGCGGCTTAATTGCCGTGTTAATGAGAGCAACAGAATTCAGGAATGGATATTCAGACGGGCCCATGGGTTCCGATTCCCATACAGAAGATTTCAGAACAGGTGTTTCGGATATCTCGTCAAGAAATCTGCCGGCTTGCCTGAGCATCTCGTGACGATTCCCAAGATTTGAGCCGGCAGCAACAATTACCTGTTCCATTCAAGAGTTATTTCGGCATAAGCTGCGTCGGTTTCAATAGGAGGAGAAAGCTTACGAACGGATACAGAAAGGGATTGTACAATAGAGAACTCTTCAAATATGCGATCACCAATCTCTTTGCAAAGAGTTTCGATGAGTTTGCGCGAGTCGCCGAACATCACGTCTTTTGCAATCCTTTCCGCCTTGGCGTAATCAAATGTCTTATGAAGGCCATCGTCTTGAGATGCAACGTGTCTGAAAGAGCCGTACGCTATAATATCAACTTCAAACCGGTTGCCTTCAATACGTTCTTGCTCATTGTGTCCGTGTTTGGCGTGAAATGAGAGTGATTTAATCGTAATGCGATCCAAGATCAGCCCGTGTGTTTAAATAGTTGCAACTTCAAGTTTCTGCTCGAGCTCTTTGAGCATCCGTTTGTGCTTCGGGCTGGTGGAGAGGCGGCCTTCTATAGTTGATATGGCGTGAATTACTGTGGAGTGATCACGGCCACCAAATTGCAGCCCAATGGTTTTCAGGCTTGACTTCGTATATTTTTTAGATAAATACATCGCGACCTGCCGGGCTTCAACAATTTCCTGTTTCCTGGTTTTCTCACGTACTTTATTAGTGTCGATATTAAAGTAATCGCACACACAGTTTTGAATGACATCGATGGAGATTTGTGCCTGGGTATTTTTCACCATGTCTTTCAGCACAGTTTTAGCCATCTGAAGGTCAATTTCATCTACGTGCTTTAAAGATGCGGTAGCAAGGAGCTTGATGATGGCGCCTTCCAGGTCCCTGACGTTTGATTTGAAATTATAGGCTATAAATTCAATTATTTGAGGATCAATACTTATGCCGTTATCATTGGATTTTCGCTCCAGTATAGCATATCGGGTTTCGTATTCAGGGATTTGAAGATCGGCACTGAGCCCCCAGCTGAATCGGGAAATCAGGCGCTCTTCAATATCGGGCACATCCTTCGGCGCGCGATCACTGCTTAATATAATCTGTTTTCCTTCCTGGTGAAGGGCATTGAAAATATGGAAAAACTCTTCCTGTGTTTTCTCTTTACCACTAAAAAACTGAATATCATCGACAATCAGGACGTCGATGTTCCTGTAAAACATAGAAAATTCACTGGCACGGTTATTTCTTATGGCCTGAACGAACTCGTTTGTAAAGGTTTCAGATGACACATAGAGAACTGAAAATTTATCGCCGAAATCTTGCTTAATTTTATTTCCAATGCTTTGCACAAGATGTGTCTTGCCTAAACCTGTGGTTCCATAAACAAAAAGAGGGTTGAAGGAATTATTACCAGGGTTTTCGGCAATCGCCATTGCGGCTGACCGGGCGAGGCGATTGCAGTCGCCCTCGATATGTCGTTCAAATACGTAACTATCGTTTAGGTTAGAATCTATATTCGCCTTGCGGATCCCGGGAATCACAAACGGGTTTTCAATCTTACCCGGATGATAGTCGCTGTAGGTATTCATTTCCTGTGGTCGGGACGGGGGCGAGGGGCGCTGGGGTAGTCTTACAGATCTGTTGTCCTCAAGACGATCTGCTTTTTCTACCAGTACTGAATACTCAAGTTTTCCTTCATCCCCAAGCACCTTCGCTATCGTTGAGCGAAGCATATTATAATAGTGTTCCTCGAGCCACTCGTACCAAAACTGACTGGGTACCTGAATGGTGAGAGTACCTTTGTCGAGCTTTACTGGTTTAATAGGCTCAAACCATGACTTAAATTTCTGATAACTAATGTTGTCCTGAATGATTTCGAGGCATTCATTCCATGCATTTTCTGCAGTAACCGTATCCAAGCGTACAGGCCTCCAAAATAATTAAAGTGTTTTTCAAATCACTTGAGTTATCCACACGAGCAAATGAGGTGTTCCCAATTGTGCGGAAAAGAAAATCACAATTTATTTGACTGAAATCAAAAAAAATAATTACGAGTTGACCAAAGTTATCCACAATGCATTTAACACCGTTACCGTATGTCTTACATGGGGTTATAGATTATTATGCAAAACACGAACATTTTACTTGACAGCCCTTAACAATTCCCTAACAATGATTTCACACAAGCTACACGTACCGGGAAAGACTCTAAAAAACTTTTCCACAAGTTATCCACAATTATTTGAGAGTTTGTAGTCCTGTTTACAACAAATCTAGTGAAACGCTGAAAAAGCCTGAAAAGTAATGATTTAGGGGGCTGGAACAGCAATTAGAAATCGCAGGTTTTTGTCCAGATCCCGCTTGAGTTGTGAAGATGGAAAAGTACCTATAGAAATTTCTAATATTTGGTTTGCGAGCTGATCATTTAGCTCCAAAAACATCGCGGCAGCATTCCGGTCTGCGTATGTGATAATAGGTTCATAAACTTTGAGCGGGTTTGAATGAAATAGTGCCAGTCCCGGCTCGTAGTCGCCGACTTGCTTTTCCAGCGATGGCTGTTCATCGGTTCCTATGTATGGCGGGTTTGAAACAATTATATCCCAGCCACTATCAGGAATCCCGACTTCATGAAGATTGAAGAGATCACCTTTGATGAATTGGATGTCAACATCGTTCACTTTTGCGTTTTCATTTGCCACGGTGAGTGCTTCATCTGAAATATCCATTCCATAGCAATTCCAGGCCGGACGCATTTTTTTTAGGGCGATTGGAATGCATCCGCTGCCGGTTCCAATGTCGAGAAGGTTGACAGGTTTATGTTCCAGCTGCGGTAAAGTCTCAATAAGGAGCTCTACAAGTTGTTCCGTTTCAATCCGCGGAATTAGAACTGATGGATTTACTTTGATATGGCAACCCATGAAATTAGTGGAGCCGGTAATGTATTGTAGGGGCTCGTGATCAGCACGGCGCTTTACAAGCGGCCGTATGCGATTAAGTTCATCAGTTGAGAGGGGGCGCCCATATTGCAGGTACAAATCCAGTCGTTTACATTCTAGTACGTCTGCAAGAAGCCACTCGATGCTGTGACGAGGATCAGGAACCTGTTTTTTTTCGAAATACTCCGTAGCCCACTCCAGCATGCGAAGTACGCTCCAAAAATCATCATCGTTTTTTTGAGGCATTCAAATGTATGAAAGCTTGAAAAAAAAGCTATGCATCCTCATCTTCAACTTCCGGCTTGTCTACCTCTTCTTGCAGCGACAATCCAAATCGTTTAGAGAAATCCATGATGAAGTTCACAACGTCGGCTTCAATATTATGTTCTTCTGAAAGAGAACTCCCCCGGAATCCCATACGGCCTCCTGCCTTTTTTAGCTCGACACGGTTTTGCTTGGCCGTACACTCGATAATGCAAGTAAGTGTAATGGTGGCGTTGATCTGTTTTTCATACTGCTCATAAACAGCCACATATACTTCATCATTATTGGCTGAAGAGTTGTATTGGTATAGATACTTTGGTTCTACACTCTCAAAAAGTTTTGGAGTCATCCGCCGAAGTGTAGACTGCGGACCATAAATAAGATATTTTGTTACTGAACTCATAAACTAACCCAGTTGATTTAAATAATAGATAGGGCGAATTTTCTGCCTGAATAAAAGCCTAAATGAAACAATAATCAAATAGAGACTCAAAAGAATTCTGATATGATTTTTATTTTGTTTAAAATTTATGCAATGCTGAGCAGCTAAGTTACGTTCATTCAATAAATTAAATAACTGTTCAAATATGAAAATTTGTCGATCTTTGCTGCTTACAGTAGCTCTTTTTACTGTTTGGGGTTCCGCTACCTATACAACTGCACAGACTCAAATCTCTGAGCCGGATTTAATAGTGGAAGAGAGGGTTAGCACGCCTTTAAACGCCAATTATAAGTCAGGGCTCACTTTCGATTTTGTTGTAAATAATTTTGGGTTCGGTATTGGCGGTCAGTACCGACGGGTTCTGGCTCCTCAGATGGAGGGAATTATTAATTTGAGAATTACAGGTTTGCGTGATGCATCAGAACAAACATTCACGGATGTATTTTTCGGGCAGCAAATTATACCGAACAAATATCAGCGCGCCTTTGCTTTTCCGGCCATGATAGGATTAAGAAAACGACTATTTGCTGATGATGTACAAGCACAATACCGATTTTTTGTCTCAGCGTCTGCCGGAGCGGTTGCAGCTTTTTCCTATCCTTATTTCAATGACCGAAACAATAATGGCTACAGGGAACAATTCAACGACAATTTTGAACAGATTAACGACATCTTTACGGGATGGAGTGAGGGAGACTGGCATTTCGGTGGTGCCGGAGAACTCAAAATCGGTGTGGATGTTGGTCGTAATTTCAGCAGCGTTACAAGTATCGAGTTCGGATATTACATGAACTACTTCCCTGATGGAATTCAAATGATGACTCCGAATCAGCCCGACTTGAGAGAGAATTTGGCCCCGGGTGAATCTCCATTCCAAGAAGACCCCAACAATCCGGGTGAACTGTTATTAGAACCATACTTTGATGCTCAGAAATTTTTTGGCACACCTCAAATAACGGTTACTTTTGGGCGTTTGTGGTAACTTCTCCAGTGAAAAAACTGTTAGAAAATAGATTGTGCTGAAAAATCCGCACTGTTCAGCGCTTCGGTTTTCCTCTCGCCGCTGTAATCCCTGCGAGACTTTGGAAGACGGGCCGGGACTATCTCAATCGCGCTAAAAACGGCTTATCAGAGAGGGAAACTTCCGGGTAAGTTTTTCAACTTGATGGTGGCAGGAGCACTAAATGTTTTCGTGTGATCATTTTTTACAGCATCTAAATCGAAAAGTTTAAGTCGCTCAGCCAGGTTTTTGGATCGTGAAGCGAGTCAACAATAAGATCAGGTTCGTGCCGCTCAAGCTCTTTCGCTGTAAACCCGCCTGTTGTTACGGCCACTGATTTTGCTCCAAAATATTTTGCGCATCGAATGTCGTTGGGAGTATCACCTATGATGACATACTGGCTGGGTTCGGGTTGATGATCATACTGTGATTTATATTCACGATCTGCTTCACCCGGCAGGTCATTACGATTTTCAGAGGCCTCACCAAATCCTCCAAAAGAAAATATTCCGTGTAAGCCGGCCGCCTGAACTTTTTTCATCGCCACTTTTCGGACATTCCCCGTACACAGCCCAATGGGTATATTCAAAGAAGCTGCATCATTAACGGATTCAATAGCACCATTATGTACAGACATGTGGTTCGATGATAGGTTTTGTGACATCGCGTTCGCATAATTTTCCATCACCTGGTGCAACAGAAGGTGGGCATCAGGCATATCGCCTATCAACTCCATGAATATTCCGCGATCTGTACGGCCTGCAAACGAGCGTGAGGTTGCCTCATTCTTTTTGATTCCAAACTGTTTCAGCTGCTCTTCTATTATTTCAAAAATAAAATCCGAGTGTACATTGAGCAGCGTTCCGTCAATGTCGTAAAGGAGGATGGGGTTATTATCCTGCATGTTGTTCTATTTTATAGAGATGAATATAAACTGTACATTGTTGTGTTAACTAATTTAAAACAACAAAGAAATTAAGATATGAGTTTAATTGAAGATATTTCAGCAAGACAAATACTGGATTCGCGTGGAAATCCAACTGTTGAAGTTGATGTGATTCTTGAAAGCGGAATTCTTGGAAGAGCTGCTGTTCCATCAGGTGCATCAACAGGTGAATTTGAAGCAGTTGAGTTAAGAGATGGCGATGCAGATAGATACATGGGCAAAAGCGTGAATAAAGCAGTTAACAACGTCAATGAGGTGATTGCGTATGAGCTGCTTGGCTTTCCGGCAACAATGCAGGTCGAGATTGATCAGATACTGCTCGATATGGATGGGACACCCAACAAAGGAAAACTTGGAGCAAATGCTCTGCTGGGTGTTTCAATGGCAGTTGCAAAAGCCGCCGCAATGTCAACAGGATTGCCGCTGTGGCGTTATCTTGGTGGAGTAAATTCGAAAGTACTTCCGCTCCCAATGATGAATATCATCAATGGTGGATCTCATGCGGATAACAATGTGGATCCCCAGGAGTTCATGATCATGCCTGCCGGCGCAGATACATTCAGCGAAGCTGTGCGAATGGGATCAGAAATATTCCACAATCTCAAAAAAGTACTGTCTTCCAAAGGTTATAATACGTCTGTTGGTGATGAGGGCGGTTTTGCACCCAACCTGAAATCAAATGAAGAGGCCCTGGAAGTAATACTTACAGCTATTGAAAAAGCTGGTTATACACCCGGCGATGAGGTGCTTATTGCACTTGACCCCGCCAGCTCCGAATTCTACGATACCGAGAAAAAAGTATATGAGTTCAAATGGAGTGATGGATCTGTTCGTGATGCAGATGAAATGGTGGAGTACTGGTCCTCATGGGTCGAAAAATATCCTATTATTTCGATTGAAGACGGCATGTACGAAGATGACTGGAAAGGATGGAAAACCCTTACAGATGCGATAGGTGATAAGGTACAGCTTGTGGGTGACGACTTGTTTGTTACGAATACCGAACGATTGGCACGCGGAATTGAAGAAGGCATTGCCAACTCTATCCTGATTAAGGTAAATCAAATTGGGACACTGACCGAAACTCTGGATGCTATTGAAATGGCACATAAAAACGGATACACATCTGTTATTTCTCATCGGTCAGGCGAAACGGAAGATACCACAATTGCAGACCTTGCAGTTGCAACAAATGCCGGTCAGATTAAAACCGGCTCAATGAGCCGAACAGATCGTATAGCGAAATATAACCAATTGCTTCGAATTGAAGAAGAACTAGGGGATTCGGCTATATTTATAGGCCGGGATACATTCAATGGTTAATATTTCCAAGGTTTAAATTGACTAAAAATCAAAAGCCCCGGGGTAACAGCCGGGGCTTTTTGTATTTACCTCTTCCGAAGCCCGCCATTCGTGCGGCAGTTTAATTTTGTTATCTTCTATACATGCGAATCAACCGGCTTCAACTTCGATATTTTAGGAATCACAAGGAGACAGAAATAGAGCTGGCCCCTCATCTAAATCTGATTACAGGACCCAATGGCGCGGGAAAAACAAACATCATTGATGCGATTCATTATCTATGTATGAGCCGGAGTTTCGTTGCCACCAGCGACCAGTATGTTGCAAACTGGGATGAAAAATATTTTATGATTAACGGTGACTTTGAAGGAGAGATTCGTCAGTCGTTTAAAGTATCGTGCAGTTATTCACGAGGTGAAGGTAAAAAGATTTTTGTGAATGACAGTCCGCTCTCCCGCCTTTCTGATCTCATCGGAATGGTACCGGTGGTGGTAATGAGCCCCGAAGACCTGAAGCTCACGGCAGAAGGGCCTGCTGAACGCCGCTCATTTCTGGATAGTATGATCAGCCAGATCTCTCCCAAGTATTTGCGCGATCTGATGGAGTACCGGCATATACGCAAGCAGAGAAACAAACTCCTGCAAGAGTTTCGTGGGCCGAGAGACCTGTTGGTATCGTATCTTGAGCCCTGGAATCTTCAGCTGGTAGAGACGGGATCACGCCTGATAGCTAAAAGAGCCGGGGTATTGCGTCAGTTCAGGCGCTATCTAGAATTTCAGTATCGAACAATTTCAGAGCTTAACCTCAAGCCCGACCTTGAATATCAAACGATACTGGATGAGCCGGAGGATGAGACCCAAATCTCTGAAATATATTCAGAACTCCTGGAGGAGAATATTGATAAAGAGATTGAGCGGGAGCAAACGTTATATGGACCACACAGAGATGAGGTGGTGTTTTACCTTGATGAGATGGAGCTTCGGAATTTTGGATCCCAGGGGCAGCACAGGCTTTTCTCCATGGCCCTGAAAATGGCACAGCTGTTCTATTATTCTGACCAGCTGGATGATCTCCCTATAATGCTGCTAGATGATTTGTTTGGCAATTTGGATCAGCAAAAAGTGACAATAATAATGGAAACGCTGACGAAACACTCGGGTCAAACGTTTATAACATCAGCCGCTGAAAAACCTTTTTTAGAATCTCAGTTTAAAGAGTCATCTTCTAATAGCTGGTTCAGAGTTGAAAACGGACAGGTTCACAAAAAATATTAAAGATGGGATTTGGAAATAAACCACAATCGATGGACGAACTTCTGAAGGAATTTATGAAGCGGATTCCTCACCGCACCAAACTTCAGAGGGGAATGGTGCTTCATGTGTGGCCCGAAATTGTCGGCGATAAGATTGCTGCCGTAACCAAGAACCTGCATTTTGAAGGGAATCGTCTTGTACTTGAGGTAAATAATAGCGCCTGGCGACATGAGATACATATGAAACGATTCTCAATAGCAAAGCGGCTTAATGAGAAAGTTGGCAGTAAAGTGGTTCAGGAAATTGTTGTCAGAGCTTCGTAAAAAATGCATATTTTATCTTTATGGGATTACTAAAAAACACAAAAGAAAAAATATCTGATTTTTTTTCCAGCCGGTTTAAGCTGGAAGTGAATGAAGATGAAGAGGATAAGCTGTTTACCAAACAAAAGGTATTTGCCTTTACCTTTGCAATGCTTTTTTCAGTAGCTCTGTGGTTCATTGTGAACATGGGTCGTGATTACAACATGACAATGATGCTTCCCATCCAGATCACAAACCTGCCGGACGATATTGCGCTTAGCAGCGAGGTACCTGATACCACTGCAGTAAGTATTAGCGGTGAGGGGTGGAGCCTTTTTAATCTGTATATAAACCCACCTCAGGTAATGCTTAACGTGGAAGAGCAGCAGATAAATATGTTTGAACAAGTGCGTCAGCAAATAAGCTCAATGTCTGATGTAAGTGTGATGCAGGTTGACCCGATGTTCCTTGAAATAGAAACCGAAATGAGGGTATCAAAAAAGGTGCCGGTTGAATCCCGGATAGTTATTAATACCGGGCCTCAGTACGGTGTGCTGGGTTCAACTCAAATCATGCCCGACAGTGTTACAGTTACAGGTCCTGCCTCTCGTGTTGAAAATGTTGAATCCTGGAGTACTGCTGATACTGAGATAAATGATGTAACCCGCAATCTTGAAATGTCTGTTGATCTTCAAGAACCCGGGCCCGGGATTACTACCATACCATCAGAAGTGACGCTACAGGCAAACATCGCAGAATTTACCGAAGCTGAAGTGAGAATACCTGTGCGGTCACGGGGATTGCCGTCTGGCCGGGCAGTAACCTTTTCTCCGTCATCAATAGTGGTGAAATATGATGTACCTCTTGATCAGTATAATGATGTTCAGAGTATACGCCCATTTGTAGCATTTGTTGATTTTGAGCGGCTTCAACAAGACACAACCGGCCTGATTACTCCGGAGCTGGAAAAGGTTACCGATCAATATGACGTGCGGCTCAGAAGTTTTCAGCCGACACGTGTATCGTACTTTAACATCATGCCGGACTAATTTTCGCACATCTTTTTTTAGGTAGCTGCGGCCATCGTTTTTTCGAATGGCGCAATAATTTCATCAATTTCAGAAGTATCGTCAAAAAAGCTTAGCAGCTTTAAAAGCACTTCATCAACAAGTACATCAGGGCAGGACGCACCTGATGTGAGCGCAATCCTGATCGGGCCCTCTTTTTTTGGCAGCCAATCTTTTGTTTCTATCATCTCTTTTTTCCACTGGTCAAAATGAAGAATTGCTTCCGGTGAATCGAATTCATTTGCGTCTCTCACATGAAATGTAGGACAGTAGTCTTCCAATATTTCGACCAGATGCATGGTATTTGAGGAATTGTACCCGCCCACGACAATCGCAATATCAGGATCGGCATCTGCCAGGGCATAGGTTGCCGATTGATTTTCATTCGTGGCGTAGCAGAGCGTATCGGATGTATCGGCAAAATGCTTCTCTATATTCTCTTGTCCGAACCGTTTTTTAGCGGCTTTCTTTAAAATATCCATCACCTCTTGCGTTTCAGTTGCAAGCATGGTGGTTTGATTGATGACGCCAAAAAACTCGAGGTCTTTCAGTGGATTGAATCCATCGGTACTTTTATGGCCGAAGTATTTCTCAAAATCTTCAAATGGCCGCTCCTCAGTCATAATCTCTGCCAGGATCGATGCCTCTTTGGGATTTAGAACCACAACAACCGGGGAGTGATCGGCACTGTGTGAAAATGTGGCCCGTGTCTCCTCATGTTCATGTTTTCCATGTACAACAAGGCTATAGCCTTTTTTGCCAATCTGCTTTCCGCGTTTCCAAACTTTTTCCACAAACGGGCAGGTCGTGTTATACTGATAGGGATCGATTCCTTGTTTCTGCAGTTTTTTTTGTATTTCAATCGTGGTTCCAAACGCAGGTACAATAGCAATATCATCCGAACTCAGAGTTTCAATCGGGATTCGCACTGATCCATCCGTATCAAACAGAAAACGGACCCCTTTGTCCAGCAGATCTTCGTTAACGGTTGGGTTGTGGATCATTTCGCTGAGCAGGTAAATATTTTTATCAGGATTCGATTCAACCGTCCGATAGGCAATGTCGATGGCGTTTTCGACACCATAGCAAAAACCAAAGTGGCGGGGAATGAGAACTTTCAGAGGCCCAAAATCAAGCTCTGTTGGATCAAGATCTTTCTTACGCGGATCAGTAATTTTATTCGCCTCTTTTACCTTACGGATAATTGGCGACTGGTACATCTTGGGAATCTCAAATGATTTACGGGCCAT
>CAZVEP010000072.1:0-16726 GCA_964625635.1 uncultured Rhodohalobacter sp.
TGTTGAGAACCTGTCAGAATGGTACGCCATCTTGCATACTTTCTGAAAGTGTTCGATTTTGAATTCGTTGCCAGCTTTTATGCTCAAATTAATTAATTGTCAATGCTGACAGCATCTCCAGACGCTGTCAGGCCTTGTTTTACCCTAAAATGATCGGATAAATAAACCAGGTCATAATTAACCCCCCAATAAAGAAACCAATGACGGCAATAAGTGATGCTAATTGCAGATCAGACAGTCCGGAAATCGCATGGCCTGATGTACATCCTCCGGCATAACGGGCTCCAAACCCAACCATAAAACCTCCAAGGACAAGTACTGTAAGCCCGAGTCCGGAACCGAGAACATCCCAGGAAAAAAGGTCGTTTGGAACAAGTCCGCTGAAATCATTAATACCAAGTGCCTGCAAATCTGTAATGGTTGACCCTGAAAGAGCAATCGGTTCAGGATTACTGAATACATAGCCGGCGAGGAAACCTCCAATAACAGACCCTACAAGAAAGGTAAGGTTCCATTTTCCGGCTGACTTCCAGTCGTAATTGAAAAATTCTACGTTTCCAAAATTGCAGGCAGCACATGCGTGGCGGAGATTAGCTGAAACCCCAAACATTTTGCCGCCTAATAATAAAAGTATTGGCACGGTAAGACCAATAATGGGGCCTGCTATGTACCAGGGCCAGGGTTGATATAATATGTCTAACATAGGAGGGTATTAAATTTTGTTTTGACTAATTCTGTGACCAAGATAAGGCATTTGTTACTACTTGTCAATACAAGTGTTTTGTAGCCTTGCACCCTGGTAATTGTCTTTGCTCATTTGCTGTCTTCATAAGCAGTTTTAATTTGATCATTGTTTATCCATATGCTCCATAGCATGCTGTAGGGGTGTATTCTTTGGGTGGGGCCGTCATCATCCACAACTGTTTGGTTCTGATTGACCCACTCAAAAATCCCCCCGTAAAGATTCTTGACGTCATCGAACCCCGCATCCAGAAGCTTTTCTCCAATCTTCTCACTTCTGTAACCGACAGAGCAGTATACCACAACCGGTTTGTTTTTTGATAAGTGGTTTACTTCGTCAATATCAAACGTATCGAATCCTACATAAATAGCTCCCGGAATCCTGCTTACGCTGTACTCTTTTGAATCTCTTGTATCAAGAATGGTTACAGAGTCTTTGGCACTGCTTAACTCGGCCACACTTATTACAGGAACTGAGTCAGACAGCATAAGTTCTAGTAGCGCATTGTATGCAGCGCTTTCAGTTTTACCGCTATTATCGCATGATGCTGCCATAAGAAAAATGAACAAAATTATATGATATCGCACATGAGTAAATTTGCTGTTAATAGTCCCTGAAAATTTGCCTCAGTACAAATCGAACACCGGCCTTAATCGGGGATATATTGCTTGATTATTAACCTTTAAATTAAAGTAAAGTGCACGCGAATGCAATACATGTATTAACAAGTATTGACATTGAACAAAGCAGCGGGTAAATTATAAGAAAAATTTATGCCTATGAAATTAAAAGACGGAATTCCGCGCCATACACAAATTTCGCAATGGCTTCGGTCAGAAATTGAAAAGGGACGGTTTAAGCCTGAAGAGAAATTACCATCTGAAAATGAACTTGCAAAAAAGTTCGATGTGAGTCGTGTAACCATACGCCGTGCGTTGCAGTCATTAGAAAATGATGCGTTGATTTACAGGTGCCAGGGGCTTGGTTCCTTCGTAAGCGATGAACGGACGACCCACAATCTGATTCGTCTAACGGATTTTAATGAAGACATGGCAAAAGCCGGTTTGGAAGCCTCATCTAAAGTGATACGATTCGAACCTGTGGAGACACCGGCATGGCTCAGCGATATTTTAAATATCGATGAGGGAAAAAAAGTGATTCGAATCGACCGGCTCCGTCTTGGGAATGGAGAGCCAATTGCATTCGACAGCACCTGGCTTCCGGCACTTTATGGGCAGCTGCTCGATAAAAACGCACTCAGAGAAACAACTATTTATAAACAGCTGGAAGAAAACTATGAAATACCTATCATTCGCGGCTGTTACCGATTGTCTGCTGAGCTGGCTGATAAAGATCTTGCTGGTCATCTTGATGTGCCTGAAAAATCAGCTCTGTTTTTGATTGACCGTATTTCATACACTATTGGTGAGAAACCTGTATACTACCAAAAAAGATATTACCGGAATGACAGGGTGATGTATGAGATGACTCTGGAAAGGGATCAGGATGAGAGTGGCGCCTCAGTTGATATGCCACTCAAAGAATTTATACCGATATTCAAGCACTGATGTTCATGAAAGATAAACCCCAATGGCTGAAGCTGATGGTTGTATGTACGATCTGCTTATTACTGGCTTTAGGTATAGCTTTGCTGATTGCCTGATTTTAATAAACCAAATTAATAAATAAGAGATGAAAAAGAGGGCAGGATCTGCATGCCAAATTATCGGATTCTTTACCCCACTATATGCTTTTGCCCTGCTTTTGCCAGACCCTTTCAGATGCACCGGACTCACTCTGCTTGTCTTTAGGTCTGATAATAAAAAATGGATTAGTAGCTGAATGACGCAAAATAATCCAAAAAAACTTATTATTGTTGGTGGCGGTCATGCCTCGCTCCCGTTGATCAAAATGGGCGAGAAGTGGAAGCAGCTTGGTATTGAGATAGTTCTGGTTTCAGAAAATCCTTATCTGATTTACTCCGGTGCCCTGCCACAGTTTATGGGTGGATTTTATAGCTGGGAGCAGACGGCGGTTGATCTGGAAAAACTATGCGAGACCTACGGTGTATCATTCACCGAATCAAGGGTTGTATCTATTTACGGCGAATCATCGCATATAAAACTATCAAATGGGACACAGCTCAGCTACGATTATCTCGTAATTAATGTTGGAGCTAAAACAGTGCAGTTCGAACAAGTAACAAATGCTGCACCTGTAAAACCGATGAATGAGCTGTTATCGGTAAGGCAACGTTTGAAAGATGGTGAAATTAAGAAGGTGCTTATCGCGGGTGGTGGCGCGGCAGGGGCCGAACTGGCCCTGAATTTGTCGCATCCTGATTCTTTTACTGATCCGGAAATTACGATTCTAGATAAGAACGACCGTCTGTTATCAGGGTTTCCGGAAAGATTGTCGGATACCGTTGCCTATATTTTAAATGAAAGAAAAGTTCAGCTAAATACGAATCTTGAGTTCGAACCGGCAATGACCAACCATTATGATGCAACAATTATTGCGGTGGGTAACCAGCCCGGATCAATGTCGATATCTCATAATTTCAAGACCGGTAAAGGCGGCAGGATACTTACCGATCAGTCACTTAGAGTAATCGGCCAACCCGCGGTATTCGCTGCCGGAGACACGGCTAATGTTGATGGCAAGAATTACAGGCAAATTGGTGTTCATGCTGTAAAACAAGGGGTTGTATTACGGAAGAATATAAAAGCACTGCATAGGGGAGAAGCAATGACAGACTACTCTGCTTATCTTATCAACCCGTTAATTTTATCCGATGGGCCAGACAGTGCATTTTATATTTTGAACAGCCTTGTATTAAAAGGGCGATGGGCAGCGATTCTAAAGTACACCCTTGATATGAGGTGGATTGAAAAATATACAAAGCCTCAGTCGAAGCGCAGATCTTTCGTCAAATTGTTTCAAGATGGTATTGAGAGATCTTACTAAAAAGAATCTAAGTAGAATCAATTCGGTTAGTATCATAATGGAAATCAATTATTTAAATTTTTTATATAACTCATTTAAGAAGGCGTAAATAAAGGCTAATTTTTTTGAGAAAAGACAGAATCTTTTTTTAAACTCACTCGTATTCGTACAAAATTCCGCTAATTCATCAATTAACCTAACATCTCGTATTATGAAAAAACCAATCCAGTTTTTATTGGGATTGATCTGTGCAGTAGTCCTTGTACCTGCAGCCGGTTTTTCCCAGAACCTTGAGGCATTTGAAGAGAAGGTCACGGAGTTTACTCTCGACAACGGCCTTCATTTTATTATTGTGGAACGCGAAGTTGCCCCTGTTGCGCATTTCTTTACCTATGTTGATGTGGGAGCAGCCAATGAACCCGTCGGGGCTACCGGCATTGCCCACATCTTTGAGCATATGGTATTCAAGGGAAGCCACACAATTGGTACTACAAACTACCAGCAAGAAGTTCAGTATATCAACCAGATGGACGATGCCTATACTGCCTGGCTTGATGAAGTTAACAAACTGACTCCAGACTCGACTTTGCTCGACAGCCTCTATGCAGATTTTGCAGAGCTTCAGGAGCAGGCAGGTGAATTTGTTGTAAATAATGAGTTTACCCAAATAGTTGAAAAAGAAGGGGCTGTTGGCCTAAACGCCTTCACATCAGCAGATGGTACCGGATATTTTTTTAGCCTTCCTCAGAACAAAGCCGAACTTTGGTTTATGCTTGAGGCGGACCGGTTCAAAAACCCTGTGATGCGTGAATTTTATACTGAAAAGGATGTGATTTATGAAGAGCGTCGCTCACGTGTGGATTCGAGTCCATTTGGACGTTTGCTGGAGGAGTTTTCAGCAACTGCCTTCTCAGCTCATCCTTACAAAAACCCTATTATTGGATGGCCCTCTGATATTCGCAACACCACGATTGCCGATGCAAGGGCATTTAGAGATAAATATTATGCTCCAAGCAGCTTTACAATTGCGATAGTGGGCGATGTTGAGGCCGGGGAGATGAGGAGACTGGCTGACAAGTATTTTTCTGATATGGAATATGAAGAACCAGCTCCGGAACTCAGGGTAGAAGAGCCTGAACAAAGAGGTGAACGACGATTTGTGATTGAAGAGCAGTCTCAGCCCATCTACGTCGAAGGATACCACACAGTCAATAATCAGCACCCTGACTTTCAGGCCATCAATTTGTTGGGAAGTATTATGTCGGGCGGCCGGACGTCGCGTCTCTACCGGCGCATGGTAGTGGAAGATCAATCCGTGCTTCAGATACAAGCTTTGAATGGATATCCCGGTACAAAGTACCCCGGACTTTTCATAAACTACGCTATTCCAAATCAGGGCGTGGATATGGCCGATATCGAGCAAACCATTCGTGAAGAATACCAGAAAGTAATTGATGAGGGTGTTACTCAAGAGGAGTTGGAAAGGGTTCGTACCAACACCCGGGCAGGTCTTGTCAGAACGCTGACATCAAACAGCGGGATTGCACAAACCATGGCATCAGCTCACGTAAATGGCGGAAGCTGGAAAACAGCATTCACAAATATCGATCGCCTGAATGAGGTGACTGTTGAAGACATTCAGCGGGTAGCAGAAACCTACATCAAGAAAAGTAACCGTACCGTCGGTATGATTAAGAATGTAGAGCAGGAATCTGACGATGAAATGGCAAATAACGAAGAAGGGGAATAAAAAGATGTTATCAACGACTATGAAAAAGCTACTGATTACTACATTTGTACTGGGATTTATGATGTCTTGCGCGTCCCAGGAATCGACGATGATGCAGGAAGAGAGCAGTTCTTCAGGCGTCGATGTTGAAGGGTTAGAATACCCGGAACTGAATGCCTCTCAAACACCGGATGTAGAGACGTTCGAACTTGAGAACGGGATGAAATTTTATCTCGTGGAAGATAAAGAGGTGCCCCTGATTAATCTGAGTATGATCGTGAAGGCAGGTTCTTTTATGGTTCCAAACGAAAAGACAGGTCTCAATTCCATACTTACCAGCGCCATGCGGAATGGTGGGTCGGAAGCGTATCCCGAAAATGAACTCAATCAGCTACTCGAGGACAAGGCAGCCAGAATTGAGTTTGGAATGGGTCAAAACAGCGGGTCTGCATCTCTCAATGTTTTGAAAGAGGACTTTGAAGAGCTGTTGCCGGTACTGACAGACGTGATGATGAACCCCCTGATGCCGCAGGAAAAAATCGATCTTGCCATCCGTCAGCAGAAATCAGGAATTGCGCGCCGAAATGACAACGCCCAGCAGGTTGGCTTCAGAGTGTTTAGCAAGCTGATTTACGGTGAAAATTCAGTGCAGGGTCGGACTACTGAGCTTTATACACTCGACAATATCACGCGCGAAGACCTGATCGAATTCCATCGAAAAGCATTTACAGGCGAAAATATGATGGTTGGTCTCGTCGGTGATTTTGATGTTGAAGAGATCAAGCCAATTCTGGAAGAGGCGTTTGCGGGTATTCCCGCCGGCGAGGAGAATGAGTTCACTTTTGATGAAATTGATTACGAGTTTGATTCATCCATCCATTTTGTTGACAAAACCGATGTAAACCAGTCGGTTGTTTTGATGGGGCATATTGGTGGACTTCGGGATAATCCTGATTATGCAGCCCTTCAGGCTATGAACAATGTGCTTAGTGGAGGAACATTTTCGAACCGACTAATGCAAAATGTTCGGTCAGAACAGGGGCTCGCTTACTCCGTATTTGGTAACTACGGCAGCAGCACACTTTATCCAGGGCAATTCTATGCGGGTCTTTTTACAAGAAGTGAAGCAACGGCTGAAGCCATCAAAGCGGTCCGCCGTGAAATGGTGAAGCTCCAGGAAGAACCTGTGGGCGATCAGGAGCTTAAAGATACAAAAGACAGTATTTTCAATTCCCTTGTATTTCGAAATGCCAGTTTAAGTAGCGTATTAAACCAGCGCATGAGTAATGAATATTACGGACGTCCAGCTGATTCGTTTGAAAAATATATCGAAGAGCTGCGTCAGGTTACCGCTGCCGATATTCAGCGCGTTGCCCAGGAGTATATGCGCCCCGAACAAATGAAGATTCTTGTGGTGGGTAACAGCAATGAACTTGGGGATCAGCTGCAGGAATTTGGTGATGTTCAGGAAATTGACATCACGATCCGGGAGTCTTTGGAAACTGAAGAGGTGTTGGCAGGTGATGCCACTGAAGGCCGAAAGTGGCTGACACAGATGGCATCAGCAATTCTTCCAAATGGCGGGCTGGACGGCAGCGTCGTGATGGATGCGGACAACAATGTTCAAACTCCACAGGGTGAAATGACACTCGGCCTCACGCAAACAATCGATTTTGAGTCTGAGCGCATCGAAGCCACGGTAAGTGCACCGATGGGGCAGATCAATATGACGATTGAAGATGGGCAGGGCACTATGCAGATGGGGGGTAATAATATGCCAATGCAGCCGGCCCAAAAAGATCAAATGATGGCAGAGCTTTATCGCAGCCCGATCTACCTTGCCCTTAACAAAGACGAACTGGATGTTGAGTTTATGGGAATGGAAGAGATGGACGGAGATATGTATGCAGTCATTCGTGTTAATGACGAGACCTCATTTAATCTGTATCTCGATCCCGAATCATCACTTCCGATGATTACATCATACCGAACATTCAACCCGCAGGTTGGCGCTACTGTTACGGTGCAGGTCAACTCAACGGACTGGCGCGAAAGTGATGGCGTATACATGCCATATAAGATGGTTAGCTATAGTGACGGTCAGCAGCTGTCATCTACAACCCTGAAGTCTCACGGTGTAGAGTAGAATAAAAGCTTTCATTTAACTCATTTTTAAATTAAGAGTCGTACAGGAGTACGGCTCTTTTTTTTGCATTCATTTTTTTACAAGCCGTAAATGCATCATATTTGGGGAGCAGGTTGATGATTTTACTTATTCAATCTCTTTAAACATGAATAATAGCGAGCTCCCAAATGCCGGAACAAAATAAACGATTGATTAACGGGCAGGATATATCTCCAAATGAATATGGTGAGTTTTACAGCCGGTATATAAATAAAAGCAAGGAGACATATCTGTTCAAACAGCTGGACTATGGAAGCAGGCAGATATCAGATCTGCTACAGCTAATTAACGATAAACAGGCACTCTACTGTTACGCTGAGGGGAAGTGGAGTATAAAAGAAGTTGTAGGTCATATGACTGACACGGAAAGAATTATGGCTTTTCGTGCGTTGAGTTTTGCCAGGGGTGATTCCCATCCATTGCCGGGATTTGACCAGGACAGCTACGTTGAAGCTGCTAATTTCAATGAAATCTCGCTTGAAGATCTCATTAAAGACTACAAATCAGTCAGATCATCTACTATAAGCCTTTTCTCTTCATTCAGTGACAAGATGCTTAAAGCCCGCGGAATGGCAAGTGGCTCTGAGTTTTCAGTGAGAGCCCTTGGATTTGTGATCATCGGTCATGAAATACACCATATGGAAATTTTAAAAGAAAAATATCTGCCGGGAATTGCAGCTTAGTGATTTCATCATACAGGTCATTTTACAGGGAAATTCTGCCTCATGAGTAAGCACGTTTTCATAAATGCTGACGGGTATTTCTCGTTCATTGTAAATGATTTAAAATTAAAAAATTGGGACCCGACTTTGTCTGAACCTCCCCTAAATCCCCTCCTTGAAAAAGGAGGAGACTTTTCACATCCAAATTCAAAGTTTTATCTCGAACTCACGTTAAAATAACTGCTGTACCGCGCCTTTTATGACAGCCTGCTGTGTTATATTATCCTTTTATGAGTTTTACTATTCTCATCCAAATCTATAAAAAGTCTTGGTCTGAACAGTGGCGCAGTGAATCATGCCATGGCAGGCAGCGATTTTTTCCCGGTGTTATGTGTAGCAGCCATTCTGAGTATGCGCTTTACCAGGCGTTCAGAATCTGCAAATTCGGGAATACGATGAATGTTATTCTTAATGAGCAGTTCATGAATTTTATCACCGAATGATTTATCCAAATTGAATGCAACGGGAACTCCCAGTTTTTTCAGTGCCTGTGCATTGCAAAGTTGTTCGTATTGGTTCTTAATGGGGATTACCATCAACTTTTTACCAAGGTAAATTGCTTCGGCGGAAGTTTCAAAACCGGCGCTCGTAACAACCCCGGCAGAGCTTTCCAGACTTTTAAGAAATGTCTCGTTTCCTACCGGACAAATGGTCACGTTGCCTTTCGAAATAGTAGATTCACAATCAGGCGAGAATATTTCCCATTTCACCTGATCAAAACCCATAAACACGGAGGCCAGCGTTTCGGGGTTAAAAGCAGGCAGGTACACAGTCATATGGTCACCTTGAAAGGGATCCAGGCGCCGTATTTCGGAACGTATAATCGGGCCTTCAATGAAGGAATCATATTTCAGAAAATGAAATCCTATCGCTTTATGACAGGGGGCAAAGCGCCTTAAAACGTGTTCGGATAGATGCGATCTAATCGGTGGTCTCGGTGTTCGATTGGATAGAAAAGAGGCTTGATGGCTCAGTCCTATACACATAATACCGGCTTTGATGGCAGCCCACGAACTAACTGGTTCAAAATCAGAAATGACCAAATCATATTGTTCGACATTAAGAGACTGTATATCTCTGAGAAATCGTATCGGATTGATCTCAAGGGCTGTTTTAAGGTAGCTTACACCTCCATTGGAATCATATGAGAGTGAGAGCCCCCGGCGCTGCGATACTTCTTGTCCATCAAGCGTCATTTTGCATTTAGTTCCACTCATCAATACATCGACACTCGCTACTTTGGAAAGTTCAGGCAGAATTTCCCGTGCACGGCTTATGTGACCGTGACCGGTTCCCTGGATACCATAAAGAATTTTCATCCTATCACAGTTTCTGTAAGATTTGAGCTGGATTTTATAAATTTTTCGACGCGAGGGCTTTCTTTAAACTGCTCGTCACTGTATCGATACATTGACCACTGGTTGCTATCAAACTCAAGTGCAGTCAGGTTTTCCACCCAGTCTCCGGAGTTCATGTAGATAACCGATCCCTTTTCATTCTCAAAACCACGTATTTTGGGCTGGTGAATATGACCGCAAATCACGTAGTCATATCCTTGATCTATGGCCAATTCCATAGCTGTTTCTTCAAAATCATTGACGAATTGAACGGCTTTCTTAACACTATCTTTGATGCGTTTCGAAAGCGAAATTTTACCCCGGCCCATCTTCACTGATATCCAGTTGATGAGTTTATTCAGCATAATCAGCAGATCGTATCCCTTGCCTCCGATTCGTGCTATCCATTTTGAATGTTTCATTGTTACGTCAAAGATATCTCCATGAAATATCCAAACTTTCTCTCCATTCAGTTCCATAACCAGTTTGTCACGGATTATGAGTGGGCCCAGTTGCAAGCTTGATACTTTTCGAAGAACCTCATCGTGGTTACCCGTTAAGTAATAAATGTCAGTTCCGTTGGCCATTTTGGAAAGCAGTGTTCGAAGCACCATCATGTGAGATTCCGGCCAGTAGTACTTTCGAAAATTCCAGACGTCGATGAAATCTCCGTTCAGAATGATAAGTTTGGGATCGATAGAGTTGAGATATTGAAGAAGTTCGATCGCGTGACAGCCAACCGTACCCAGATGGATATCGGACAGAACAACAGTGTGGATGTTTCTTAGAGCCATATTATTGAGTATAAGAGAGGATTACATTTTTGAAGAAAAACGTAATCTGACTATCATCAAGAAAAGGGCCCTGTATTATCAGACTGTTGCCTTAATGTTAGGATTAATTGATCGTAATGTTATGAGAACATTTTTCCCAATGAACATCTGTCTAAGATGATGCACTTATCACACCGGTTAACCCGAATTACCCACTAACATGCTGATTTGCACTTAGTTTGTTGTGTTATTAAAAAATACATTTGGTTGAAAGCCTGCTTTTGTGAGATAATTTTAAGAAATATGTGAATATAACAGCTAATTTGGCCTCTGAGCCACGTTTAATTTCATCATTCCCGGCATTGCAATTATAAGATTCTATAGAGAACTCCGGATCCTCTACACTATATTGACTTCAGAATAATACTAACTACGTTGGAATAGCGATTTAGCAAATACATGATGAAACTTTACCCCTGAAAAGAGTTCAGATTATTTAAATAATTCTTTATTAAGATGTGCTTGTTTGAGCAAGTCGAATCTTATTTTTTGTTATACTCTTTTTGTGATGAGTCAATTCAAACAGATTATTGGCTTTTATGTTTGAATGTTTTCTTGAATACTTACGATAACAGAATTGCTCTGATCTGTGGTTTTGATATCAGTTTAAGAAAAAGGCTTTGGGTTTGTACGTACCGTTGTTTCAGACAAGGTACGGGTGATGTTGCGGTAATTGCTATAGCGGTTTAATACATAGGAAATGAAATCGATACAAAAATTACGTATTGAAGACAGTATGGCTGGATTATTGATCAATGTAATGGCTTTTAAAAAAGTCAGCACAGGCAAGAGTATCAGCACGGACAGACGCTTGGGAAAAGCAATCCTGGCTCTGGATAAGCCATCTTGTATTATGAATCAGAAATCCCCGAACCACATCTCCAATACAGAAGATCTGCCTTTTCATCAATTAAATAACGAATTGAATTACGTTGGTAATAGTGACAACCTGAAACATAATTTGACCACTGTTTTATCGACGTCACCGGAAGGCTCGGTATTAACTAAAGCCGTAAATAGATCATCTTGGATGCTAACTAACGCAGTCTGCAGGAATTAATGATTTCTTATTGCAGGGTTAAAAACTGGTTTTTGAATTCAGCAAATGAAGCTTTCTTCAAAAGAGAGGGAGACGTCAATGAAGGATAAAAACTCAAGATTTGCTTTTTTTGTCATTGAAGACAGCAGGGCAGACTATGTTTTAGTAGAGAAATACCTTAATGAACAGTTTACTTTTCCTTACATATCCCACGCAGAAACGTTTAAGGAAACACAAGCCATATTTGGATCAGAACACGGGTCTGAATACGACTGCATTATTCTTGATTTATCCCTTCCGGATAAAAGCGGGATAGATCTCATAGAGGAGGTTATTAAATTTGCCGGGGGAGTGCCTGTCATCGTTGTGACGGGTTATTCGGATTTATCGTTTAGTTTCCAGGCATTTTCAGCCGGGGTTTCCGATTATTTGCTTAAGGATGAACTCTCTTCTTCGCTCCTGCATAAGAGCGTTATCTATAGTATCAAGAGAAATGATTTTTCAGAAAAATTAAAAGCGTCGGAGACAAAATATCGAACGCTGTTTGAATTAAGTCCTGAGCCGATGTGGCTCACAGACGTAAGCACAAAACGTTTCCTTGACGTTAATCAGGCTGCAATATCGCACTATGGGTACAGCAAAGACGAGTTCCTTTCCATGTCAACCAGCGATATTACAACAACCGAACAGCCTGATCTTGATGACGGAATTGAGACAGGGCCCATTCTAGCTGAAATGAATGGAAACGGTCAATATGTGAATCACCGAAAGAAGAATGGTGATGTGATCAAAGTTGAAGTTGAGTCGAATCAAATCGACTACGAGGAGAGGGCTGCGGAGCTTGTATTGGTCAACGATGTAACTGAAAAACTTCGGGAAGAGAAGAAAACCAAGTTATTGGAATCTGTTGTGACTAATACAACTGAGTCCGTGGCTATTCTTGATGTATCGCCACAGGCTCCCCATCCGCGCATCGTTTACGTGAATGAGGGATTTAAGAAAATGACAGGGTTCGATGAACAAGACGTTCAGAACCGCTCGATCTCATTTTTAGCAGGAGAAAATACCGATTCAGATGAACTGAAGGTACTTGAGGAAGCAATTCTTGAAAGGAAATCAGCCGAAGTCGAGCTTATTAATTATCGAAAATCCGGCCAGCCGTTTTGGAATCAGATATCTATTGTCCCGGTCAAAGGTTCTGAAGGCAGCTATAGTCATATGGTCGCTATCGGCCGCGATATAACGGCAAGGAAAGAGTCTGAAACGAAATTAAAGGAGTCTCTCACTGAGAAAGAAGTCCTTCTATCAGAGATTCATCACAGGGTAAAAAATAACCTTGCTCTTGTTTCAGGGATGCTTCAAATGCAGGTCTTTGATGAGGATAACGAAGAGGTTATCAATAAACTCAATAACAGCATGCTTCGTGTTGAGACCATGGCGAGTATTCATCAGCTGCTGTACGAATCGAGTAGTTTTTCAAGGCTTGAGTTTTCAAAGATTATAAACAAGCTGATCAAATCTACTCATAATTCATTCAGTGCAGGCAAGGATATTGACATTGAAATTGACACGGATACGTTTGAATTAAGTATTAATCAGGCGGTTCCATGTTCGTTAATCATCAATGAAGCCATTACGAACGTGTATAAACATGCGTTTAAAAACAGGCAGCGGGGTTGGATAAAGGCTCTCTTGCGTCGTGATGGAGATCTCGTTACGTTTAGGCTTGAAGATGACGGAAATGGACTGCCGGAAGATTTTGATATTCATAACCTGTCATCTCTTGGAACTAAAATTATTACCGCTTTAGTAAAACAGCTGAAAGGTTCATTTGAACTGGTTCCGCGTGAGGGTGGTGGCACGATATTCAAGCTCGAATTTTCTGCAAAAGAAAATGAATCCACAGGTCCAGACAGCACGATGGATTGATCGCCTGCTGTTCTATTGCGGTCCCAAATAAATATCCTCGTAAATGTCTACATCTACCAAAAAGAAAATCGTTCATATCCATATCGGTTCGGATAACTTTAAAACCTCTCTTACCGCAGGAAATCACGAACTTATAGCTGATGAGCCTGAGAGTGTTGGCGGTAAAGATAAAGGACCTGATCCTTATGACTACCTTCTAATGTCGCTGGGTTCCTGCACGGCTATTACTCTCCGAATGTACATTGAAAGGAAAGAGTGGGATGTTCAGGATATTTATGTCGAATTGCGTCATTTTAAAGATCATGCAGAAGACTGTGAAGATTGCGATGAAAAGTCAGCCAAAATTGATAAGATTGAAGAAGAGATCTTGGTTAAAGGAGAACTAACCGATGACCAGCTGAACAGGCTGCTTGAAATAGCTCATAAATGTCCTGTTTTTAAAACATTGCAAGGTTCTGTGGAAGCCAAAACATCCATTTCCCGACATTAATGTGCGGCTTGATTTTGGATTGCGACGGTTCCATCCCTTATATTCAATCCATTTTTACAAACTCCGGCGGGAATTTAATCGTCGCAAATATTGAACCTGAATGCCATTAAGCTACATATACTTTGATCTGGATAATACACTTCTGGATCACAATAAAGCTGAATCTAAATCTCACCAGGCAGTATACGATTCTTATCCTGTTCTACGCCAGGTACCGCTCGACGATTGGCTGGAGACTTATCAAAAAGTAAATCACAATCTTTGGGTTCAGTACCAGGATGGAGAAATCGATCGGCACCAGCTTCACTTTTCACGCTTTCACGATTCTTTGGTTGAAAAAGGACTTTCAACCGAGAATAGCCACGAGATCGGGGTGTCTTACATGGAAAAATACCGTGAATACTGGCAGTGGGTTGAGCAGGCAGAAGAGACGATAGATTTGGTAAGCAAACATTTTGATGTTGGTATTATTACAAACGGCTTCAAGGAGACGCAGCTGAAGAAATTTGAGAAATTATCAATGGGTCGGTTTACAGATCAAATGGTGATTTCTGAAGAGCTTGGCGTCTTGAAACCTGATCCAAAAGTGTTCGATTATGCGACTGAGCTGGCGGGCGTTCCCAGGGAAGAAATTCTTTACGTGGGTGATTCATACTCTTCGGATGTAATGGGTGGTTTGAATGCCGGATGGAAAACAGCATGGTATACAGGTGTTGTCGGTGAAGAAGAAGCAGACAAGCAGCCACATCTTAAGTTTAGCAAGTTCGACGATTTGAAATCTTTTCTGTCTATTGGATAAGTAAATGCGTGTCCACAACACCTATCAGCACACCAAGCCGGATATGCACATCTCAAAAGAAATGCGTTCTCTGAACATAAGCTGAAAGCTTTAGATCATTTCCGGATTGCAATTAAATTGACATCGGAAATGGTTCATATCTTTTCGTATTTTCTAACCCATTCATTTTCACAAATACCATTCCATCCATGTCAACCACTGCCATTAGCGAACCACAAGTAACTCTTGAACTTGCCCTGGAACACGGTTTGAGTAAAGAAGAGTTTGAAATGATCAAAGACTACCTCGGACGTATGCCGACATTTTCAGAACTGGGCGTTTATTCTGTGATGTGGAGCGAGCACTGTTCATATAAAAACTCCATCCTTGAAATAAAGAAACTGCCGCGATCAGGTCCGCAGCTTCTTGTGGATGCCGGTGAGGAGAATGCCGGACTCGTAGACATTGGTGACGGGCTGGCTTGTGCGTTCAAAATTGAGAGTCATAACCATCCCTCGGCAATAGAGCCGTATCAGGGAGCGGCAACGGGAGTAGGAGGAATTCACCGTGATATTTTTACCATGGGGGCACGGCCGGTAGCGTCTCTGAATTCCCTTCGATTTGGATCGATGGATCAGCCTCGCGTACGCTATCTGCTTGACGGAGTGGTGCGCGGTATATCAGACTATGGAAACTCGTTTGGAGTGCCTGTGGTTGGTGGCGAGGTGGTATTTGATGAGGCGTATGAAGGTAATCCGCTGGTAAACGCCATGAGCGTTGGTATCGTGAAAGTAGGAGAGACAGCGTCTGCCATAGCCAAAGGTATTGGTAACCCGGTGATTATTGTAGGAGCGAGCACCGGGCGGGATGGTATCCACGGGGCAACATTCGCATCGGAAGAAATCAGCGAAGAAAGTGAAGCCAAGAGGCCAAGTGTCCAGGTAGGCGATCCGTTTACCGAAAAGCTCTTGCTTGAAGCCAGCCTGGAAGTGTTGAAAACAGGCGCAGTTATAGGTATGCAGGATATGGGGGCAGCGGGCATTGCATGTTCGTCCTCCGAAATGACTGCAAAAGGAGGTGAAGGTATGCGCATTAATCTAGATAAAGTTCCCATGCGGGAAGACGGAATGACCGCCTATGAACTGTTGCTGAGTGAAAGCCAGGAAAGAATGCTCGTGGTCGCTGAAAAGGGACGTGAACAAGACATAATTGATGTTTATGAAAAGTGGGATTTAAATGCTGTAGTGATCGGTGAGGTCGTTGAAGGAAAAAACGTGACCTACATGAAAGATGGTGAGATTAAAGCTGATATACCTGCAGATTCACTGGTTCTTGGAGGAGGAGCTCCCCAATATGAAAGAGAGGCTGTAAAACCCTCATACCTGGATGAGGTGCAGAGTTTTGATATGAAATCAATCTCACATCCAGAAAATCAAAACGTGACGCTCAACGCCCTTTTGGGTTCGCCGAATATTGCTTCCAAACGATGGGTGCACGAACAGTACGATACGATGGTGCGAACCAATACAGTGAATGCACCGGGAGCATCAGACTCCGGAGTGATACGGCTTAAGGGTACAAACAAAGGGCTTGCTGTTAAGACAGACTGCAACGGGCGGTACGTGTATCTTAATCCCCGTCGCGGAGGTCAGATTGCGGTGGCGGAAGCTGCACGAAACGTGGTATGCAGCGGCGCCCAGCCTGTGGCTATTACGAATTGCCTCAACTTCGGGAATCCTTATAAACCTGAGGTATTCTGGACTTTCCGGGAAGCTGTTGGGGGGATGGGTGATGCATGCCGTGTACTCAATACACCGGTAACCGGTGGAAATGTGAGTCTTTATAATGAGAATCCAAACAGTGCCATTTTCCCGACGCCTGTCGTAGGTATGCTGGGTGTGGTTGAGGATATTGAGAATCATGTGATGACACCCGGATTTAAACAAAAATATGACATTGTTTACTACATCGGCGCTGATCGAAAAGGACTGGGTGG
>CAZVEP010000072.1:16826-18251 GCA_964625635.1 uncultured Rhodohalobacter sp.
CTATATAGAAGTACTTTACAGTGAAGCTCAGTCAGGAGTGGTCGTTACAGTGCCGAAAGAAGACGCCAGGGCACTCGAGCAGTACTTTGATAAACATGACATGTTTTTCGACGAACTGGGCTCTGTCGGAGGGTCGAAGCTGATCATTGATGAGTTTATTGAACAGCCAATAACTGACCTGAAAGCAGTTTACGAGTCGGCGATCCCGGCTGCAATGAATCGATAGGTTTTAACCCTCCAAGGGTTTCAAACCCTTGGAGGGTTCTAAACATGGTATGTCTCGATATTCCACTAAACCTGAATTCCTTCAAAAAATTATTCAAAGGAATAGGGGTTAACCGCAGGTAATTGACATACCATATTTCTTTTTTTTGCCACAGTCAATCGTCAACCCGCCCTATAGTAGGGACTCCTCGGATCAAACCCGGCGAGCATGCAAAATTCTGGCCGACGGCTGCAGTTGCCGTCTGTCAAATAGGTAAGATCCGGAATTACTTTCGTGAGAACACGAAGGGTTTACGTGGCTTGTTTGACTCATCAACCCGCAAAAGAAGCGTTCAGAAGAGATTCTGGCTGTCAGGCACTTCCCCCAATTCTCAAATACACCAATTCCCTATTTCCCTCAATTGCTGAACGATTTATCTGTCTCTTACCTTTCATAATCAGAAAATTCAACATTCTAACTTTTAAGAATTAAATACAGATTATGGAAGATCAAGTTGTACTTATTGTTGGCGGCTCAGGCGGAATTGGGCAATCTTCAGCTGACCTGTTCGCAAAAGCAGGCGCGAAAGTTGTTCTTGCGGCGCGAAACAAAGAGAAAGCCGAGGAAAAAGCGAAAGAGATTAATGACAATGGCGGCGAAGCGTATGTGATAGAAGTTGACGTTACTGACCTGGCGTCGGTTTCCTCGATGGCACGTGAAGTTGATGAGGATCTGGGCCAGATTGATATCCTGGTAAACGCCTTTGGAACAGGACTTATACAACCGATACTTGATATCAAACCCGAGCATGCCAAGGAAGTTTTTGATGTAAACGTATATGGCACATTTCTAGTCACACAGGCCGTAATGCGATATATGGAGACAAACAAGAAGGGCCGAGTGATCATGTTTCCGGGAATCCTTGGAAAAGCCGTAATGAAAAACACGTCTGTATATTCGGCGTCTAAATATGCTGTCAGTGGTTTTACCAAGGCATTGGTGGAAGAGCAGCGACGCGGTAATATAAAATTTTCATTGCTGTATCTTGGAGGTGTGGATACAGAGTTTTGGGATAACCCAAATGTGGATATGCGCGTCAATAAAGACAAAATGCTTACCACTGAAGAAGTGGCTAAAGCAGTTTATTATGCAGCCTCACAACCCGGCCAGTCCGTACTAAACGAAATAGTCATTCAGCCGGAATCGCACCAGATGGTTTA
>CAZVEP010000073.1:0-17944 GCA_964625635.1 uncultured Rhodohalobacter sp.
TCATCAATCATGATTCGCCCTCACTTCATCATTCGTCATTCCTTGTTCAATATTCATTATTCTATACCCTTTCCATATAAAGTAAAGCACGGGAACCACAAACAGCGTGATGACCTGCAGCAGCATCCCTCCCACGCTTGGAATGGCCATTGGAACCATAATTTCCGCTCCACGGCCTGAAGATGTGAGTACCGGTAACAGGGCTAGAATAGTTGTAGCAGTGGTCATAAGTGTTGGCCGGATGCGGCGCGAACTCGCTTCAATAACCGTATCTCTCAGCTCTAGAATGGTAGATGGTTTTCTCTTGTCATACAGCTGATCGAGGTAAGTAGCCATCACCACGCCTCCATCGGCAGCAATGCCAAACAGTGCAATAAACCCAACCCATACGGCCACACTCAGGTTGACCTTACCCATCTGAAACACGTCCCTGAGATTTTGTCCGAACAGTTCGAAATCCAGAAACCAGCCCTGTCCGTATAGCCAAATGAGCAGAAACCCACCGGCCCACGCTACAAATATGCTGGTGAAGATCATGCCGGTTGTTGCTACCGATTTGAACTGGAAATACATAATCAGGAAGATCAGAACAAGGGCAATGGGTAAAATGATACTCAGCCGCTGTTCTGCCCGAACCTGGTTTTCGTAATTTCCGGCAAATTCAAAATTAATTCCGGCAGGAACTGATAGTTCACCTGAGTCAATGCGATCCTGTATTACCTGACGAGCATTTTCAACGACTTCCACCTCGGCAAAACCATCCATCTTATCAAAGATCACGTAGCCAACCAGGAACGTATCTTCACTTTTGATCGCCTGGGGTCCCTGCCGGTACTGAATCTCTGCAAGCTGTTCTAGTGGAATTTGCGTACCGGTTTTTGTCGGAACCAGGAGTTCGGACAGTGATTCCGGATCACCCCGCAATTCACGTGCAAAGCGAACGCGGATATCGTACCGCTCCCGTCCCTCCACTGATTTGGAGACCGGCATGCCGCCAATTCCGGCCGTCACAAAATGCTGAACATCCTGCATTGACAACCCATATCGGGCCAGCGCCTCGCGATTCCAGTCAATCTCGATATACGGCTTTCCAACAATTCGTTCGGCAAATACAGATGATGCATTTACCCCGGGTACGTTACGAAGCACCTCCTCAAGTTTCAGTCCAAAGTCCTCAATCTCGCGCAGGTCATCACCCTTCACTTTTACTCCCATCGGCGCACGCATACCTGACTGCAGCATCACAAGTCGCGTTTGAATGGGCTGTAGTTTCGGTGCAGATGTAGTACCGGGAATTCGGGATGCTTCTACAATTTCATTCCAGATATCATCAGGTGACTGGATTTCATCACGCCACTGACGAAAGTACTCGCCATCGGAATCGGGAATCAGTTCTCCACTATCATCTCTTGCAAATGTACCGTCGTCGTTCACCCTGAAACGAATTCGCCGGCCATTTTCATCGGTTTTGTATTCGGATTTATAGAGAATAACATTTTCAAACATGGAGATGGGTGCCGGATCAAGGGCTGAATCAGTTCGGCCCATTTTCCCGACCACGGTTTCTACCTCCGGAATAGACGCAACAGACATATCGATTTTCTGCATTACATCCTTGGCTTCCTCGACGCCGGCGTGAGGCATCGTCGTAGGCATCAGCAGGAATGCGCCTTCGTCTAATGCAGGCATGAACTCCTCTCCCAATCCAGGAAACGTGTGGGTTGCTCCCGACCAAACGGAGGTGGTACGAATGTTTACTCCTAATGAATCAAAGCCATTAGCTACAAATCCAAACACGGTTGAAAAGCCAAGCCAGACCATCAATCCAATCAGTACAAAGGTGGAAGGAATGGCAAGAAACGTCTTCTTATGATCAAGACACCAGCCAATCAGACTGTTATAATATTTGATGATTAGCCAGAAACTGACAAGTATGGCACCAATCAGCAGAACAATGAAGATTAAATTGCCGGCGAAAGAAACGGATGGTCCAAACGGGAGCCAGTATTCAGTCAGAAGCCAGGTAACCACTACCACCGACAGTACATTATTTAAAAGTGGCGCCCGACGCTGATAGTCCGCACCAAGGAAATAGGCAGCTCCATTAATTAATCCGAAACCCAGAATGAGCAGACCGGCCCAGCCTGAAAAGGTAAACAAGACGATCAAACCGCCGATCACTAAAAGCCCGTTCCAGGCCAGTTTGATTTTCTTGTTATTGATCTTGAGGCCAAAAAGCCAGTGAGCAAATGGGGGAATAAGTGTAATTGCAATGATGATAGATGCGATCAAGGCAAACGTTTTGGTATAGGCAAGCGGCTTGAACAGCTTTCCTTCAGCTGCAATCATCGTAAAAACAGGCAGAAAACTAACGATTGTTGTTGTAACCGCCGTAATCACAGCTGACGCCACTTCAACCGTAGCGTTGTAAATGACTTCCAGCAACGACTCGTCTTCTTCCATCTTTTCCATATGCCTGAGCATATTCTCAGAAAGGATCACACCCATATCCACAATCGTCCCGATGGCAATAGCTATCCCGGAAAGCGCCACGATATTTGCATCCACCCCCACATATTTCATGGCGATAAAACACATCAAAACTGACAGCGGGAGCATCGCAGAAATTAGGAACGAAGTGCGGAGATTCATCACCATAATCACGATAACTATGATGGTAATCAGGATCTCCAGGCTAAGAGCCTCTTCGAGTGTTCCGAGCGTTTCACCAATCAGGACTGAGCGGTCGTAGAACGGCACCACCGTTACCTTCGACACAGATCCATCCTGAAGTGTTTTCGATGGAAGTCCTGCAGAAAGCTCATCGATTTTCATTTTCACATTATCGATCACCTGCTGTGGATTGGCCCCCTGTCGTGCCACAACCACACCCCCGACAGCCTCAGCCCCGGCTTTATCAAGTGCACCGCGGCGCTGTGCCGGTCCCATGGTCACAAATGCCACATCCTGAATACGGATTGGGGTGTTATCCACCACTTTAACGACAGCCGATTCCAGGTCTTCCAAGCTCTTGATATAACCTAATCCACGGACCAGGTACTCGGCGTTATTCAGTTCGAGTGTACGGGCTCCGGTCTCAACATTACTGTTTCGAACAGCTTCAAATACATCCGTTAAAGTGACTCCATAAATTTTCATCTTATTGGGGTCCACGTCAACCTGGTACTCTTTCACGTATCCGCCAATCGCCGACACCTCAGCTACTCCCTCAGCTCCTGATAATGCGTATCCCACATAATAATCCTGGATAGAACGCAGCTCTTGCGGATCCCATCCGCCGGATGGATTGCCGGTTTCATCCCGTCCTTCCAGGGTATACCAAAACACCTGTCCGAGGGCCGTGGCATCTGGCCCCAATGCTGGCTGAACCTGTTCTGGAAGCGTTCCTGCAGGGAGTGAATTCAGTTTTTCGAGAATCCGGGAGCGGCTCCAATAAAACTCTATATCTTCTTCAAAAATGACATAGATGCTTGAGAGCCCGGTCATGGAGGTACTCCGCACGGTTTTAACACCTGGAACCGTAAGCAACTGGGTTGTCAGCGGATAGGTTACCTGGTCTTCAATGTCTTGCGGCGACTGCCCGGACCACTCGGTATAGACTATCTGTTGGTTCTCACCGAGATTTGGGATGGCATCGACAGGAACCGGATCTTTTGGAAAAGATTCCAGATTCCAGTCAAATGGAGATGTAACCAGCCCCCATCCCGTCAGCAGCAGAACCAGCAAAACGGCAATGAGTTTATTTTCCAGGAAAAACCTGATTATTCTATTTAGCATGTGTTTCTAATTAGGAAATCGGTACAATTAATCAAGGGAAGTCATCAGGCGAAGAATGCCGACAATCCTTGATATTTGTCATTTATAATACATTGGTTAATCAGTCATATGACTGACAGCAAGTATGTTAGATGAATGAGTTAAGAAAAGATGTACCAGTCCCTAGATCAGAAAGGATTCGTTGATAAGAAAGATGGGAGGTGGTGAAAAGGTATTCGATAACGGGGTAGAATAATTATCGAATTCGGTTTGGGGCTTATGATTTTCAGCAAGTACCTGCACAACCGGCAGCACCTGCAGTTTCATTTTTTTGAACACAGGCGCTTCGGTTGACACCTTTGCTTTTTCGATACTACAAGTACAGGTAATCCCAAAATCGGCTGTTCCGGCATCAATCATGGATGAATGAGAGTCATCTGATGCCAACATTGATTCCATCGGGCAGTCGTCATGTCCTTCACCTTCAGTCATTGTAGAAGGCATTGTCATATGATGATCGGCGTGCATTGATTCAGCTGAAGTACATTCTGCATGTGATTTAGCATGGAGTACGGCCGGCAGTGATATCCCAATCAGGATAGTTGCACTGAGCATTATTGAAATAAGACGATATGTATAAGAAAAATTCACGTGTCAATAATACCGATTTTTATTACGGGCTCAAAAGAGCCTGAATATTTTACACATTTATATGAAAATTTAGTAATCATGAATCTAACGCAGATTTACCAATAACGTATATATCCAAATTGTTCTAAGTTAAAATTATCGGATTAGTAGATAAGTAACATAAATGTGTGATTGCCGGCCAATTCCATTTTTAAACCGTCACTGCAAACAAAGCTCAGATCCTGAAAACCAAGACTATCACTAAGAACAGTTTTTATGAGTGATTATTCTCTACCATTTAAAAAATGCACACCAATAAGTTTTCAGACTCACAACAGAGAACAACCATCTCATTTTACTACATAATGACACTCAGAGATTCAGAAAATTAAATCACACTTTTTCTTCTTTCTGAAATTCTAAAATATCACCAGGTTGACAATCCAAGGCGTCACAAATAGCTGCAAGCGTATTGAACCGGACGCCTTTCGCTTTTCCCGTTTTCAGAAGTGATAAATTTGTAGCGGAAACACCCACCTCTTCAGCTAACTCTTTAAGCATCATTTTTCGCTTAGCAAGCATCACGTCTATATTGACTACGATTTTCATACGATCATCTCGTTTTCTTCAAGCAGATGTTTTCCTTCACGGAATACCTCAGACAGTACCAAACAAGCGACTGAGAATGTGAGCGGCCAGATTGCAAGCGTAAAGTTTACATTAATTACACCATCAATATACCCCACATTTACGCAGCTGAACAAAAACGCAATAAAACCTATCCGTGCCATATCACGAAAATGTTCGATGTTGCCGGAATAGAATGTTTTTAACTGTTTGATGGAGGATAAAACCGCAAGCACTTTGCGGGCGATAAGGAGTCCTATACCTGCAAAGAAAATTCCCCTGAAATAGATCCAGAAAATCATACCTGAAGTCAGTTCGCTCAATGCGATACCATCTGCACTCCCGGTCTTAAATGTACCTGTACCAAATCCGGCACCCGCTGGATCTACCATCCTGACTGACGAAAACGACTCTGGATTAATTAACCAGACAATCAGTCCCGCAGTCAAAACCGCCATGGCTACAACCAATAACCAGAATACCGCCCAGGCAAGTAAATTTCCGTATTTTAAAATTCTGTTTCTTTCCATAAACGCGCCTTATTTTATGTTTTGTACAATTTATTTTAAATAAAACATAAAATAATACACGTAAAATATAAAGATATGTTTCAAATAAATTGAAACTTTATTACCGATCACAATTTGTTATGTGAGCTTATGGAACTGAAGTACCCCTCCCTTTTCTCTCTCACTCAGTAACAGGCATTCAGGGAAATGGCTGGTAAGGTTTTCAATCAGAATGGCTGATTAATCTTTGTGGAAATGGTAGTGAGTCTACTCCTGCAATTGGAAGAATACAAACTTTATGCAAAAACCAAATACGGCTGGAAAAAACTTATTCAACCCCTATGTAGTACATATTTTTGGCGTAAATTTTAACCAGATACATCATTTAACGGATCAGGCACCTAAATTCTCAACCTGCTCTTCTCTCATCAGGAACGGCTGATTGTAATACCGCTGACCCGTTGCCTTGTAAAGCGCATTGGCATATGCACCAATCACCGGCGGAAGTCCCGGCTCTCCAAGACCGGTTGGGTGAATCTGGCTCTGAACGAAATGTGTCTCAATGTCCAGCGGTGCCTCATTGGTTCGAATCAGACGGTAGTTGTCAAAGTTTGAAGCATTTGGTGCTCCGTCTTCAAACGTGAGCTCACTGTACAATGCGTGCCCAAGTCCGTCGATAGCCCCACCCTCGACCTGGTTCAATGCTCCTTCCAAATTCACAACAATGCCACAGTCCACTGCGCACCACACTTTTTTGATGCGAGGCTGGTCATTGACCATTTCCAGATCCACTACCTGGGCTACATATGAGTTGTGGCAGTAATAGGCCGACACTCCCCTGTAGACTCCGGGCGTCTCTGTATCCCAGCTTGACTTCTCCCGAACGAGCTTCAGAACTCCGGCATAGCGAGCGGGGTCATAATCATTATCACTGCCAACGGGATTGCTCATTGCACGTTCAAAAAGCTCAAGCCTGAAATCGATGGGATCTTTTCCAGCTGCTTCGGCCACTTCATCAATAAATGCCTGTTCAGCTCCTGCCGTAAAATTTGACCTGGGAGCACGCCAGGCTCCTGTAGAGATGTTGGTTTGAACCGGAATATTTTCACTTGAATAGTGGTCTACTGTACCGGCTGGAAATCGGTTTGCAAAAAGAGGACTCTCCGACATTCCGGTACCCCTTGCCTGAAATGAAAGCATGTTGCCGTCTTCATCAAGTGAGGCCTTGTATTTGATTGCATACGCCGGACGATAGGTTCCCTGGGTCATATCGTCTTCACGGGTATAAAGCAACCTGACCGGCGCACCGATCTGTTGGGAAATGGCTGCGGCTTCGAGGCCAAAGTTACCATAAAGCCGTCGACCAAAGCCTCCGCCCATACGGGTCATATCAACTCTGATATTATCTTCAGAAATACCCAGCAGCTGTGATGCTGAAGCGCGAAGCTGCTCAGGTGTCTGTATCGGCCCAATTAGTTCGGCAGAATTCTCCTTCACATCTGCAAAAAAGTTCATCGGCTCCAGCGTATTATGGGCGATGAATGGTGCCGTATAAGTTCGCTCAACAATAGTTGCGGCACTGTTTGCTACTGAATCAGGGTTTCCATCCTGCCTTGCTATTTCTCCCGATCCATTGTTTACTGCTTCAGCGAGCTTGTTGTTGTGCCCGGATGTATTTTCAAGCTCCCCGGTGGCTTCCCACTCAACGTTAATGGCACGTTTGGCTTTCATCACTTCCCAGGTAGAATCACCGGTAATCACCAACAATTCATTAAAGGCATTAACGTCCGACCATTGAGGTTCGTCGATCGACGTATTGATCGTAAAAATATCCTGAACACCAGGCATCGACCGGGCCTCACTGTCATCATAAGACTTCAGCGACATGCCAAAGGCTGGCGGATGAATAATCATCGCATGAACCATGCCCTCACGTTTAAAATCGATCCCGAAAAGTGGTTTGCCGGTGACGATCTCTTCACCGTCTACATTTTTAATTCGATTACCAATCAGCGTAAAATCATCCGGACTTTTCAGCGTCACGTCCGACGGGATTGGCACATCAACCGCTTCTGATGCCACATCACCATACGTTAGTGTTTCGCCGTTAGCGGTGTTTGTAATGACCCCTTTTTCAGTTTTTAATTGGTTCGGTGAAACTCCCCATCTGTTGGCTGCAGCCGTCACAAGCATCATTTTAGCTGTGGCTCCCGCTGTACGGAGGCTATCCCAGCCCTGCCTGATCGACTGACTTCCACCGGCCAGCTGCCGATTATATTTTTCCGTATTAAGAGGGGCTTGTTCAACAGTCACACGATCCCAGTCTACATCCAGCTCTTCTGCTACAATGAGAGGCATGGAAGTTTTGACATTTTGACCGATCTCGGGATTTGGAGAAAAAATGGTCACTCCGCCCCGATTATCTATTTTCAAATATGCGTTCACATCATAAACTGCAAGTGGTTCCTCCGTAGAGCACGACATCCAGCTAAACCCAATCATGAGTCCGCCGCCGCCAACCGCTATCGTTTTCAAGAAAGAACGTCTGTCCATGTTTGATTTTACGACTGTCATAATTTATGCGTTTTGGGCTGCGGTTTTAATGGCTCGTTTAATTCTGATATAGGTTCCACACCGGCAAAGGTTACCATTCATAGCGGAATCGATATCTGCATCAGTAGGATTCGGGTTTGATTTCAGCAGGGCAGCTGCACTCATAATCTGTCCGGCCTGGCAATATCCGCACTGTGGTACATCATGCTCCAGCCACGCCTGTTGAACCGGGTGATCTCCATTTTCTGAAAGTCCCTCAATCGTGGTTACTTCAGAATCACCTACTGAGGATACCGGATATGAACAGGACCGTATCGGCCGTCCGTCAACATGAACGGTACAGGCACCGCACTGGGAAATACCGCACCCAAATTTGGTTCCCGGAAGGTTCAGGTGCTCTCTCAAAACCCACAAAAGCGGGGTGTCGTTGGTTACATCTACTTCTCGTTCTTCTCCATTTATTGAAAGCGTGTATGCAGGCATATGCGGATAAGTTTGATGATCGGTAAGTTTGCTTAATTAAATGATTAAACCTGCTAAATTCAACGTCGCGAACGGCTTATGTAAAAATCGACATGAAACGTGCAGTTGAAAAGCGGCTTAGTGTGCGTTCAGTTAATCAGTTGATTGTTGCGAAAAAAGTGATAAGAGAATAAAGCTGAACACCCGATGGCTACTTTAATTAATAAAAACCTATTTCCTATTTTTAGCAATAGTTTATTTATTATTCTTCGCAGATTATGAGTTTTTTACATATTGACAGTTAGATTCATATATGAAAAACAGTTCAAAAATATACCTGGATTACAACGCTACAACTCCGGTTGATGAACGGGTCGTTGAAGCAATGCTGCCGTTCTTTACACGGTTATTTGGCAATGCGTCTAGTAATGATCACATTTTTGGGTGGGAAGCTGATGATGCTGTTGATGTGGCTCGCGAACAGCTGGCAGACCTGATCGGCGCCTCTGCCAATGAAATCTATTTCACCTCAGGAGCTACGGAAGCTATCAACCTGGGCCTTCGTGGCTTTTGCAACGCGAATAAAGCCCGGGGAAACCATATCATAACCTGCAAGACCGAGCATAAAGCCGTTCTGGAAACTTGCCGGCATCTCGAAGAAGTGGGATTCGACATCACATACCTTGATGTCAACTTCAACGGAGCTATTGACCTCGATGAGCTTAAGACTTCAATTACAAAGAAGACACTTTTGGTCTGCCTGATGCACGCCAACAACGAAACAGGCGTCATACACCCCGTTAAAGAGATTGCGGAACTATGCAGATCAAAAGGCGTGCGGTTTTTCTCAGACGCGACCCAATCCGTGGGTAAACTGCCGATAAACGTAAAAGAAATGTGTGCCGACATGATCGCCTTCTCATCTCATAAATTATACGGACCGAAAGGAGCAGGTGCGCTCTATATCGCGGGCGAAAATAAACCCACCATCTATCCCCTCTTCACGGGGGGCGGACAAGAAAAGGGGCTTCGTCCGGGTACGCTTAATGTGCCGGCAATTGTCGGTTTTGGAAAAGCGTGTGAGATATGCAAGGATGAATTAGCTGCTGATGCCGACCGTCTTTCAGACCTGCGAAACTACGTGGAACAAGAATTGATTGAATTGTTTGATGTAAGTATCAACAGCAGTTCTGAGGACCGGCTTCCCCACACAACCAACGTTCAGTTCAAGAACATCGACAGCATACACCTTCTTCGTCGCCTCAGAAATCTGGCGATCTCAAGAGGCTCTGCCTGTTCATCAGCAATCAGTCAGCCATCCCATGTTCTAACAGCGATGGGTCTGTCAGCTGATAAAGCCATGTCGAGCATTCGAATCGGGTTAGGCCGGTTTACAACCCGCGAAGAGGTTCATATGGCCATAAAGGAATTTGAAGACGTCATTCCCCAACTCAAGCTTGTAGCCGGATGAGAGAATCAGACGCCATATTAGCCTCCTACGATGCAGCCGTAAAGAACGGCCTTCAAACTATTTTGGCAACCGTTGTTCACGTCGAAGGCTCCTCCTATCGGGCGGCAGGTGCACGTATGCTGGTTGATGAATATGGCTATATGACCGGGGCGATCAGTGGTGGCTGCCTCGAAGGCGATGCACTTCGGAAAGCACTTCTTGCACTTGAGCAAAACAAAAACAAATTGGTTACTTACGACACCAGCGATGAAGACGATGCCGTGATTGGTGCTCAGCTGGGATGTAATGGCATAATCCAGGTTCTGTTTGAACCTGTCGATCCGGCCATTGATTTAAACCCTGTTGAGCTGCTGAGGCGGGCCAATAATAAAAACCAAACCTATGCACTTGTTTCTATATTCAACCTGGATAAATCAGATCGCCAGCAAGGCACGTCGCTTCTCATTGATGAAACCGGCTCCATAACGTCGGACACAAGTGATACATCACTATCAGAGGCTATTCGTAATGTCGCTGTTAATGCGATGAAGAGTCGGGTCAGCCACTTTGGTGAATACGTAACTAAAAGCGGTACTCAATATGCATTTATTGACATAATGCCTCCTCCACCGACACTTGTTTTGGTAGGTGCCGGAAACGATTCACAGGTTCTGTCTAAAATGGCAGGTCACCTTGGATGGTCTGTAACTGTGGCCGATGGCCGTCCTACACATGCCAATGAGAAACGTTTTAGCAACTGCCAGGTGGTGGTGGCAAACCCGGAATCAATTCTTGATAATATTGAGATTAATGAATCAACAGCCTTTGTACTGATGACCCACAACTACAATTATGATCTGGCGGTACTAAAGCTACTGCTGGATTTTGATGAGCTACCTTACATTGGCATTTTGGGGCCCAATAAGAAGCACAGGCGTATGTTTCGTGATCTCGAGAATGAGGGGATTATTCTAAATGAAAAGCATAACTCAAAAATTTATGCCCCCGTTGGCCTGCAGATCGGAGCCGAAACACCAGCAGAAATCGGGCTTTCTGTTTTATCAGAGATCCAGGCTGTTTTGACAGGATCAGACGTGAAGCATCTTCGTGAAATTGACGGCTCTATCCATCAAAAAGATCAGTACCAATTTGAAAAAGTACAGCTATGAACATTCCCGCAAATATGGGCGCTGTGATTCTTGCAGCAGGATCATCGAGCAGACTGGGCCATCCGAAGCAGCTGGTTAAAAACAAAGGGAAATCCCTACTGCAGCATACTATTGATTGTATTGATAAGTTTGAATTCAATCCTTCTATAGTCGTTTTAGGCGCAAACAGAAATGAAATACTGGCTGATATAAACAGACATTCAAGTAGCGTTTTCATTAATTCTGACTGGTCAGAAGGGATTGCATCAAGCATTCGATTTGGTCTTAAAAAATCACTGGAATTAAATCCCTCAATGAAACAGATTCTTTATTTACTGTCAGATCAGCCATACATTTCAAGTGACGTTATTCAGAATATTATTGACAGGCATTCAACTGGCAGCCAAATAATTACGGCATCTACTTACAATAATAATATTGGCGTACCAGCTATTTTTGATGAATCGCTGTTTCCAAAATTATTGACGCTAAAAGGCGATACCGGGGCAAAGAAAATTATGATGCAGCATCGCAATAACGTCCAAACGTTCCCTTTTGATGATGGTGCTTTTGACGTAGATACCGAAGACGATGTAGAGAAACTGTCCACAATCAATCAGCAGTAGATTTCTATGAGCATTACCGTAAAACTTAAATATTTCGGCGTCATTGCAGAAGAGACGGGAAAAGCTGAGGAAACGCTGGAACTGGAATCGAACTCAGCAGATGTTAATTCTATAAAGGCCCACTGCTACGAAACGTATTCAATCAGCGACAGAGAGTCCATTCAGGTTGCGGTAAATCATCAAATGGGCAAAGCCGGTGCGTTGAAAGATGGTGATGAAGTCGCTTTTTTGCCACCGTTTTCGGGAGGATGACAATGAACAGCAACGATCTGAATAACAGGCACAGCCGGCAAATACGACTCCCTGAAGTCGGGCCAGACGGCCAGGAAGCGCTCAGACATGCCCGTGTTCTGATTGTTGGTATGGGCGGCCTGGGGTGTCCTGCAGCCCAGTATCTTGCTGCAGCGGGTGTTGGGTCGCTTGGGCTGATGGATTACGACACGGTAAATTTATCCAATCTGCACCGGCAAATTCTTTACAAGGAAAACGATATTGGTCAACATAAAGCCAAAATGGCGAAACGTGCACTCCAGGAGATTAATTCTGAGATAGAGATTCTTGCCATTATGGATTGGCTTACCGAGGATAATGCAGTAGAACTCTTTAAAAGCTTCGACCTGGTCATTGACGGATCCGATAATTTCAGAACCAAGTATCTCATCAATGATGCGTCGGTCCTGACCCATACGCCATGGATTTATGCGTCTATCTATAAGTTTCAGGGGCAGCTTTCGGTCTTTAATTACAAAAGTGGCCCTACCTACCGATGCCTCTTCCCTACTACGACCAATCGTAACATCAGCTGCGAAGAGGTTGGCGTGATGGGCCCGCTGCCTGGCGTACTTGGTACCCTGCAGGCATCAGAAGCAATTAAGATCATACTCAACACCGACGGCGTGTTATCGGGAAAACTTAAACTAATTGACTTGCTGACTCATCAGGATAAGCTGATTGAAATTCAAAGAAATGACTCTGAAATAGAAAAAGTGAAAAAGCGAGGAATTATTCCGGAAGTGTTTTCATGCACTCTTGAGCCAAGAAACAAATTCTATCTCGATGTTCGCGATCCGTTTGAAGAACCTCGGCTTGACGCTAAGAATGTCATAAATATCCCGATGAACCGGTTAGATGAGAAACAATCTGATATCCCTGCCGATCAGCCGGTTCACGTCATTTGCCAGACCGGAAAAAGAAGCAGTCAGGCAATTGAGCAACTTCAGACCAAATACGGATTTAACAATTTAGTTAATGTAGTTGGCGGCATACAGGCCATCATGAATAAGAACAAGCAGAAAACCCATGCCTAAATCAATTTTTGTACAGGGCGCCATTACGCCGGCAAGAATTTCAGAATCCATCGCAAAGCACCAGTCAAAGACAGCCATTGGCGGACACAGCATTTTTTTAGGACAGATACGTGCTGATGAGGCTGATGGTAAACGTGTGGCGGCGATCGAATACACAGCTTACGAAGAAATGGCTGATAAGGAAGCTGATAAAATCCGCGAAGAGGCATTCGAGAAATTCGACCTGACCTGTGCACACATCTATCACAGCCTGGGCCACATCAAAATCGGTGAACTGTGCTTTTTCGTGTTTACATCATCGGCGCACCGGCAAGCTGCCCGTGACGCCAACGCCTTTCTCGTAGATGCCATCAAAGAACGCGTTCCAATCTATGGCAAGGAGATTTTCGAGGATGAAAGCCACCAGTGGAAGGTTAATCGGTGATTGGTGGTCGGTTATCGGTTATCGGTGGTCGGTGGTCGGTGGTCGGTGGTCGGTGGTCGGTAAAAATGTTAAACTATAGTTCGGGTTTTTATAATGGCTTATGTAGAAAGTTTTAGAGATTTGGAGGTTTACAAATTATCCCGGGAGTTATCATCATCGGTCTATGAGATTACCAAACGATTTCCCAATGAAGAGAAATTTTCATTGACAGATCAAATAAGGCGTTCGTCAAGATCAGTGGGAGCTCAAATTGCTGAGGCATGGGCTAAAAGAAGATATCAAAAGCATTTTATAAGCAAATTAACCGATGCCGATGGCGAACAACAAGAAACTCAACACTGGATAGAAGTTGCCCAAGATTGCGGTTATCTTGATACAACTGAATCAAATGATTTAATTAATGAATATAAGATTTTGGGCAAAATGATCGGTACAATGATCAACAAAGCATCAAAATTCTGTAGATAGAACGATATGGTTCTCTAATCACCGAATACCGAATACCGAATACCGAATACCGAATACCGAAATATGGTAGACATCACCCACAAATCAAATACTCTCCGAGTAGCAACGGCACAAGCGATTGTGAAGACAAGTTTGCCCGAAACAATTGATCGGATTAGAAATAATGATATTCCGAAGGGTAACGTGTTTGAAATGGCAAAGGCGGCCGGACTGCTTGGAGTCAAGAAAACGCCAGATCTGCTGCCCGACTGTCACCCACTGCCCATTGAGTACGCAGGAATTGAATACAGCATTGATGGACTGGAGATTACGATATCAATGACCGTAAAGACCATCTATAAAACAGGAGTGGAAGTTGAGGCCATGCATGGAGCCAGTATTGTGGCCCTCACAATCTACGACATGCTAAAGCCGGTGGATAAAGGCGTGGAAATCAGTACGATTAAATTGCTGAACAAGACCGGTGGAAAATCATCCTATAAACCAACTGCAGAAGGATTGTCTGCACATGTTGTGGTTTGTTCTGACACCGTTTCGAAAGGCGAAAAAGAAGATGTTTCAGGCAAACTGATTCTATCAAAATTGCAGGCGCTGGGGTTATCGACTGATTACAACGTAATTCCTGACGAACCATCAGAAATCGAGCATATCATCCGGCAGTCAGATGCAGACCTGATCATTTTTACCGGCGGAACCGGTGTAGGGCCAAGGGATGTCACCCCTGATACCATTCGCCCCCTGCTTGATACACCTCTCGCCGGCGTGGAAGAAGAGATGCGCCGCTATGGTCAGCAACGAATGCCTTATGCGATGCTGTCGCGTTCAGTGGCGGGTATCAAAGGAAAAAAACTGATACTGGCTCTGCCCGGGTCTTCCAAGGGGGCAGCTGAATGTCTTGAGGCTGTTTTTCCGCACGTACTGCATGTATTTCAGGTTTTAAAAGGCAAACGACACGACACATGAAAACAACCCCCAAGCCTCAAATCATCGATAATTTTGGCCGAGAACACACGTACCTGCGGATCTCACTAACGGATCGGTGCAACCTTCGCTGCTTCTACTGCATGCCGGAAGACGGGATTGAGCTGGCTGATAAATCTGAGATTATGACGCTGGAAGAGATTGTCTCAATCGCCAAGATATTCAGATCGCTGGGAGTGGATACCATCAGACTGACCGGAGGTGAACCGCTTATTCGAAATAACGCAGAGTGGCTCATTCGCGAGCTGGCTGACCTTGGAGTCACGCTCAAACTCACCACAAACGGCATCATCCTTGACAAGTATTTTGATCTGTTTCAGGAAGTTGGGCTAAAAAGAATAAACATAAGCCTGGATACGCTTGAGAAGTCTAAGTCTGTCTTTATTGCCAAGCGAGATTATTTCGATCGCATCATGAAAAACATTCATACAGCGATAGACATGGACTTTGATATAAAGTTAAACATTGTCTTAATTAAAGGCGTTAATGATATGGAGATCAATGACTTTGTAGATCTCACACGGAATAAAAATATTGGCGTGAAGTTTATTGAGTTCATGCCGTTCAAGGGAAACGAATGGGACTGGGATAAGGGCGTCAGCAAAGACGAGATCCTCAAAAAAGTCAGCTCGAAATTTGGAGATCCCGAAAAACTTGAGGATTCAAAACACAGCACGTCTGCCAATTACAAAGTGCCGGGGTTTGAAGGGAATTTTGGAATCGTCAGCACCATCACCAATCCATTTTGTGCCGGATGTAATCGCATACGACTGACTTCAGATGGCAAGATGAAAAACTGTCTGTTCGCTACAGCCGAAACAGATCTTCTCACGCCACACAGAAATGGAGAGTCGATCGAGAACATCATATTAAGCTCCATCAAAGAGAAGAAGTTCTCACGTGACGGCATGGACGTGGAGATGAAGAAAGAGCACTACGAGCAGAACCGGTCTATGACTTCAATCGGCGGATGATGATTTCCATTGAGCAGGCCGCGGACATAATACAGAGTCAGAATGTTCAGCGAAGTATTACCGAACGTCTCATCGAGGAAAGCCTGGGCTGTTGGCTTGCTGAAGAGATCATCTCACCATTTGATCTTCCCTCCTTTGATAACTCCGCAATGGATGGCTACGCCGTGTCAGGGAATTCCAAGTCGTACAGAATTGTCGGAGAGATCCAGGCGGGTGATACATCAGTAAAAAAACTTCGCGACGGTGAAGCGATGCGTATTTTTACAGGCGCAAAAATTCCGGTTAATGCGACCGCGGTTGTCATGCAGGAAAAAACCCGTGTTGAAGATGACAGGCTGTTTGTTGATGATAAAGTCAGTGAGGGACAACACATTCGCCGCAGAGGCAATGAACTTTCGTCCGGTCAGTCTGTATTTGAACCAGGTCACCTGATTTCGCCCGCTTCGATCGGGATGATCGGTTCACTCGGATATAACACGGTAAAGGTTTTTCAAAAACCCTCAGTGAGGATCATCAGCACCGGTAATGAACTGGTTCCCCCGGGTGATACGAAAGAGCTGGGCCAGATATATGAATCCAACAGCTACGCGCTTCAGTCAGCGCTTGAATCGTATGGTTTTAACTGTGAAGGAAAGAACCATATCAAAGATGACTTTTCAGCCATCAAGCAAGGTATTGCGGCTTTCCTTGAGTCGTCTGACGTCCTGCTCATATCGGGCGGAATATCTGTTGGTGATTATGATTTCGTAAAACAGGCGCTTGAGGAAAATGGCGTTCAGGAGCTGTTCTACAAAGTCTTTCAAAAACCGGGTAAACCTCTCTATTTTGGAAGACGTGACAATACCTTTGTCTTTGCTCTGCCGGGTAATCCGGCGTCGTCACTCACCTGCTTTTATATTCACGTTTTGCCCCTGCTTCAGCGAATAAGCGGAGCCGAGAACACGGGCTTGAAACGGCTAAAGCTGCCGATCGATCACGAATACGACAACAGGTCCGATCGCCCTGTCTTTTTGAAGGCACTCATCCAAAACGGATACGTTTCTATTCTGAACCACCAGAGTTCTTCTATGATCCACTCTATGGCTATGGGGAATGCACTGGTATTTCTGAACGAACCCGGATCAATTGGCAAAGGCAAGCACGTCCAGACGATCCTGATCTGATACCAAATTGTCTATGGAAACAGATATTCTGCCCTTCATCTTCTTTTTCATTGCCCTGTTCTACAGCTCGGTGGGATTTGGCGGCGGTTCGAGCTACCTGGCAATTCTGAGTTTGTTTTTAGGTGATTTCTATGAGATTCGATCTACAGCCCTGGTTCTTAATGTATGTGTCGTAACAATTGGTACGTTCATTTTTATCAGAAAACGGGTTTTCGATTTCAGCCAGTTCTGGCCCTTCCTGCTCCTCAGTATTCCCATGGCCTATCTTGGCGCACAACTTCGCCTTACACAGGAAGCCTTCTTTCTTATTCTCGGCGCGGCTTTGATGATGGCAGGTTTTTTTATGATCCTGAAGTTTGTGAAGTACAGAGTGGAATCAAAAAACTTTAGCCTGACCAAAAAGCTATCACTTGGTGGAAGTGTGGGGCTGCTGGCCGGTATTTCGGGAATTGGCGGCGGCATCTATCTCTCTCCTGTTCTGAACCTGATGGAGTGGAAAAATGCCCGAACCATTGCATCTCTCGCATCTGTATTCATCCTTGTAAACTCGCTCTCCGGTCTCATCGGCCTGAATGTGGCCGGTACCTTCCAGGTTGATACAGATCTCATTCTAAAGCTTCTTGTCGCGGTAGTACTGGGAGGCAGTATCGGATCTTATTTATCAAATGAGAAATTCAATGCCAGAATCATCGGTGTTTTAACGGCAATTCTTGTGACCTATGTCGGGCTGCGGCTAATTTTGCTCCACGGGTTCGGGATCAGGATTTAAATAATTGTCAGATAATCTTCTAACCTGAGTTCGATTCATAATATGTTAATTGAGGCGTTTAAAAGGGCGTTTGTTA
>CAZVEP010000074.1:0-14477 GCA_964625635.1 uncultured Rhodohalobacter sp.
ATAGCCCAAAGACCTGACACCATTCCGGTGCTTTTCCGGTTTCTGTCAGCGTCGGGAATAAATTTTAAGCCTTAACAACTCCTCCGATGACGGGAAGTCAGCGGAGGAGGCACCTTCGGCTGACAGGTCACATCTCTATATTAAATTAAAACGTAGGATTAAACCGGATCCAGAATGCAGGTGTGCTTCCAAATCGTTTCAGAGGCCAGGCAAGTTCAGCACGGAACAGATCAGAGCCGATGCCTACGCCGATATCATGCTGCAAGTTTGAGAATTTAAACCCGTCCATATCATCAAACGGACTAGATGATTCCAGCAGTTCTGAACTTTGTCTTGCAAATCCTGAATCTATAAAAAGAGTAGTATAATAACTGTCGAAATCAACCCACTCGTTATCCCAGCCAATAACGCTGCCAAACTGCAGCTCGATGTTACTCAGCAACATCTGGTTACCGGTAAACACTTTGTACGGCGATCCCCGTAAAGATCCGATACCGCCAAGCTGAAATTGTTTAAAAAGCGGAGCATTGCCTGTGATACTGCCTGTACGAAGCCTCCACTTTAAAACTGAACCCGGCTCAAAATTAGAGAAGATATTCAGTTCAGCCAGGTAGGAGTTATATGAAAAATCATTTTCAAAATCTGAATTATCCGCCAGCTCAATCTCGGTCATTGCAGACATTGAAAAATAGCGAGAAAGTATGAGCCGCTTCGGGTTAAATGAAAGTGCAAAATTCAGCCGCTGAATATTTGTTTCATCTGTTGTCAGATCGATGGGCTGATTGGGTCTGAAAACACTCTCCTTTCCGAAAAAAGAGAACCGTGTGTTTACGGAAAGAGATGAAAAATCATCATTGTTGTAAGAAAAAGCACCTTCAAACCAACGCTTGCCCCTTACGGCAACATACGTACCAAAGCCATCTTTGAGGTGGTAGTCTGGAAAATCATAGGAAGCGAACAGAGCCGTAAATGTTGACTCGATAAGTCCGACACGCCAATAATCATCTGTAGCAGCTGCACGATGAAATTCTGCCCCAATTAGAATTCTGTCACTTCGCCCGATAAACCGTTCGAGTCCTATAGCGTAATCCCAACGGGTAGAGGCGGTGCCATAGCCAATCATCCCATGAACCCTGAACTTATTCAGGTCTACAATACTACCGTAGTCATACCACTGCATCCTCTCTTTCCTGATGCCTAAAAACAATCCGTTCACCCTGTTGTAATGGATCATGGGGAGATTGGGAAACCTGTTGTAGAGTGGATTCGTATTATACGGCCCGGCTTCAAGAGCACCATCAAAATCAATTCCTTCCTGCTGAAAACTCCTGAACCTTCGCTGAACTTCAACACTTGTCGAGTCTTCAGGCTTTTCTGAATCTTTCCCCATCAGTTCTTCAAGGGATTGGTTAAAAATAGGATCCCGTTTAAAAGGGTCTTCTGTTTCTTCTGATTTTTGCTGGGCAGCCAGAAGCAGCGGAAAGAGAAGTAAGATTGTTAGTATCTGTAGAAATTTATTCATTCTTATCACCACTATTATGCATCAGTTTCCGCTACGATTTCATCCTTCGTAAGTTTCATTTTCTTTGATTTTAACAGCCATCATCGTCACATCATCTTCATTTTTGTGGTCACCGCTCCAGCTTATCATCAGGCTTCTCATATGATTAATAATTTCCCTGGATGTTGCGCACGACTTATTCAGTAACTCCCGCTTGATTCGATCAAGGCCGAGCAGCTCCCGCTTCTCATTAAACAACTCCATGAGGCCATCACTCAAAAGCAGTAACACATCGCCTTCATCAAGATCGAGTTGTCGTGACTGATACGGATAATGTACGCTTGTCCCCAGGGGAAGGCCTTTAAGCACCACCGTTTCAACCTGCTCCAGTTTTTTTCTGTACCACAGTACGGGCGGCATTCCGGCTGTTGTTATTTCGGCCTGCATTCCTTTGCACTTCATCACGATTAAGCCCATATACATCATCCGGAGATCCATCTTTCGCAGTCCGTCAGACATTCGATGCAGCATTTTCACCTGGTCTTTTTCTGCAGCAAACATGTGAAAGTTACTTTTTGCGGCTGCGACCATAATGCCAGCCTTCATTCCGTGACCTGTTGCATCACCAAGCGCAAGCGTTAACCCGCCATCCTCCTGTATCGAATAGTCGTAGTAATCGCCGCCAACCTCCGTAGCCGTTTCCATGTATACCGATATATCATATGGATCGATCTCAGGAAGTTTACCGGGCAGCATCGATAGCTGAAGCGTACGCGCCTCTTCAAGTTCGCGGCTTTTTCGTTCATTTTCGGCCTCCAGAAGCCGTGACTCTATCTCTATCTTCTTATTTCGTTTTTCCTGCTCTAATGTTTTCTCAGACAGGTCTTTCACCTCAACAAGCTTTTGCTCAAGCCGCTTCTGGGTAACTGCAAAATCCCTTGACAGGAATACTGACATTGCAAAAATCATCATGCCGGATCCAAGAATACTGGCTGTGGTAGTCTCGCCTGTCAAAAGATTGGCATTGATCAAAATTCTGTAGAGAATACTCATCAAAAAACAGAATATTCCAAACCCAATGATCCAGGATCCTGACCGCTGCTGAAAAACAATCTTAAACAGTGCCCTAAGCATTTCGAGTACTGCGACCAACACAAATAGTTCTCGTATGAGAAATATCTGTGTTACGTTAAACCATATGCCGGCGATTAATAGAAGCCCGGCAACGCCAAATACCCAGAATTGAACCGGCGTCTGTTTTTTATAGAGACTGTACGTAAACCTGAGGGCATAGATAATGGTGAGTATCCATGTGACCTGTGCGATTTTAGCAAAAAAAACAGTTTCGTATGGAGAGGTGGCGAACTCGGTTTTAAAAATGGAAAGTACAAGAATGCCCAGAAACAGTGTGAAAAGTGCAAAAAACAGGTTGCGCTTCTCAGACGGATAAAAAGAGAACAGAAGCAGATGGATCACAGCAAATACAAGCAGGGACCCCAGGAAAAACGTCTGCCAGCCAGAACGCCACATGGCAGAGTCTACTCTTGAATCGAGATGATAATTGGCATCGCCCAACAGAAACCGAAACCCTGCCATACCCTCTTCTTCAATAAATTCATCAGCATTTGTATTGGCAAAACGAACCGCTATTGTTTGTTCGCCGGCCTCAGGAAAAACTATCATTCTCGGTTTAAAGTCAGTATACCCCTGGTTTGAACCGTTCGGATTGATTGTTCCGAGTCGGAATATCTCTTCTCCATTCAAATAGAATTCAGATGCGCCCAAATGCTTTTCAATAAGCAATGCCAGCGGTTTATTCACGAGAGTCGAATCTACGTAAACATCCAGCCGAAACCAGCCAACGCCCAGCCAGTCCGCAAATGCAAAATCAAACGATGTAAGCCTGGTGCTGATCTGATCCCAATCTGAATCATCGTATCCGGGTTCAGCAAAACGAGCATCATCACCCGGAAAGTACTTCCATTGATCCGTAAGATAAATGATGTGATCGTTACTGAGCAGATCATCTACACGCAGTAACTGAGCACCAGACTCAGTTTGAGTCGCAAACGCCAGAGGGCCAATAAAGAACAGTGCAGCAATAGCCAATGCTCCTGTCACTCTCATAATGAACCTTGCACCTTTAAAAATCATCAGTTAGAGCCTGTTTTGACTGTTACACTGCCAGAGACTGATGAAATTTGAATTGGAATACTTCCGCTTCCAAACACGACGTTGGCTACGCTTTGTTGAACTCGTCCTTCGAATTCTCTGCGGTCAAGAAGGTCGCTTACATCTACCAATGAGCCGGATGCATTTAGACTATAATTAAGCTTTTCAGGCAGCGTGAGATTTACAGAGCCTGTAACCGTTTCAATATAGCTTCCCTCACCAACCGAAATCAGACTTGCTAGAATATTACCTGTGGTTGTTGCTGCTATAAAAGTTCCTCTTCCATTCACTGACTCCACATTGCCTGTTACAGTTCGGAGACGAACTTCTCCATCTGAGTCTGTAAGTTTAATATCCCCATTTGTCGTCTTTGCACTATATTCTCCATGCATTTTCCTGGCCGTGATATTGCCGCTTGCTGAAAATGCATTTATTTCGCCTTCCAGATTCTCAAGGTATAAATTTCCAACGGTTGCCTGCATCAGGTGCTTTCCACGCAGATTGCGGGCGTAAATATCCCCTTTCGTATTTCGTATTTTGGATGTTATAGCAACCGGCGTTTGTACAACGTAACTAAATGTGATATTGTCGCCTTTCCATACTCGTGACTCGTTACGCTTTGGTTCGACACTCGCAATGATTTGCTCTCTTTTCCGCTGAAAAATAATTCGGTAGTTATCGAGATTTGTACTGCCAGACCAGAGAGAAAACCCCCTGTCAACGTAAAGATCAATTTGAATATAATCCAGATCAGGATTTTCGAAGATCTCTACATTTCCTGAAAGCGTAAATACCGAAAGATCTACAGAATGATCTACCTGGAACCGTTCCGTTTTGAACGGTTCTCCTTCCACAAGCCCGTTTTTTACAAGTATCGATTCAGTGGAGCTATTTTGGGCCTGTATTCCGCTAAAAAACCCTATGACTCCTGTGAACAACAGGAGAAGTGGAAAAAATTTATTTACTGCCATGCATGGTACCGTTCGTGAGATGTTTCTCAATCTGTTACGCATATTTTGGAAGGGTGTTTCAAACTCCGATACCATAGTGAGCTCTGAAAAATAATTCTTACTGCTTTCAAAATATATACCATCATTTATTTATCTGTACTTTCCCGGTTTTTCACACGGTTACATTCGCTAAATTAATAATCCATTACCACACGAAAATTTATCAGAATTCTTATGATCCGCATTATTACACTATGCCCGTTAATAATTCTATTAATCACATTTTCGAACTCGAATGCACAGGAAGCCCGATTCCCAATCGTACCAGAATTCGGAGGCATTTATCAGATACCCGGAAGCGTACAGCCAGAACCTGATTTAGAATACAAAATTGTTATCGACCTTAAAACACTTCAGGCCGACAAGGATGCCATCAATTTAGGAATGAATAATATTGCCCGAATGATGAACCTGCACGGGCTTGGTGGTGTAAGTGAAGAGAATCTCCATGTTGTTGTGGCGGTGCATGGCGGGGCAACTGAAACGATACTGACTAACGAACGATACAGACTAAAAAATGGGACAGATAATCCAAATATTAAACTTATCTCCGCTCTGGTAGAAGCTGGTGCTGAGATATATGTTTGTGGTCAGTCGCTCATTGCAAGGGGATACGAACTCAATGAGGTAAATTCAAATGTAACGATAGGCCTGTCTATGCTCACTATTGTTACTGAACATATGCATAAGGGATATCAGCTCTTGGTTTTTGATTGAGCCACGGATTCAGGCCCTGAATGGTATGCATGTTAAAGTACTGACTAACTGATGATTCACATATATCATGATGTTTCAAATGCTTCGCCCTGGTATCGCTCAAGCGACAGAAATATGAAAACAGGAATGATATTACTTTGCCACATTTGAAAACTGACGAACGCATCTTTTCGGAAAAAGAAGAGTTCAGATATTATAAACATCAAATGAAAGCCTCAATGCGCTGCTACCATCCCGGAGAGAAATGGAATCCTACATATCCGCCTTTCTCCGGCCGCTGAAAGGGAACAGCGTAATAGAGCTCCGCAACCAAATAGCCCAGAATGTTGACACGAATACTTGCGCCGGCGCTAAAAACAGGTATGCGTTCTGTTGATTGAGTGTCCCACTTCATTTCGGGCAGGTCATCCGGCGTCCAGGTTACGCCGCCATCAAAAAAGGTAGTAAGGGTAGTTGGAATGGTTCGTGAATTGATCAGTGCAAGCTGTTCCGGACCGAGCAGCGGAAACCTCAATTCCACGTTGGAAATAACCATACTGCTTCCGGTTAATCGGTTTAATTCAGCGCAATTCGTTTCCCCTCCCGGCTGTTGCGTACACTCGGAAGGCTCGAAAGAGGCAAAATTATAACCACGTATTAAACTTTCAAAGCCCACAAAATTCGGGCTAAGCCTGTCATCGTTTGCATCCTTGCCATACCGCCCACTATGAAGTCCCCTGAATGCCAGGGTAAATGGCTGCAAATAAAAGTATCGCCTGTAGTCTGCCAGAGTGCTTACAAAATTCAGTGATCCCCTTGTTGGGGTTACTTCAAACCGCATACGCTGGCCATAAATCGGGCCGGTAAGAGCAGGCACGGAACTATCCTGAACGTAAGCGAGTGAGACATCTAAAAGGTTTAGAGGAGAGGGGGTATCAATTTCTTCAACATCACGCTGAAACGGAGTGCCGAACTGATTAAAAAATGTGGTTTCCAATTCCACATCGTACCATATATGCCTGAATCCTACACTGCTTTCCAGCCGCTGAGTAGTAGAAATCGGGTAGAAGCCCAGCGCTGAAACCCGGTCACTAAAAACCCGCCGGTTGATTCGATTCAGTGCGGGAGCTACAACTTCTTCCCCATTCACTGTGGTTGTATCCTGCGAGAAAAATGCGCGGCTAGTCCGGAACGGAATGTGAGAGACTGACGCCCCCCAAATAAACCTGTTGTCTCTGTTCAGATATGAAACCTGACCACCAAGATCCTTATATGTCCCCTGAATTCGAAGGGTGGTCAACAGCTGATGCTGGTTTAGCATATCGCTAAACCGGAGATCAATCCCACCTGCGGCGCCAACACCCAGCTGATTTGATACGCCTATTCCGCCACCGCCGCCAATGTAGCTGAGCCGAAGGGTTGGCTCATAATCTGATCTCGACAGGGCCGTATCGGGAAGCGTGCTTATACCTGTTTGAGAAAGCAGGCCTGAAACAGCCTGGTTACCCCTCCGTTCATACGGCGGAAGCATTTTTGCGTTTACCGGAACCTGACCCTGCTCCACCTGTTCTCCGGTGAGTTGATCTGACGAGAGTTTTCGGAATAGATAATTTGATTCGCTAAAGGTGGTAAAAATCATCGTTCCCGTTTCGCCGGCAACTGTAAGCGCAGGTGATTGCCGGCTAATTCCGCTCACGCCGGTGCTTACATCGGTTATTTGATAGCGATCCAGGGTCTGTAAATCGTATCGATAAATATTGTTTACGCCATTCAGATCAGAAATAAAAAATAGTGACTCTCCATCGGGGCTAAAATGCGGATTGATATGTTTGGCGTTCTCAAAAATCGGCAACACGGTGATCTGGCCTGTTTCCACATCCATCAGAGAAATCACCATTTCACCAAACTCCAGGTTTTCGATGTCCGTATCCGGCCCACGGTCTGAAATAAATGCCAGCGTTTGACCATCGGGCGACCAGGCAGGCTGCAAGTCGGAATATTTTTCATCAGTCAGTCGCTGCAGAGAGTCGTTTTCCATATGATACATCCAAAGATCACTAAACCCGTCACTGGAGCCTGACAAGACAAGTCTGTTTCCATCGGGCGACCAGGCAGGGTTGGTCATGGAGTCCACCTCATCAAACCGCAGCTCTCTTACGATATCACCGTTGTCCGGATCCATGATAATAATTTGGTTGTCACCTTTTGCAAAAACAACTGCGGCAAACCGCTCGCCATCGGGCGACCAGCTACCCGACGATTCGATAAACCGGAGAGCATTTAGATGAGGATCGGTAAGCGTGTTTGTCAGGCTTCGAATTACTTCACCTGTTTCAGCATCGGCAAGGTACCACTCTAGTGAAAAAAGCTTTTCATTGGATATATATATCACATATTCTCCATCGGGGCTTAAGGATGGGGCCGTCCTCAGAAAATCCTCCTCATCGGAGAATATCGCTTCGCCAATTTCATCTGGAGGCGTGGCTTGTTCCACATCTTCCTCATAAGCAGATGTGATGGCCTCATGCCACAGGCCAGTAAGTGAATCGGGAGTAATGTTGAGCGTATCCTGCAATCCTCCTTTAATGCCATTGATTGCCACTGATTCATAAAGGGGATACACAATTTGATCCCCATATAAACCGGTCATATACGTCCATAATGAGTGGCCATACCGATAGGGGAAATATTCCCGGCTGTTTGCAAGGTCAGTGACACTGGGCAGGTCATCCCGCAGAACGGCATCGCGCATCCACATAGTGGTCTGAGCATCTTTGGGTCCAATTGATAAATATTCTGCCATGCCTTCAATAAACCAAAGCGGAATGTTTGATGTAGCACGAACTCCGCCAATATTACTGCCTCTCGCCAACCTATATTGAAACACGTGTACAAGTTCGTGCCCCAAAACATGATTAGTACTCCGGTTGGATTCAGCAAGGGGCATAATTATCCGGTTCCTTAACCCCTCTGTAACACCACCCGTACCTACACCAACATTAGGCACGATATTATTTTGCTGAAAGTCGGCATGATTGGCATATGAAATGAGCGGATTCACTTCAGAAAACACATGATTAAACACCTGTGAGTGGCGGCTGTACCAGCGTTCAGATAGTACACCAAGCTGGTTGACCGCTTCTTTCTGTTGCGGATAATAATAGATGTCAAAATTCGGGGTGTGCAAAATTTCAAAATCAAAGTCTTCATACTGCACTTTATTTCTTCCAAAATACTGGGCGCTTACCAAGTCTGGTAAAATCATCAAACCAACACAAAACAAGATCCAGTATGGGAGCTTATTGATATTATTCATGATAGGTCCCTTGAATTATTACTTTGGTCTACTTAAAACAATGGGACACATGTTAATAGAGTTCCAAAAAACTGCCTTTTTCCGTGTAAAATATCTGATGCAAGCGGGTTTTCGTGCTGTATTATCTTCGAAGACGATCACCTTATAGCTACAACCGGAACAAATCATCCCAATGAACAGCCGGCTTACGCGTCACCTATTTAAAAATGGATTATAGATACAAGTCAGCGCTTATCAGTGAGATCGAGATAGAATACTATGTTTTCATTACTTTGGAGCTCTTCAATATTTCAGAATATGGAACTACGTTGAATGATGATTCATTTTATAAATAAACGAGACAAGGTATTAAGTAAAAAATCAGAGGCGATAAAAGTGAACAAACTTACAAAAGAGAAGCTTATTCTGGCATGTGAAACGGACACATTTGATTTTGATACTACCGAAGATATCACCGACACAACCACCATCATTGGTCAAGAAAGACTCTCATCATCGATGGAGCTTGGGGTAGATATTCCAAAAGACGGCTACAATATTTTTGCTCTTGGCCCGAATGAGACAAACCGGCTGAGCCATATACAGCAGTTCATGGAGCAAAAAGCCAAAGACAAGGAAACTCCCCCTGACATCTGCTACACTAATAATTTTGATAACCGGTACAAACCCGCAGTACTGAAAGTACCTGCCGGCAGAGGAATGAAGCTTAAAGAGATGATGGATCAGCTAATCGAAGATCTTGTTCCTACACTGCGATCATCATTTGAAACAGAAGAGTATCAGAACAGAAAGCAATCGCTAAAAAACAAACTACAGCAAAATCAGGATGATTCATTTGAGCAATTGCAGAAAAAAGCTAAAGAGAAAGGTTTGGCTTTAGTCCGAACTCCCGCCGGCTTTACATTTACCCCGATGAAAGACGGTGATTTAATGGACAATGAAGATTTGAAGCAACTTTCAGATGAGGAGAAAGAGCGTCTTGAAGAGGAAACCAAGAAACTGCAACAAGAGCTTCAGAAAATTATCCAGAAAATGCCCGCCAATAAGCGTGAAATTCGGGATGAACAAAAGAAGCTGGATAAAGAGATCGCAACGAACGCTATCAAGGAGTTATTCAAAAAGGTTCGGGATGAATTTTCTGACCTGAAGGAAGTTCAGGATTTTTTAGACAATGTAGAGATGGATATTGTCGATAATGTGCAAAAAATTATGAACCCGCAGGGTCAGCAAAATCCTATGATGGCTTTAGCGGGAGGCGGACAACAATCGCAGCAACAGACAGATGCGAGCCAAAACCCTATTTTAGATCGTTATAAAGTAAATGTGCTGGTTGATCATAGCGATACTGATGGAGCGCCGGTATTACATGAAGATAATCCTAACTATAAAAATCTGATGGGTAAGGTTGAGTATCAGTCCAAAATGGGCGCTCTCACCACTAACTTCAACCTTATTAAACCCGGAGCATTTCACAAAGCAAATGGCGGCTATCTGATTTTGCATGCACGAAATGTGATAATGGAGCCATTTGCCTGGGAAGGGTTAAAACGGGCGCTGAAATCAGGCGAGCTCAAAATTGAATCACTGGGTGAGTCGTACAGCCTCATCAGCACAGTTTCCCTGGAACCCGAGCCTGTCGATCTGGATGTAAAAGTGGTGCTCATTGGCGAGCGACTTCTGTATTATATGCTCTGCGAACTCGATCCCGAGTTCAAATCACTGTTCAAGGTAGAAGCTGATTTTGAAGACGAGATAGACCGCGATAGCAATAACCACGAACATTACGTACAATTGCTTGCCGGCCTGATTAAAAAGAATGAGCTTTCCCACTTTAATAAGTACGCTGTAGGACGTGTTATTGAACAGAGTGCCCGACTTGCCGGCGACAGTGAAAAACTTTCAGCTAAAACCGGTGAGATTGTTGATCTGCTAATTGAATCGAATCACTGGGCTACAAAGAATAACCATGATGTTGTTCAGCTTGACGATGTTGAAAAGGCCATAGAACATAAAATTTATCGCTCCGGACGTCTGAAAGATAAAATTCAGGAAGCAATAAATAGGGATTACATCTTCATCGACACAGAAGGGGAGCATCCCGGACAAGTTAACGGCCTGTCTGTTTCTATGATTGGCAACAGCACGTTCGGCCGTCCAAACCGCATTACAGCACGTGTTCAGCTGGGCAAGGGTGACATCGTGGATATTGAACGCGAAGTTGAAATGAGCGGTCCCATCCACTCGAAAGGTGTGTTGATATTAAAAGGCTTTCTGGGCGAGCGATATGCCAAAAACCGGCCGCTATCACTCTCGGCAAGCATTGTGTTTGAACAGTCTTACTCCAATATTGATGGAGACAGTGCCTCAAGTGCTGAGCTCTATGCGTTGCTTTCAGCCATTGGAGATATTTCAATCAAGCAATCTTTTAGCGTTACAGGCTCCGTTAATCAGCACGGAAAAGTTCAGCCCATTGGCGGCGTGAATGAAAAAATAGAAGGCTACTTTGATATTTGTAAGCAACGGGGGCTTACCGGCGAGCAAGGTGTTCTGATTCCACAGGCTAACGAAAAAAACCTCATGCTTCGAAAAGATGTCCGTGAAGCCGTAGATAATGATAAATTTCAGATTTACTCTGTTGAATCAGTAGATGAAGGAATGGAAATCCTGACTGGCCTCGAAATGGGTGAACCCGACGAAGAAGGAAATTATCCCGAGGGGACCATCAACTACAAGGTAATGGACCGCCTCAATCAATTTGCTAATAAAAGACGTGAATATATGATCTCCGAAAACGGGGAAGATTAATCATGACTGACTCAGACAATAATTCTGAAAAACTAAAGGAGATACTTGTAGCTCTCGACCATTCTTATCATAGTCGTACAGCGCTTGAAACCGCAGCGGTAATCGCACAACTTCTGCAAGCGAGAATTCATGGAATATTTGTCCGGGAAGATAAGTGGTTCCGTCTTAGTGAGCTGCCATCGCTGGCAGCGGTTGATGAATTAACGGGCAGAATTTCACCGGTAAACCAAGAGTCGATAGAGCAGGAAATCCGATCTCTTGAAAAAGCCATTCATGAACATTTTGAACTGATTTCCAGGCAGCACGAACTTTCCCATACCTGGAGCTCTGTGAAAGGAGTTGTAGCCGAAAAAATTCTGGAGATAGCAAAAGACTCAGATATCATTACCATAGGCACACGCGGAAGATCTTATTTAAAATCAAGATCTAAAAAAATCGGCAGCACAGCTTTAAAAATTATACAGACATCTGATAAACCAGTGCTGGTTCTCCAAAAAAACTATACGCCGGAGCGATCTCCAATCGTAGTATTTGATGGCTCAAACCGAAGTGCTTTCGGCCTGTCCATCGCGTCAGATATGGCTAGGGAAAATGAAACCAGCATGGCTGTGATTGATATTTCAGAGGCATATCCATCTGAAGAACAAATACAAACACTTGATAATAACCTGAGAGACAAGAAAAATGCACAAATTGTAACGCTTAAACAGCCAGATATGGGTCAATTTCTTTTTTTGGTGAACAAGCTTAAAGGCGGAATACTCATCCTGCCAAAAACCAAGCGGTTCACAAAGCGAAATATTCTGGAACATATAATTGAAAATGCGGAAAGCCCCGTATTACTTGCCGGTTAAATTTCCAAAACACTTCCATTTTCACAAATGAAGAGGTTTTCATTGAGAGAGTATCCCTCTTCCTGAGCGAGTGTTGCATGCTCGGCTAACTTGTGTATGTCGCCATGTGCGGGGATCATGATTTCGGGTTTTAGTGCCTCGATTAATAGCCGCAAATCTTCCCTGTGCCCGTGACCTGATGCATGAATATCGAGATGCAGCGTTACGTTCTTTTTCTTAAGATCTCGCTCAAGTTTATAGCGTTCTGCCTTATTAATGAGCGTTGGTATAGTTGAAGATGAGAAAATGACGTGATCTTCGGCCTGCAGTTGAAATGGATATGAATCTTTGGAAAGCTTTTTGAGAACTGAACGCTCTTCTCCCTGATTGCCGGTACAAACAATCAGCCATTCGTCTCTGTTTTCGCTGATTTTTTCAAAAAGATCATCCACTTCATCCCGGAAACTTGCAGTTTTAACATCTCTTAAATTCAGGTAACCAAGTTCTACCGCAGGTTTTGTGTATTCTTTGAGAGACCGGCCTACCAGCGCAACTTTGCGGCGGCCTGCATTAACATCCAAAATGCTTTTCAGCCGCTCAATATGTGAAGAAAATGTTGTAACCACGATTGCGGATCGACCTTTATATAGCTGGTCGAATAAATTGCTTAACTGCTCTTTTACTGCCGATTCAGTTGAGCTGGTGCCACGGTCACCTACCCGGGTTGAATCTGCGACTAACACTTTTATCCCTTCATTACCCAGTTGCTTGAGCCGGTCAAAATCAACCCTGCCACCCAACACAGGCTTTCTGTCAATCCGGAAATCCAGACCATACACCATTCGTCCCTCAGGTGTATGAAGTACCGTGAGCATGGAATCCGGGATTGAATGAGTTACTTTAACAAATTCAATTGCAATATTAGAAGTAAGGTTGTGAATGGTACCCGGCTCAAGCACAATTCTTTCATTATTCACCTCTTTATTGTCCTGCCGGATCTCCTCTTCAATAATTTTCATAGTGTAAGGAGAAGCAAATATCGGGCAGCTGTACGAGCCGGCCATTTTGGCTACAGCACCTACATGATCGAGGTGTCCATGGCCAATCACAATTCCTTTCACTTTTTCCCGCTGCTGGTATAAAATCTTGTCATTGGGAATAACTCCAGACTGGATCATCATTTTTGTAGGCGAAGATTCTGACGGATTCTCCATGTCTATCAGTTCCTCCATGTCATATCCCATGTCGAGGATAATAATCTCATCGCGAATCTCGAGAGCAGTCATATTTTTCCCTACTTCATTATATCCCCCGAGTGCATATAACTTCATAACCTGTGTTTTTAAATTAAAAAGCCCGGTGAGATTTCACCGGGCAAGAAATGTTTAATTATTCATATGATGTGCAATCGCTATTTATTTGGACACTTCAAAAGAGACTTTTGCGTTGACCGCATACGATACGATTTCATTATTCGTGACATTTGCATTCATCTCTTTCACATAGATAGATGTAATATTATCTACCGATTTTGACGCCTCTTTAAGTGCGTTTCTTGTGGCATCGTCAAAACTTTTCTCTGAACTTGCTATAACTTCTATCACTTTTGTAATGGCCATTTCTACTCCTGTTTTATTTTTGTTTAACTATGACTTTTTATAACAGCTCAAAATATCTAACCATTCCATAACTAATTGAACAACATATAATTAGTGATTAGGTTTTCAAATATTAGTAATTATCTGTACCAGATGATTCACAGAAAAATTGATCAAAGTGTTTAGAAAAGGTATTGTTTAAAACCTGAATTCGATTCTAATATATCAAATAAATACATTGGGCTGTCCAAAAAGGACGTCATCTCCAGGACTTTATTGTCAAGCAATTTTAAACTGCTTCTGTCAGATTACTTCAGCCCCAATAACCCGCCACTGCCAAAGCTGAATGACGAAGAAAAAGAGAGAGACTGCAAACAAACTATAGTGAAGGCGGCGAAATAACTTCAACCCGGAAGATGACCATACCGGCCAGAGACCAACCAGCATGAACAGAGACATGATTGCAACAAACCAACCTGCATAGTGAGTGAAATACATGGAGCTTGATGGGTAGTTTTCCGGCATTTGACTGATGTCAAAACCTGA
>CAZVEP010000074.1:14577-17613 GCA_964625635.1 uncultured Rhodohalobacter sp.
TCCAAGATTCAGCTGAGGCACCATTACCATATTAGTGAGGAAAGCTGCTGTACCGCCACCATGGCCAATCAGCCTCAGCCCTCGGTAAGGCCGGTCCTGAAATCCGTGAGCAACATCGGCGCCGTTTGGCCTGTCATTGTAAGCCCTGGTCCACATCTGTTCATGAGTAGAAGACGAAAGCAGCCGTACACCGCCTAATTCCCCTCCATTTAAATGAAACTGCATCCAACGAGCCATATCAGTAGCGGTAGCTGCCATACCGCCTGCGGGCCAGTATGCACCAAGCTGCATATAATTTTGAATATCCAGCGCCCCTCGATCTGGCTTATACCCGGTAGCCAGGTTCACGTTATCATTTTCATTCATTTCAGCAGGTAATTCAATAATGGTATTCTCCAAGCCAAGTGGATCCAGAATTTCTTCCTGCAGTATAACCTCAAACGGTACTTCATTAACATCTTCTATGATCTGTGCGGCAAGAGCAGCGCCCCAGTTAGAGTAGGATGTTCGTACCCCGGGAGGATACACCCGTTTGGGCTGATGATCACTCAAAAGCTGAGAAAGAGTGCGCGGGTCATCGTCCGCCACGGTAAATAACTGAATGGTATCCTCGAACCCTGCCCGGTGAGACATCAGGTGGCGCATCGTGACGGGCTCATCAAAAGCCTCCTCAACCTGAACTTCTTTAAGATAGTTATTAACGTCAGTATCGAGGTCTAATATCCCCCGCTCAACCATCATCATCACTGCCGTCCAGATATAGGTTTTGGATACGGATCCAATCCTAAATAGTGTTTGATTCGCCTCAGCCGGACGCTCAGATTCAATATCGGCCAACCCGTAACCACTGGAAAAGAACAGGCTGTCGTCGTGCAAGACCGAAACGGTTAAAGCTGATAGTTGATTTTCGCGCCTCTGTGCTGTAACAATGCCCTCAATAAACTCACTTAACTCCTGATAATTTACCTGACTGACTGTATCCATCTCAATGCTATCTCGCCCGCCAATAGACAGATTATTAATCTGCTGACTGACAAGACCATTTGCATTCACAGCCGGCGAACTCATCAATATAAAACTGAACAGTAGAGTGACGCTTAAAGAAATTAAATTGCGGGCTTTCAATATTATCAAAGAGGACAGAGTTTGAATAAGCAGATGTTGGATTTTCATAGTCTCTCATATTTGTGTTTAGTTCTCCCGTAACAATGAAAAAAGTATTATTTCCCAACTGGTATATTATATGATTCCATATCTATTTTCAACTGAGCTTCATATATAATGTCTTGTAATACATTGCCTTATCAGTATTTTAATTTAAACTATAGATTGCCTGTTGGACGGCCTTAAACTATCCGGCTATCGAATACTTTTGCCGGATGATTGATGACATATCCAGTTAATTCTCATAACCTGCATTATTTCCAGGCAGAATAAAATTCTCAACCCGGTACTAGTTAGCTTCTGTTTCAGCTTCATTCACCTCGATCCAATACCCATCCGGATCCTGAAAATAAAACTGTCTTACACCATCTGCCCGCGAGGTATAGCTGTGAGGCGTACCAGAAGAATCGTGAAGCAATATATTCTTTGAGTTGAGCCGTGAAATCATCCCGTCAAGATCCGGTGTTTTCAGGGCAAGATGCAGTCCCACGTTAATCTTGATCTTGGATGTGTCTCCCTCAACAATATGAAGTTCTCCGTCTCCCAATGAAAACCAGCGTATATACGGCTTTTCAGTTCTGTTTTTGATCTCCAGAAGACCGATCACCTCGCTATAAAATTTGGCGCTCACATCCAGACTATTAACCTTTATTGTATAATGATCAAATGTCAGATTTGTCATTTGGCCGTAAAGTTTTGTTAGCATTTTATTAATCAAATAAAAGAAATTTACGGGGACTTGGCCACATTCCAAGACTCGTGTATATACAAACTAAAATATCACGCAGATGGCGTACACTGATTCACAATCTATTTATTAGGATCTGCTAGCTGATATGACAGCCGGAACGTCCACTGCCATTAAAATAGTTAAGTTTATGCATATATAATCGGTTTTTCGAATGCCTCAATTCACTAACTCATGACGCAATTATTGCTCTTATTTATTTCTTCTCTTTCTCTTTTAGCAGTGACCCATGATATCGATTCATCCTGCAACGGAATAAGTGTCACGCTGGATCAGTTCAAATGGGAAAATCGGGTGTTATTGATTTTTGCAGAAGATTCTGACAGCGACATGTATCAAGCTCAAATCAAATCACTACATTCTCATCAAGAGGGTTTAACAGAAAGAGATCTGATCATTTTTTCTGTGTTTGACCAAGAATGTTCAAATTTGGATGGCAACGAAATTGACGATATATCAGCCGAGAGAATACGGAATGATTTTTCTGACCAAAAAGAAGCATATTCCATCTTTCTAATAGGAAAAGATGGTGGAGTAAAACTTCATAAAAATCAGTTGCTGGATATTGATGAGCTTTTTAATGCTATTGACAGAATGCCCATGCGCAAGCGCGAGATGAGAGATGGCAGCTGATAATTAGCAGCTCTCCCTTACATCAGATAATTTTCCTGCATTGGTTACAAGCAAGGAAGATATGATGAGGGCAGATTTTCTGCTTTTAATAAACCAGTGAAAAAACGTCATAGAGTAGCATAGCTGGGTTGACTTTACTAAGTTTCAACCTATTACTATGATTAAAAATATCTGCCTTTAAGACATAATTATATTCATCATGGATAGAAAAGAATGGCTGCTCAAAACATCACTTTTAACAGCAGGAAGCCTGGGACTGTCAGGTAATTGGCTGTTACCCTTTGCAAATTGGACTAATCGGCCAAATGGACCAATTTCTGTGGAAATACGCGAAGTGAATGGCTTATTTCAATTGTACAGGGGCGGTGAACCATACTATATAAATGGGGCCGGAGGTAGTGAACATCTCGATCTGCTTGTTTCTGTCGGCGGTAATTCGATTCGAAGGTGGAGTACGGGCAGAAATACAATGAATATGCTGGACAGAGCCC
>CAZVEP010000075.1:0-17583 GCA_964625635.1 uncultured Rhodohalobacter sp.
CCTGTACTGCGGGTTCGGGAGCCGGAGCCGTTGTCTGTTGAGGAGCGGCACAGGCTGTTAAAAGAATCAAAAAGGCAATGACGGGCGTGAATAGGTAGAAGGGTATTTTCATCTTTCAGTTCAATATTAAAGTTCAGAATTGTTAGCTGAAGTTTTAACAGCAGGTTCTATAAAATAATGATACGTAAGTGAGCTATAAATTTATCGAATAAATTTGAAAACTTTTGGAATCGCGCGTACCTGTAATTGCATTTAATAATATTGGCATTTCCTTCACCTGCCACTTCTTCAAGAGTAAGAGTCTTCATGGCCGTAAGTTCAGGATTCTCATGAAAATGACGGTGCCACTCGATGACTTCCTCTTCATTCGCTCGCCCACTCGTCTATAATGCGTATGAGTTCAGAGGTTTGAGCAAAGACTAATGACGAAAAAAGCAGTATATGGAAAAGATTACAGTTCGTTTTATGAAGATAGGCAAAAGATTATGTGTGTCTTCTGATAGTAGTGAAGCGTATCTACAAATGAAATACCTCGTTTGGCTCGTAAATACGATAGCCGCCTGCATCATCCTGAAGCGAGTTGATCATTGCTTTGGCAACCTGCTCAGCCGGAATGGGCCGATATTTTTTCAGGCCGGGTATCTTTCCTGCCAGCCTCATCACGGCTAAACCAAACCGTTCGCCGGGCCTGCTCTCTTGTCGATCTCCTTCAAGAATGGATGGTCTCATAATTGTGATGCGATCAAATGACAGCTCTTTAACCGCTTCATCGAGTTCACCTTTAATCCGCGGATAGAAAAGCTTCGAATCCTTATCAGCGCCGGCAGAGGATACCAGCGAATATTTTTTTACCCCGTTTGATGCTGCAGCCTCTGCCACTTTAAGCGGATAAGTCACGTCAATCTTGTATTGCGCCTCTTTACTCCCTGCTTTCCTGATGGTTGTTCCCATCGCGGAATAGAGTTCATCTCCTGTCAGCTGATTACACCAGGTTTCAATCTTGTCAAAGTCAATAATGTACTCCTCCAGTTTCCTATGCCTGATTCCGGTTGAACGCCGGTGAAACACCTTCACAGTTGAATAGCGCTCATCGTCAAGCAGCAGGTCTGCTATGTGAGATCCCACAAGGCCTGTGGCACCGATTACTATGGCTGTTTTCTTCATATAAGTATTAAATTGCAGAAGTGTTTTAAGCCTACCCCGACCCCTATCTTACCCAACGGAACACGTTTTGGAGGAGAGCTTTTATACTTGTATTTGATCTTAAAAAAATTATTGGCAATTATCTTTGTTAAGATGAATTTTATCTCCTAACTGTGGATGGATATTATTCCTTTCCAAAGCTAATAGTGTGAAGTCAAGCATATTATGTCGGGGAAGTGGTTGAGTTTTGATACTGGTAAATGTTTTTCCTTTTCAGATTCTTCATCAAACGGCCCCGAAAGTATCCGGGACCAAAAAAACACTGGCACCGTTTGATTCAGGATGACGGTTGCTATCTTGGGTTAAAGGGGCGGCGTATCAACGAATCAAAATATAACTTCTGTTCCCGAAGCCACGCCGCCCGCCCTAGCAAGTTGGCAGTTGTCATCCTGAACACAAGCCCCGCGATTTTCGGGGCGAAGTGGAAGGATCTATAATAGCATTCACTTTTTTCTAATTATTCCTTACCGGCAACTGAGTACTGACACTATACTGGATCAAATACTTACCCACCTTTAGTAAGGTCGTGTTAGTCACCTACGTACTTAGCTAGAAGTCTCAATCTCAATCACTATTCACAATCCTGTATATCAGTAAAGCCGCCCGTTTCGTCAGCTCTTTGTAAGTTTCGAGATTGATTGTCTCATCAGGCCCGTGAGCTCCGCTGCCCATGGCTCCCAATCCATCAAGGCCATCCACATAATCTGCCACAAATGAGATATCGGCAGCGCCGCGTTTTGCCGGGTCATACGCTTTTACCTCTCCCAATCCCATATCACGGCTGAGTTCGTCAAGTATACCGAGTAGTTCCATATTTCCCTCTGATGGTTCCATAGGAGGATATCCGCCCTCAAAGATCGTAAGCTCGGCTGAAGTTTGGGGTAGATTTTCGCCAGCAATGGCCTCCATCTTTTCGAATGCACGCTCTCCCTGTTCCATTGTCAAAAACCGAATACCGCCGTGAACCACCGTTCGCTTCGGAACAATGTTGGTTTTACCGCTCACAGTACCTCGCATATTCTCTTCATCGTACGACACCTCATTACCACCGATCATCACGCCTGCATTATAGGTCAGGTTCTCTTCCCTTAAATCTTTATAGAATCGCGTTAAAATCCGGGATGCTTCATACACGGAACCTGCCCCTGTATTGTCACTGAAGATGCCGGATGAATGAGCCTGCTTTCCCGTGACCTCGACTTTCCAGGAATAAGAAGCCCTGCGGGCAACCGTCGCGAAGCTGAATCCAGACGCAGTCTCAAATCCAAGGGCCACATCGCTGCGCTGAGCCGCCTCAACCAAATGCTTTCTGCTCTCTGAGATGGGATGTCCGGCATCCTCTTCATCACCGGTCAGTGCCACTATGATCTGAGCATCGGGAATAGCACCGGCCTCTTTCAGGGCCTTCAGCGCATACAGTATCATCACGTTACCGGCTTTCATATCGTTGACGCCGGGACCCGTTGCTGTTGTCTCATTTAGTTTTTCATACCTCTGAAACGGGCTGTCCTCTTCAAAAACCGTATCCAGATGGCCAATAAGCAGAATCTTTCGCCCCGAAGTCCCCGATTGTTCTGCAAAGAAATGGCCGGCCCGGTTCACATGATCCTGGTTCACCCATTCTGTTTCAAACCCCAAGTCTCCAAATGCATCCATATAGGTTTCACCTACCCTGCGCACGCCATCAAAGTTCATCGTTCCGCTGTTTATATTCACATTTCTTTCGAGCGTACTCAATGCCTCCTGATGATTTGCATCAACTCTGTCCAGAATTTTTCTTTCAAGCTCTGAAAGTTCCTGTGCATTTACAGCGATTGACGAGAAGGCGAATAAAAGTATGAAAATGCATTGTTTAATCATGTTATATGAGTTTATGGCTACCGCCTTATGACTGTTTTTATTCAGTTACGATGGTTCCAAACATCGGCTTACTTTCAGGAATGTGGTACAATAAGACTGTTAAGTGAATGTTTGCAACATGACATTCCATACGGTCATTTGCAATAAAATGTGAAAGGTGTATTAAAAAACTGTCAAACAGAACTATAACAGTTCCGAATTTTTATAAAACTACTGCGACTGAATTTACTTCGTCTCAAGACAATCCGGACATTCCACCCACTCTTCACTTGGAATCCGTTGGATGGCGCCGGGACTGCTACTGCGCTCAAATACCGGTTTAAAAAGTATCGCTCCCTCTAGCTGATTGGTACCGCATTCATGGCATTGGGTTTGATGATCGGCTCGCAAAGGCGTATACCCTTTAATCACCCAACCTTCTTGCCCGGCGTGTGATGCAAGGCTTTCAAGTGCAGCCCGAACAGTCTGCGACTTATTGCCGCTATAGTATTTACCCGCCAGTTTTTCCAGCAACTGAACTGTATCATCATCAAGCGTGAAATTGAGTCTTTTCATTCAGTCTCCTCCATCCCGGTATTTTCTTGAGCCATCTTTTCCGCAATGGGATGATGTTTATGTGAGTGGTTTTTACAATGTCTGTGATGGCGGTAGTTAAACCAGTGGCCTGCTATTAGGATGGCGCTGCCAAATAGTGTAAACACGGTTTCAAACAAATAGCCAAACAGTAAATGACCGCCAAGCCAGCCTGCCAGTACAATTAGAAAACCGGCGATCAAGAGTGACGTGATGGTTTTGTCGTAGTGGCTGCGTTTAGATGCAAAATAAACGATAGGAATAAGGGTGATGACAAAAACCGGATGTGCCCAGTCATGCATCGCTGGCAGAAATGTCGTTACCGGTAGTATAGAAATCAAAACCGGAAAGAAGAGACAGTGGATAGCGCAAATCGTTGACACACCAACACCAAACCGATCCCATAAAACAGAAGCTGTAGCAGATTTATCAGTCAAAAGATAGATTGTATATGAACATTTAAGTGTGTACAAAAATACACACTTTATCTGCACGATTCAAGAACCGAATTGACCTCTATAAGTCCGCACTATTTACGATGTCTTATCGGAGTCCGAATCTGAATCATGTTCTTCGGAGTCACCCTCATTAAGATCTGTATTGTTCCGTTCATCGGGTTCATCCTCAATAGCACTTTCCTCTCCTTCTGATGGTTCATCACTTGAATCAGATTCATCATTCATATCTGAGTGAGTTTCATCATCAGTAGCATCTTCTGAGTCAGCTGATCTCTCTTCTTCGTAATACTCTATCATCTCCGCTGCTTCACCCTCTTCGAGCTCCATCTGCCGCTCCATGAGCAGACGCCGGTGATCGGCCATGTCGTCATCTTTGAGGATTTCATCAATCTCGCGTGGTTTTGGCAGTTCGTCTACTGAGTTTATACCAAAGTGCTTCAGAAAGTATTTTGTCGTTTTGTAGAGAAGCGGTTTACCGGGCGAATCGGCCCTGCCGGACACCATCACCAGCATTTTTTCCAGAAGCTGCCGCAAAATATACCCCGAATCCACGCCCCGAATCTGGTCTACTTCCGGTTTTGTAATCGGCTGCCTGTAAGCAACTATGGCCAGTGTTTCAATTGCAGGTTGTGAAAGCTTTCGATAGGCATTTTCATGCTGAAATATGCTCAGCCAGGGATGATAGCGTGGCTGCGTCACAAATGTAAATCCGCCTCCTGTCTCCTCAATTCTGAACGATAAATCATTTTCCTCGTAACGCTCATTCAAACGTGTTACGATTCTACGCACAATCTCCTCATCCAGCAAAATCTCTTCTTCATCTTTTTGAATGATTTCAGACAATTTTTCCCACGGCAGCGGCTCAGGACTTGAAAAAATGAGAGCCTCAACTACAGATGTGAGTCGTGTACCATCTACGAAACGATAGTCTAGCATGGTTTATACAGATGTATGATGTGGGATCAATGATTTGGCATATGAGTTTCCGGGTATCTACCGACCGCTTAAGATAGAGTTGAATAGGCAAAAGTAAAAGGTTCTACGACAGACTCAGAAATCAAGAGTTCAATGGCGATAAACAATTATCTGCAGCTCACTTTAAAGCCCGGGCATTCATCCACTCAAAAACTCTTCTTTAAACCAGCGTCTGTAATGAGTGCATTTTCTAATGGTTTTTTATTTAGTAACCAAATATGCCTGTAGAAACAGATAAAATTAGCGACGATAACAAATAACGGTATGTTCTCCTTCCCTGACAACCCTGTAGCCAAAGAGGTGAAAAATATCTTTCACCAGGAATCGCGCAACTTTCAGGTTAATTTTAAATACCTGTTCACTTTCTTTCTCAACACCAGGAAGGAATTTAAGAAGTTTGTGTACGAAGCTCTTTCTTAGATATGCTGACAGTTTAAGCCAAATTGGTGAAACCTGATTGATGATCAGAAATCCATCGTGCCCTTTCTTTTGATAAAGAGGCATAAATATTCTGCCTGATTCCGGTGCCTTTATTAACTCACCATTCTCCCTTGCCAGGGGAGTCCCCTTTTCGATAATATCAAAATTGTGAAAACCACTTTTCATTTCAAATTTTGTCGGATCATCAACTATTTTGTGGTAGTTCACCTGGTAATATGAGTCAGGCACATCTGGATGTATATCAAGCTGCTGCTCAAATGCCTTAATATTTGCCTCACTCAGCTGTAAAATCTCCAGCCAGTGCAGTACAAGATGCAAGAAAGCTTTACTGCGCTCAACAGAAGCTTCGTTGGTGTGCGCGCCGGCCTCAAAACCAAGCGACAGATGCCCGATATTATTGATGTAGCTGAGAAGTGTGCCTCGAATATTTTCTTCAAATCCAAGAATTTGCGGCACGGGGATTTTGCGAGCCAATTCACGGTTTTCGAGAGTATCATTAATCAAAATAAAGGCACAGCTTTCCGAGGATGTCGTATGAAGGTCAATGAATATGAATTTTGATGTCGTGCCGGTATGCTTTTCGAGAATCCATTCAACCGCCCGTTTAATCTCCAGGCTCTCCTTGTATTCTACTGTATGATTAGCTTTACCGGATGAGGAATAATGGCCTCGGTCGAACCCATTTTCCCACAGACGATTCAGATCTGTATCAATAAACCGCACACCCATTTCAAGTGCTCTCATATTGCCTGTTATTGAATATAGGGTGCCGTTCAGCTCTGTCTTTGTATCTAGAAGATTCGATGCAACAGAGTCAATCGCGTGTAGTCCGGCCGTTTCATTTCCATGGATTCCGGCAAAAACAACCAGCACCGGCCCTTCTTCGTCGCCCGGTACAGTCCATCTAATTCGTTCTGTACCTTGAATAATTACGTCAGGCGGTTCACCTTTTTGCATTTGAATTCTTTTTAATCTTTTCCCAGATACTCTGAGTGTCTTTATCCGTAATAATGCCAATAAGCTTACCCTGTTCAATGACGGGCAAACAACTTATACCTTCATCGAGCATAAGCAACATAGCATATTTAATGTCAGCATCCGGTTTGATCGTCGTCGGATTTTTATCCATGACGTCGGATGCTGTTAACTGATGGCTTTTTTTGCCATCCTTAAGATAACGAACCAATCGCTTTTTTGTAATAACCCCTTTTAATTCTCCATGCTTTCCCTCTACAGGCAAATGACGGATGTTTCTCCACTCCATTATTTTTAAAACCAATTCAACAATATAGTCATCAGTCACAGTAATTAAATCGGTCGACATCACATTGCTGACCACATCGTACTGAATATGTACAGATTCGATTTCATTGGGTGACGCAAGTTTCCATTCATGGACCGGGACGCCTGAAAGACGTCTTTTATCCATAATGGCAGTAAGCGCGACGGATGCCTCTTCTTTATCCAGTGTATCTTTCAGACGCCTGAAGCTGCCTACCATCCAGCGTGCACCGGTAGCTTTCTTTTCGGTTCTTTTTTGGATGATGCCTAGATAATGTGTGATATCCTTTTTATTGATATTCATTTTCTCCAACCCTTCCCGTGAAATAGGAAGCAGCACTTCCAGAATGAGTTTTGAAGCAGACATCAGTTTTCCTTCCCAGACCATGCCGCTTTGAATTCCCCACATAGCAGCTTTATAAAAATTCTCCTTTGCATCATCAAAATCGAGCGCCGACCAGTTCGAAGCATAGCTCTCCGGCATGTTTGCCATCAACCCTGACCAGAATGCCAGGTTTGCTATTTCGTCAGCCGTCGTAGGACCTGAAGGTATATAGCGGTTTTCGATTCTAAGGTGTGGTGATCCGTTTGAGATACCATAGCAGGGACGATTCCATTTATAAACGGTGCCATTATGGAGCTGAAGGGCTTCAAGTTTCGGAATCTCTCCCCTTTCGAGCATTTCCAGGGAATCATGCTCAATTTCCGTCAGAAACAGAAGTGTGTGTCTTGCAATATCATTCTTAAAAACATCTCCCAGACTTTTGATCCAGCGGTTTCCGAATGTGACCCTTTGTTCGCGCTCACGCAAATGAAATCCCTTACCCCGCGTATCGATACTCTGCTGAAACAGGGCTACACGGGTTTCTGCCCAAAGCTGCCTGCCAAGTAATATGGGTGAATTGGCGGCAACAGACAGCACGGGACCGGCTAATAGCTGTGCCCAGTTATAAGAGTCTGCAAAGCTTTCTGGCTGAACCTGGTAGTGGCATTGAAAACTTGTGTTACAAGCCTCGAAAAGAATATTCTGGTGCGTAATTAACAGCTCGTCAACACCCGTTATATTCAGTTCAAAATCATGCCCTCTGAGCTCAAGAATGATGCGTCCGAGCTCTTCATATCGTTTACGTGGCGTCATATATTTATGCTGAACGGCCCTGAAATCGATGCTGGGCAATATTCCGGCTAAAATGATATGCTCCTCAATCGAATCGGCAGCTTTAACAGCTTTATCCAGAAAAATATCCAGCTTTTTGTGCATATCGGACAAGCTTTTTCCGGTGAGTGGCTGCGGATCAAGGTTTATTTCCAGGTTGTACCTGGCAAGTTCAGGAGTAAAGTGATCGTCTTTTACCTTTTGTAAAACCTCAAGCGCATTAAGCGATGGCTTAAAATGCCTGTCGACGAGGCAAAACTCTTGCTCGGCACCAATTCGAGTTATCCCAGACTCAAACAATCCCCGTTCCAGTATCTGTTCTATAGCTTCAACATCATGCAAAAGATGCTTCAGAAATTTTCTTTTTGACTGCGGATCTTTCGCGATAGAAATTACTTGCGTACCCATTATCCTTCCTTCGTGTCTGTTAAATGATGGGGGTTGATGGTTTTGCTATCCATCTGATTCACTATGCAAACGTTTTAAGAGCCGTTTTGTGATTGTCATATAGTTTTGCTCTGTTATAATCCCGATCAATCTATTGTTTTTGACAACCGGCAAACAACCGATTTTTTGTGAATCCATAATGTCTACCGCCTCAAGAATAGAGGCTTCAGGGTGAATAGTGATCGGATTCCGGATCATTACATCTTCAACTGATGTACTTTCTTTACCCTGCTCGTGAATGATATTATTATATTCTCTGAAAACCATACGCATACTCACGAGACCGACGAGGTGTTTATTATCGTCCTCTACCGGAACATAACGAATGCGCCGCCAGTCGATCAGATTTGCCACAAGTTCAATGATGTCGTCGCGCTGAACCGTGAACAGATCGGTTGTCATAAATTCCTCAACCAACAGGCTCGATGGCTGCCACATTTCCATATCATTAAGCCTGGCAAGTCCCCATTTGTGCGCCGGCTCCCCTTTTTTCTGGTTTTTGATCATCGCATTCACAACGGCAGTTAAAGCCTGCTCACGAGTAACCGATTTACTCAGGGAATTATATGATTTCACCATCCAGTAGCTGCCAGTTTGCGCAACTTCTGTCCGTTCCTCAATCACATCCAGATAGCTGGTGATATCTCCCTCATCGACCCCGGAATTTCGAAGTCCCTCACGGGCAAGCGGAAGGAGTTCTTTACAAATAAGATCAACGGCAGCATATCGCGTATCATTTACCCATTTAAATTTTGTATCGAGACCAAGTTTAGATGCCGCAAAGAAATTCATTTTAGCATCGTCAAAATCGAGTTTCTGAGTGATGTCGCTATATTCGGTGTCCATACCATTCAGCAGTCCGAGCCAGAATGCAGCATTTGCAATTTCATCCGTTACTGTTGGGCCGGATGGAAATACACGATTCTCAATTCGCAAGTGGGGTTTACCATTACTTACCCCATAACACGGACGATTCCAGCGGTAAACAGTCCCATTATGAACCTGAAGCGCCATCAGTTCAGGCACCTCCCCCTTTTCCATCATCTCTTCTACATCTTCATCGATCTCTGAACTTAGAATCACACGATAACGGGCAATATCTTCCTGGTAAATTTCAAGGATACTTTCTTCCAGCCATTGGTTTCCAAATGTTACTCTTGGGCTCGATTCCCGCAAATGATCGCCTACCTGCCGGGTATCCACAGACTGGTGGAACAGTGCAATCCGGGTCTCTTTCCAAAGCCGCTTCCCAAAGAGAAGCGGGGAGTTTACGGCACTGGCCAGCACGGGCCCGGTGATAGCCTGTGCCAGATTATATTTTTGAACAAAATCGTCAGGATTAACCTGTAGATGAACCTGGAAACCGGTGTTACATGCCTCCAGCAGCGGGGTATCAAACCGCATAAGCAGTTCATCAGCACCCTGAATTCGTAAATCGTACTCTTCACCCCTAAGTTTATTGATTGCATCACAAATTGCCCGGTACCGAGGCAGGGGAGTCAGGTTATCAATATCCAGATCTGATTTACGAATCGTTGGGAGTACCCCGGATAATACAACGTCACCATCAAACTGCTTGATTGTCTCCCGGATCAACTCCAGTTTTTTCTGAATATTGGTTTCCATCTGAGACAGGCACTTCCCTTTAAACAGAAGTGGATCAAGGTTAGTCTCAAGATTGAATTTTGCCAGTTCAGTCGTAAAACTATCGTCTTTCAGCGCTTCCAGGAGCTCCATTGCGATCGGAGCAGGTTTTGCATTTCTATCGATAAGACAAAGTTCTTGCTCAGCGCCAATCCTGATATTATCGATCTCAAACCAGCCTTCGTCCAGCATGCGTCCCATCGCACGAACATCTCTAAGCAGGTATTTTAAAAACTTCTGCGACTGCTCTTTCGACTCCGGAATTTTTACGCGCTCTTCGCCCATAGAAATGTAGTTGAGTAATTGATTGCTTTAATAATTAAATATTTAACTCTTAAAGCAAGTGTTTTTTCGTCTGGAATCCGATTTTGGACATTCGTATTCACATTTGAATAACGAATAGGCCAGATCTATTTCCGGAATTTCTTTTTGATGATATCCTCAATAAAGTCAGCAATTTCTTCCGGAGTTCTGTTTTTGAGGTCTTTTTTTGAAATAAGATTCAACGTATCGGGTATAGAATCAAAAGCTTTGCCAAAAATAAGAAACCGCTCCCTGAGCTTATACATTTTCTCACTTTCCCAAAAATGTCCGTCATCTTTCACTTCCAGGTTTGAGATATATTTGCTCTTTATAAATTTCAAGAGTCTGATAAGTGCTGCATGGATTTCTGCTGAAGAATATAGCGTTTGAGTACTCAACCACAAATCGTCAGAGTCGATTTCACTATCCGCCATCATAACCATCAGCATACTGCTTGCTAAAAAACCATCGCTTTTAAATGTTAAAAAGAGTGGCTCACAATCGGGATGCGGAATCAAAGACACTCCCCGGATTGGCACGTGTCCGGTGAGTTCTATTGTATCAGACTTTTTCTCAAGTGCTGCACTGTTTGGCAAGTGCCAGTTTTCCTCCCACCTCCGGCTCTCCCATCCGAGTATCCTGGCAAACTCCTCAATTTCATTACTCAGACGAGACACATCCGAGATGTTATCAATTCTCCCTCTATATTGTATTGTGATACCCATGTTGGTCTCCGGGTTTAAGCATTAATGCGAGTATAGAACGCATTATAAATTCAAGAATAATAAAAACATGTTTATTTTGGAATACCTATTTAAACCAATTTATATAGGCAACTTATTTATTCAGCAAGCAGGAATTCATACCCAAAAAAAGATATACATTTTTTAAGAGTACAATCCAAGATTTGCGTTATCATTTCTACTCTATATAATGTAAAAATGTATAAATTTAAAGTAATGCCCGACTTACCTTTTACGCATCCACTGGGTATTATCAACTAATTTCCCATTAAATGCACATATCCAAAACTCTCTTTGCGCTTCTCTTATCAACATTTTTCTTATGCTATATACCGTTTGCGGCTGAAGCTCAGGATTCTGAAACGTACAGGATAACAACGACTGATGGCAGCGTATATATCGGTGTGCTTATTTCAGAGAGCGACGAGAGTGTTACAATTCGCACAAAATCTGTTGGAGAAATCACGATTAATAAATCAAATATCGCAAAGATGACACAACTCAATGGCGATCGCTTGCGGGAGGATGGGTACTGGCATGAAAACCCACTAAGCACCCGCTATCTCTTTGCCCCAAGTGCCCATGGTTTAAAAAAAGGTGCCGGATACTATCAGAATACCTGGATTTTTTTAAATAACGTGAATTATGGCGTCACGAATAATTTTTCTATAGGCGCCGGTACCGTTCCGGTCTTTTTATTTGGTGCATCTTATTTTCCGTTCTGGATCATGCCGAAAATATCCATCCCAGTGTCAGGTGATCAGTTTCATCTCTCAGTGGGAGCACTTATTGGTGGTGTGATTGGAGAAGATAGCGGTGGCGGAGGGCTTTTATATGGAACCGGCACTCTGGGCGATACCGATAGAAATCTGACTATCGGCCTTGGATATGCATATGGTGAAGGTGAAATTTCAAGCACCCCTGTCATCAATTTAAGCGGAATGATTAGAACAGGCCGTAACTTTTTTCTCATTAGTGAGAACTATTTTATACGGGACTCCGGTATTTACGGAATTACGTCCTTTGGCCTCAGATGGGCACCAGAGAACTTCTCCGTTGATTTTGCGCTGGTTCGGCCACTTGAAGAGCTGGGCACTTTCATTGGCGTACCCTGGCTTGGCGTTACAATTCCGTTTGGTAAATAATTTTTTATTTCACTACCGTAAATCGACGGGTAAGTCTCTGACTTTCGGTTTGAAGAGAATACATGTATAGACCGCTCGACAAGTCTGACGCATCAAATGTAACCGAATGTTGACCGGCCTGAACCCGTTCGCTGACTAACGTTTGAAGTTTTCGGCCGAGCACATCATAAACTGCAAGTTCCGCAAAGGATGCTTCAGGCACAGAAAAAGCGATGGTTGTCGCCGGGTTAAACGGATTTGGATAGTTTTGGAAAAGCTGGACCGATTGCGGCTGTTCCGAAGTTAAATCTACAGATGTAACCTCACCGGTATATTCAATCACCAGTACAGGACGCTGTTCCACTGTGCTGTTTTGACGGCTGCTAAAGCGTTTAGCAGTTCCACTTGTCGCCTCATCACCAATCAGAATCAGACCATTATTATCACCTGGAGAATCAAGCCATTTTTGTACAAGAGTCACAAATTCCGGAGTAGATGGCCATGAATAGCTTCCAACGTCTTCAATATCAAAGGAAGTAATTACGGTACTTCCATAGTCACCCCCTTGACTGTCCCAGATTTCGTCAGGATAGAACGTGTGCTCCCAGGTAGCGTCACCATTCGTGGCGATAGCACCTCTGCCTTCACCTCTTGTGCCATCTGAAGTTCCTTCCCCCCAATTTTTCAACACTTCATACAGCTCTACACTAATAGCTGTAGGTGTTGCTGTTCTGTCTAAATAGAGCCTGAGCTCTGCACTCTCTATTTGTGATCCATCCGGAATCTCAGAAAGGTCGAACTGAATGACTCCACGCCGTACTTCACTTGTCCCATTCATACCCGCAAAAAAATGCTGACCTGCACCATTGCTCAGTACATCATCATTGGTGTTATTTTCATATAGCGTATTATCCTTTGAAGCACCAATTTCTGCTACATTTTGAGCAAAGGAAATATCTGCAATTATAAGTAGTGCCAGTGCAGAAAAGACAAATTGTATAAATGTTCTCATAGTGATTTTCAATTTTGATATTTATCGACCTCTTGAAATCAATTCATAAATATGAAAATATTCAAATTTCTGCTAAACAATATGATAATTCTGCATTTATAGCTCATTTATTCAACATTAAGCAATTTGGTTGCCCTAACCCTTCAGCCCTCACAAGTAGCGTGCAGACGGCTAGTAATTTAAAGCCCTCTTTGAAATAATGTTATTCCACAGCATCTACATCCACATTAATTCTCACCTTACTGGCGCCTTTAGGTTTTATGGATTCATATTTTTCAAAAACAGTGTCGAGAATGTGTTCAATCTGATGTGCATTGTAATTACGGCTCATCTTAATATTAGCCTCCCAGCGGTACTGACCGTTCATCCACTCAATAACAGATGGCGATGGGCCTGATACAATCTCATCCACGAGCACCATTCGGATAGCATCACAAAATTTATCTGCAACCAATTGTACCTGACTCCATTCAGAGCATTTGAACTGAAAGACAACAAGTCGTGTAAAAGGCGGGAACATCAGCATCTCACGATCTGTCATTTCACGTCTTGCAAAGGCTTTGAAATCATGCGTTTTTGAACACCTGATTGCGGGGTGATCAGGCTTCCAGGTTTGAACATAAACCACACCAGGTTTTTCTGCCCGCCCTGCCCTGCCGGCTACCTGGCTCAGAAGCTGATACATCCGCTCGCCTGATCGAAAGGATGGGAATGCAAGTTCAGTATCGGCGTTTATAACGCCTACGATCGTTACGTTCGGAAAATCCAGGCCTTTGGCTACAATTTGTGTCCCGATTAAAATATCGGCCTCTCCGCTCAAAAACGTCTGGTAGATTTTTTGATGCCCGTGCTTTCCGGAAGTAGTGTCGCGATCCATTCTAAGGAGCCGTGCATCAGGATACAGTTCAGCAATCTCCTCCTCCACCTGCTGTGTGCCGCTTCCTTTGGTTTTCAGGTTTTCCGATCCACACTGCTCACAAACTCTGTCGGCCCGGCGGGAATATCCGCTGTAGTGGCACAAAAGTATATTTTTCTTTTTGTGGTAGGTCAGGCTGGTTGAACTTTCCGGACTTTGTGGAATATGCCCGCAATCTTCGCATTGTAAATACGATGCGTATCCCCGTCGGTTAAAAAGAAGTATCGCTTGTTCGTTTCTCTCCAAACACTTTTCAATTTCCTGATGCAGCTCCACCGTCAGCGGCCCGCGCATCGCGGACTTATACTCAATCATATTCAGAATACGAACTTCCGGCATTGAGCCAGTGGGTCGCAGCGGTAAATGCAGCAGGTCATGCTTACCCTCCTTCACTGCTTTTACGGATACCATACCTGGTGTGGCAGATCCAAGAACGGCTACAGCGCCCTCCATATGGGCACGCATCACTGCAACATCGCGTGCATTATAGCGTGGCGCGGGGTCGTATTGCTTGTAAGACGTATCATGCTCTTCATCTACCACTATCAGGCCCACATCCTGTACGGGCGCGAACACCGCCGATCTGGGGCCGATGGCAATTCGTTTCTCACCAGACCGAAGGCTTTTCCACGCTTCAAACCGCTCGCGTTCACTCATCCTGCTGTGTAAAACGGCAATCTGATCGCCGAATACCTGGAAAAATCGCTGCACAGTCTGAGGAGTGAGTGCTATTTCAGGAACCAGCACGAGCCCTCCCCGTCCCTGATCAAGAGCATACTTGAGAGCATGGATATAAACTTCCGTTTTGCCTGACCCTGTAACACCAAAGAGTAGAAAGCTTTTGAATTCTTTTGCTTCCAGAGACGACCGTATCTGTTCAAAGGCATCCTGTTGCTGATCAGACAGTGTTTTAATCAGCTCGGGTTGATGAATTCCTTTGTAGTCCTCCGGCCCTTTCACCGGCAGATCTTCTGATACGATCCACCCTTCTTTTTCAATTCGCTTGAGTGTGTAGGGTGTAAACAGATCTTCATCCAGCAGTTCGCGATGCGGCAGCGGAAGATCCATATCTTTGAGTTCCATAAAAGCCTGAACCCACTTGTTGCCAAGATCAGATTCTGAAAGAGCCGAAACTATTTTGTCTTCATCAAGAGAATCAGGAATAGACCAATGCTTAACTTTTTTATAATCCACTCTTTGTCGCGGCTCTTCCCAAACCGTAACCAATCCTTTTTTGATGAGCTTCCTGAGCCGCTTTTTGCCTTCACCATCACGCCAGCGTTTTTCAGCATCTTTTTGCGTGTAACGGTTCTGTTCAATGTCGTTTAACATCTCCAAATCCTCAGTGCCGGGATCACCTTTAAATCCTTTCTTTACCCTCAGAACTTTTTCTGATGAAAAGTTCAGGCCCACAGGCAGTGCCGCCTGGATTGCCTCGCCCCAGCTGCAATAGTAAAATCTGTGAATCCACTCGGTAAGTTGTAATATTCCGGCCGACATAATCGGCTCCTCATCAAGAATACGCTCAACGGGCCGCGTGTTAAATGATGGCTTTTTGTTATGTACATTTACCACCATACCGATGGCAAACTCTTTCCGCAGCGGCACCCATACCCTCATTCCGGGCTCGATAGATTCATCGCGGGTCTCGTAGGTAAACACTTGTCTGACGGCAGTAGGAAAAGCAATGTCGGCATATGTGATTGGCATGCCTGAAACTAAAGAATCTACTACTGAAATGGAATTAAAGTCCTTCGGCTAACCTCACTGATTTAATTCATTACAGGCTCTTTATAAAAAGAAAACCGCGTATTAAAAACGCGGCTCTTGCTCTTTAAAATTTACATCAGTTTATTCTTGTCGTATACACTCGTCTTGCTTGATGAGCTTCTTTTGGCAGGGATCAATTGCTGAGGCTCCGCATTCGGGACATTTTACTGGCTTATCCATATTTTTCTTTGGTTTATTTGAATTCATTTTAAAAACAAGTGGACTGCTTCATAAGTTTCTAATTCAAGCCGATTTAAAATTGTTCTAAATACTGTATCTTCATCGTCTGAATGAACTCACATCAGACCAATCGTTTCTATATGAGCATTTAAACAGATTTCCATCAAGTTTTACGGCAAATCTTTATATCTTCTTTGCTGCCACATATGCTAACAAAAAGAATCATACCCTGCCTCGACATTAAAGACGGACGCACCGTTAAAGGGGTGAACTTTATCGGGCTCAGAGATGCTGGCGATCCAGTGGAATTGGCGCAGCGATATACAGAAGAGGGAGCTGACGAACTTGTTTTCCTGGATATCACAGCTACGAAAGAAAAACGAAAAACGCTGGTAGAACTGGTAAAAGATATTGCCGCACACATCAATATACCGTTCACCGTAGGCGGTGGTATTAAATCGGTGGATGAGATTGAGGATATTTTAAAAGCCGGGGCAGATAAAGTGTCACTGAACAGCGCGATAGTGCGTGATCCTGGACTTATAACCCGTGCGTCGGATGCGTTTGGTTCTCAGGCCGTAGTGGCAGCAGTGGATGCAAAACGAACCGGAGATCACTGGGAAGTGTATGTGAGTGGCGGCTCTAAGCCAACCGGTCTGGATGCTGTTGAATGGATTCAAAAAACCGAAAAGCTGGGAGCCGGCGAAATTTTGCTCACCAGTATGGACCGCGACGGCACAAAATCAGGTTTTGATCTCGAATTGCTTAGAACGGTTAATGAAAAAATCACTATACCCGTCATCGCCAGTGGTGGCGCAGGCACTACACAGCACTGTTGTGATGCCGTCACCCTGGGGAAAGCAGATGCGGTTCTGGCCGCCAGCATTTTCCACTTCAGAGAAATTGAAATCAGTGAATTAAAATTAAAAATGCAGGAAGAAGGCATTGACGTGCGTATTCTTCATCAAAAAACCGATTAACATCTATGGACACAAAAGAAGAGATTGAATTTTTATACGACTTAGAACGATTACTAATTTCCCGAAAGGAAGAGATGCCAAAGGGCTCTTACTCTTCAAAGCTGTTCAAGAAAGGCATCGACAAAATTGCCCAGAAACTTGGCGAAGAGGCCGTAGAGACCGTGATTGCTTCTAAAAACAAGAAACAGTCTGAGGTCATCAATGAGTCGGCCGACCTGATTTACCACCTGTTGGTACTGCTCGTGGAGCGTGGCATTTCACTCGATACAGTTATCCAGGAGATGATGCTGAGAAGTAAGAAGTAGATATCACTCCAGTGAGATGTTATATTTTACGATTTCTCGCAGCCCCATCTCATTTTCTTCCGACGAGTAGACGAATCCGTTTTTTATAGACTGGATGGATCTGTCTGTTCGCCAGGGAGTGGTTGCGAGCAGCTCTCCGGAATTGGACAGTACATGCAGCACCGTATTCTCTGAGTCATCAACGAGTCGTTCGACCCAGATACGTCCTTCAT
>CAZVEP010000076.1:0-16130 GCA_964625635.1 uncultured Rhodohalobacter sp.
TGTCTTCCTCTTTTTATCAAAAGATGATTTCGAGCGAACCCATTTTTTATCCTGCCAAACTCTTGCAAAACCTCTTTCAAGCGGCTCGTTGGGGTTGTATTTCTCAAGCTGATAAATCAAATCATTTAGTGAACTTCGCCGGTTCATGAACAATGCCTGCTGCCGGTGCTGCATTTTCTCATGAAGTGAAGTCACACGATTCTTTTGGTTTACAAGTTTGTCGCGAACTTTAAGCAGGGCATGTGAATGTCCCAGACGGTAAACGTATTCTTTGTACTTATCTATTTTCGTTTTTAAAAAGGATTCGATCCCCGTTGTGTAATCGTCAATTTGCATTCTCAGATCGTTAATATCGGGAGCGGCGATCATGGCTGCCTGAGTGGGAGTAGCTGCACGCGAATCAGCCACAAAATCACTGATGCTAAAGTCTACCTCGTGACCCACTGCGCTAATGACCGGGATGGTACACTCAAAAATGGCGCGTGCTACTTTTTCTTCATTAAAAGGCCATAGATCTTCCAGTGATCCGCCTCCACGACCTATAATCAATACATCAATATCTGGCTGCTGCTGCATAGCCTGTATAGCATCAACGAGCTCTCCTGCCGAATTCAGGCCTTGTACGCTGGCGTGATGGAGATAGAGCGTTGCAAGGGGCCAGCGCTGTTCGAATGTGGACCGAATGTCGTGAAATGCAGCTCCGGTTGAGGAGGTAATAACCCCAATATGTGTGGGAAAAGAGGGGAGGGCTTTTTTGTGAACGTCATCAAATAACCCCTCTTTTTGAAGTTTTTCTTTGAGCTCTTCAAATTTTTGTTGCAAACGTCCGATGCCGGCCTGTTGTACGAGTGAAACTATCATCTGATACCTGCCATGAGGGGCATAGACCTGGATGTCGCCACCCAGGACCACTTGTTGCCCGTCACTTAGTTTCACTCCCTGTCGTTCGGCTGTAGACCGCCAGATCACACAGGGAAGCTGTGCGTTGTCGTCTTTGACAGTGAAATAGTAGTGGCCGTTCCGGCTTTGATTTACATTACTGATTTCACCCTCAACTAACACATCCCTGAAACTGGACTCAAGGAGCTGCTTAATTTGTTGAGTAATATCGCTGACGGAAGCTACATCAAAAGAAAAAGGAATTTGATCAGGCATACGAACTGTAACTTATGTCGTGTTGGATGATTTAAACGATCCAGATATATGATTTCAAAGAGAAGATAACCACTCTTTAAGACCTTTCGAATTAGTTTCACTCATAAGATTAATTCAATAAGATTGGTTGCAAAAAGCCGGGCAATTGACGCTGACAGGAAGCTTCGAAAAGCACAAAGCCACGCTGTCAGGTCGGGTATCAAGGAAAAAAAAGAGCAGACGCTTACAGGAACCCTCGAAAAACGTGAGGCCACGCTGTCAGGTCTGGTATCAGGAATTCACTAAGGATAGACGCCGGAGGCGTCACCCGTTTATAACATATAAGTGCAGATCTAGAGATAACCTCCGTATCGATGGCTAAAAAAGCGGAAAGCTTAGCCGGAGGTTGGTTATGTAAGCTAAGCTATTGACGCTGACAGGAAACCCCGAAAAACACGGGGATACGCTGTCAGGTCATTTTTCCAAAACCGAATCAACAATTGCGATCGCCTCTTCCTGTATTTTTTTAAGATGATCGGGACCTTTAAAGCTTTCAGTATATATTTTATAAATGTCTTCAGTACCTGATGGACGAGCTGCAAACCAGCCGTTTTTGGTTTCTACTTTAAGTCCGCCGATGGGTGCATCGTTGCCGGGTGCGCGAGTCAATTTCTTAATAATGGGTTCACCGGCAAGTTCATCAGCTTTCACCTGGTCCGGTGAGAGGTCTTTTAGAATGCTTTTTTCTTCGAGCGTTGCCGGGGCGTCCAGTCGTTCATATACCGGGCTTCCATATATTTTTTCGAGCTCATGGTAGTGCTGAGACGGATCCTTCCCTGTTTTTGCGGTAATCTCGGCTGAGAGCAGGTCCATGATAATGCCGTCTTTGTCGGTTGACCAAACAGTGCCATCTTTTTTGAGAAATGAGGCTCCTGCGCTCTCTTCACCACCAAATCCATAAGATCCGTTATGTAAACCCTCTACGAACCATTTAAAGCCGACGGGCACTTCGGCAAGTTTTCGGTCAATCGATTTTGCCACCCGGTCAATCATACTGCTTGAAACCAGCGTCTTGCCAATGGCTGCATCTTTACTCCAGCCCGGCCTGTTTTGAAACAGATACTGGATAGCAACTGCAAGGTAGTGGTTCGGATTCATAAGCCCGGTTTTAGTCACAATACCGTGCCGGTCAAAGTCGGTATCGTTGCCAAACGCAATGTCGTATTTATCTTTAAGTTCAATAAGGCTGGCCATAGCATATGGCGAAGAGCAATCCATTCGGATTTTACCGTCTTTATCTACAGTCATAAACCGAAAGGTTGGATCCACTTCTTTATTGACCACATCGATATTCAGCCCATAAGTTTCAGCAATAGGTTCCCAATAATCAATACCTGAACCTCCCATCGGGTCCGCTCCAATTTTTAAACCTGATTCACGAATCACATCCATATCTATCACAGTACTCAAGCCATTTACATAGGGTGTTATAAAATCAAAGGCCGAAACATTTTGCTTCTTTAACGCATTCTTCAGCGATATTCGCTTAACATCCGACAACCGGCTTAGAAGATGACGGTTGGCGTTTTTTTGAATCACGTTTGTGATCTCAGTTTCAGCAGGCCCGCCATGTGTAGCGTTATATTTAAACCCACCATCTGATGGTGGATTGTGGGAGGGTGTGATAACTACTCCATCAGCCTTATGCTTGATGTTGCTGCTATTCCAGTCCAGAATAGCATGAGATACAGCCGGTGTGGGAGTATATCCAAAGTCTGTTTGATATCTTACCTCAATATCGTTGGCAGCAAATACTTCAAGCGCTGATACCAGGGCAGGTTCAGAAAGTGCATGAGTGTCCATCCCAATAAAGAGCGGGCCAGTAATTCCGTTTTCCTCGCGATAATCGGCAACTGCCTGGCTAACGGCAAGGATATGATCTTCATTAAATGTAGTCTCTTGCGACGTTCCTCTATGCCCTGAGGTGCCAAAAGAAACAGCCTGTTCCCGGTTAGATGGATCAGGTTCTTTGGTATAATAGCTTGTGATGAGTCTCGGAATATTTTCCAGGATAGAATAGGGTGCTTTTTTTCCTGCCAACTTATGATCAGCCACAGCAATTCTCCATTTTGAGTTTATGATGAGGAATATAAAGAAAATGAAAATGACGGATAATGCAGTAAATGGCAAGTAAAAAGAGATGAGGGAAGGTTTAGCAGTAGCCATCGATTCAGATTTAACTCAACCCATCTAGACGAACAAGCTTACTTTCTGAACATATTCGGATTGCGGTTGATGAATTTCTTTATCCAGTCGTGGACAAAGAATGACTGATCTTTTTTGAGGTACCGCCATCCTGTGAAACTGATGATAAATCCACCTGCTGCGTTAACAATCACATCCCACATGGTATCGGTAAGGCCTGATGGGTCACCAAGCATGGGTTTTTGCATGTTGGTTTGAAAAATTTGATCAATAGCGAACTCGAAAATTTCCCAGAATGTACCAATTGTGATGGCAAACAGGAAAGCAAAGATTGCTATAAACCCGGCCGTCAGATTTAACCTGACACGCTCTGTTTCGTTTAGAATGTAGACCAAAAGGAATCCCATGATTCCCATTAGAAGTCCGGCCGTGGCATGAAGAGCAATATCCCACCACCAGATCCGCTGATAAAATTGCTGTACCTCTCCAAGATAGAGGGCGGCAAATGAAAATAGTACAGCTGAAATATGAAATTCAGCAGGTAATGTCACATTTAGCTGCTGCTTAAATACAACAGGAGCGAGCAACGTTAAAATGATGAGGTTAACGAGGAACAGCGAAAGCCACTGACGCTCATAGAGAAGATAGGCCCCCTCAAATATCATAACGGCGAGAAGAATCCGTACAAGAAGCTTGTGGAGCCTTACCTCTTCGTTTGACGGACTATGGGAGCTGGATGTAGACTGTTCATTTTCAGTCATTTTTGGCGATGATCCATACGGCGTGAATAACACCAGGCAGGAACCCCAGAATTGTCAGTAAAATATTAAGCCAAAATGCCGGTTTAATACCTATCGTTAAAAATACACCAAGGGGAGGAAGAATAATCGAGAGTATAATTCTGACGATGCTCATGAGCAGATAAATTCTATAAGTTAGTGGTGATTGTAATTGTAATAATCAATGTGGTTTTTGAAAGCCACTATAAGAAGTAACCATCCTTTTGAATAAGTATAAAGATAATTCCTGCAGAATTACGAATTATTCACATTTACGTTCAGCGGACTCATACTGATTGCGGTTGATACTTCGGAACTAACGGTAAATCCATGTTCAAGCAGTGACATCCGGCAGCGGTCCATTATCAGGGTTTTAATCATGGCCAATGTTTTCTCCTGGTTTTTTGCCTCTATCCAGAAAAAGATCTGCATCTCAACAAATGTAGCTTCAAATGATTTTATTTGAACCACCGGCTCAGGTGAAGTTAGGACGCCGGGGGTCTCGTGAACAGTTTTTAGCAGGAGTTTTGCGGCCTTACCTGAATCATCAGCGTAATCTATTCCAACAGTGAAGGATCCGCGCCTCAGTCCGTCTCGTGTAAAGTTATAAAGAGGTTTAGTAAAGAGTTGAGAACTTGGAACAAATACATCACATCCATCAAGGGTTCGAATGTGGGTATGACGAAGCTCGATGCTTTCAACTATTCCTGTTATCCCTTCAGTCTGTATGAGATCATCTGTTGTGAACGGTCGACTGAATGTGAGAAAGAAACCGGCAAGAAAATTTTCCCCGATATCCTTAAAGGCAAATCCAAGGACTACAGCGGTTAGACCACCACCCGCTACCAGGCTTGCTGCCAATGCGTTGTAACCGATGAGATTCAGGAAAATCACAAAGCCGATCAAAATAAAAACCCCCTTCACCATTTTTCTGAAAAAAGCGTGATAGGTTTTGGGAAAGTTATTTCGCTTGATGATTTGCACGGTGGCAGCTGCTGTGAGCTTACCGATTAAATAGATTATAAGAAATACGAACAGACCAATAAGCAGACGGGGTAGAAACGCAAGAAAATGCTCAAGTTCAGCATTCATTGCGTTGACCAGTGAGTCGATCATTGACATTATAAGATGCTATTAAGAATTACAATAAGGTCGTGAAATTATAGAAGGCAATATCCGAATGCTGCTATTCAATTACCATCAACCAGTTTTAAAACGTTATAGCACGCGATGTTTGAGTGAGGGGATCTGCCGGCGCACATGTTTTAAGCGCTCTGCATCAATTTTCGCAATTGCTAGACCCTGCTCGATGCCGGCATCTGCGATCACGGTTCCCCAGGGATCGATAATCATTGCGTGTCCGTGAGTCACTCTGTTTTTACCATGAGAGCCGGTTTGTGCAGGGGCGAAAATATAGGCCGTGTTTTCAATGGCTCGTGCTCTCAATAAAGGTTTCCAATGATCTTTGCCAGTAGTAGCGGTAAATGCGGAAGGCACGGTAAGAAGATCTGCCTGTAAATCCATCAGCGCTCTGTAGAGTTCAGGAAAACGAAGATCATAGCATACACTCAGTCCAAGCGTTCCCAGGCGACCAGTTTTTACAGCTACGGGGCTATTTTTTCCATGTTCGATATCGTCAGATTCCCGGTATTGCTCTTTTTCTGACAGGTTTACATCGAACAGATGAATTTTGTCGTAAGATGCCAACACTTCGCCCGACTCATCAATAAGAAGAGAACGGTTGAACGTTTTACCGTTTCCAGCGGGTACCGGAATAGTGCCTCCAAGCAGTGTTACGTTAAACTCTGATGCTGTTTCTCTGAGGAATTGGGATGATCGTTTTGAGATTTCTTCGGCTTTTGCCTGACGTTCGTCCAGATCTCCGAGGAAAGAAAAATACTCGGGTAGCCCTACAAGCTCCGCACCCTGGTTAGCTGCCGCCCGGATCCATTTCCGGGCGCTTTCAAAATTCAGATCCACATCGGGCTGACTATTCATCTGAACTGCTGCAGCTATGTAAGAAGTCATAACACTCCGTTGAGGTTACTTATTTGTTACTTTTTAGCGGCCTTCATAGCCTTATCAAAGGTTGGATAGTAATTAAAAATGGAAAACAGTTTAGACACTTTAAACAGGCTTTCAATTTTTTTGGATGCTTCACACAAAATAAAGTCGCCATCTGCTTTTCGAAGACTTGTGAGTGATGCAATAAACATCCCGAGTCCACTGGAGTTTAAGAAATCCACACCGCCAAGATCACCAATGACTGTGGTGACACCACTCTCAATCAATTCCTTGATTTTTGCGTGAAATTCAGCGGTTTCGGCACCCATAAGCCGTCCTTCAAATGTTATGACTGCGATGTTTTCATTTTCTGTTTTTTCAATCGTATAGCTCATAAAGCACCTTTTGGTTAAGTAAGTGAAAGTTGTACCCATTTAATCTCATGGCGGAATATTTGAAAAACGGTGTGACTTTGCAACTCATTAATTACTTAAGAAAATTGATAAAACCTTTTGCGTGAGATTTTTTGTACTCGTTATGTCCCAACGGCTGTAAAATAAGACCGATAAAAGGTTTATGCTTTAATTATAAAGATCACGCAATTTGTCACAATTATGGTCTTTGAACGGACCTATTTAAAGCAAGATAACTATGAGTAAAAATTCAGAAGCAACTCACAACTAATAGTGGCTTCATTCAAAATGATCTGCATGGAATTAATTGGCCACTTTAATATGTCTCTATTATGAGGGGCTTAATTGTAACATTCCATGGCCTGGGTCATCTATTTATAAGATGTCAGAAAAACTTTCGTTACATATTTTATAATCAATCAACAAAATATCCAAACTTTATGCGTCTGGTCATTCTTTTACTATCCATATTCGTATTAAGCATATCCTGTACTCAATCAACTAGTTCGGATTCAGATGACGATATCGACAATGGGGGTGATAACATTACAGATGGTACTGTGGTACCGGCATTCCCAAACTTATCATTTAACCGCCCGATTGCTATAACTGATGCGGGTGATGATACGAACCGACTGTTTGTTGTTGAACAATCCGGCGTCATATCTGTTTTTTCAAATGATTCCGAGGTTAGTGACCGGGATATATTTCTGAACATCGAAGGCAGGGTGACTGATCTATCCAATGAGCAGGGACTGCTGGGGCTGGCATTTCATCCTGACTTTGAAACAAACGGCTATTTTTATGTGAACTATACGGCGCCCTCTCCGGATAGAACCGTTATTTCGCGTTTCAGTGTATCTCAAGATGATCCAAACCTGGCCAATCCCGCCAGCGAAACGGTTTTATTGACCTACAATCAGCCCTATGGCAATCATAATGGCGGACACATCTCGTTCGGGCCAGACGAGTACCTGTACATATCGGCAGGTGATGGCGGAAGTGGCGGAGATCCACTTAATAATGGTCAGGACAGAAGTACACTGCTGGGATCAATTTTACGAATTGATGTAGATTCTAAGGAAAATGGTAATGAGTATGGAATTCCCAACGATAATCCGTTTGTCGGGAATGATCAGGGGTATCGGGAAGAGATTTTTGCCTATGGCCTCAGGAACACATGGAGATTTAGCTTTGATTCCGAAACCGGTGACCTTTGGGCCGGCGATGTTGGCCAGAATGAACTGGAAGAGATCGATATAATTAAAAACGGATTCAACTATGGCTGGAATATTATGGAGGGTCGAAGCTGCTACCCTTCAGGTACCAATTGTGAACAATCAGGACTTGAACTGCCTGTTTTTCAATATGACCATAGTAATGGTGACCGCTCTGTCACGGGCGGGTTTGTTTATCGCGGAAGCGGGATACCCGGTCTGATTGGATATTACATTTATGCTGATTTTGTGTCAGGGAGGATCTGGGCACTGGACACGTCTGACCTGGAGAATCCGGTGAATACCGAAATTTTCGATGCAGATTTCAGGATCTCATCATTTGGCGTGGATCAGTTCAATGAGCTGTATATCACGTCCTTTGACGGGACTATCTATCGGTTTGGCCGGGATATAGTGGATGAATTGTAGGTGGTTGTATGATTGACTCACCCTCTGTTTCGAGGCTGTCCAAAAAGTATTGTTGGCCGCAGCTCGACTTTAATATTTTAGTTTAATTTAAATATGTAGCACAAATTCTTTGTGTTGCTTCGTATCCTCGGGGCTTCGTGTCAAAAACTGGCTATTGATTGCCACGAAGACTCGAAGACTCAAAGGTTCACGAAGTAGACTTAAATAATTTAAGGCATTCATCAGTCAAATATTCCTATTGGACAGCCTCGGGACTTTGGAATATGGTTGGTAGCATTGAATTTTAGCTTTTCATACCTCCTACCAATAGATTGGAAATTCTCGTCTGTGCCCGGAGTCATCTTCCAGTTCACAGATCTATTTTAATCTATGCCCGATAAAATTCCAGCATTAACGGAAATCCAATCCTGACTCACCCTTTGTCTCCTTCTCTACGCGTAGAGAGGGAGGGCTTTGGAATGAGATGGTGGGCAAATGTAATAATGTATGATTGGCAAAAAGTACCAGTCAATGGTAAGGAGTCCGCTCGGTCGCTTTCTAGTGAAAAGACATGTACTACCCATTGGCAATAACATGTTCTGCACTGCTTTTATCGATCAGGCGCCAGCTGAAGGTGTTGGTGTCGAACAGGATACGGTAGACACGGTCGTTATCTGCAACGATGATATAGTGATAGTGATGGCCTTTGCCGCGGCGGTCACTGTGAAACTGGCGGATTTCTTTAATGCGATGTGATGATCCGTTTTTCATTTCAAATCGGTATGGGGTAATTCGGTAAGGGAGCTTTTCAGTTGGTATGCCTCTGAATACACTTAAAACGTTAATTGGTGAGTAGTTATCTGCATTCATTTTTTCGTGAATTGGTTGATTGGTTTTAGTCATACAAAGAATTGTCTCTGTCAACCTAATCCATCTAAGTGACATCACTCTGTCATACGTCTCATGCTAAAATCTGAACCGGAAAAATTGTATATTATAGCATGTGAAAAAGCCGAATTAGGAAACAATTGCAGGCCATCATGAGCAAGAGTGTTAGAAAAAGTCTTGTTGTACTCTCGATCGCTATTACGATAATCGTTTTGATTGTGATCGTTAATCAACTGGTGCAGTTTTCTGCAGTACTCGGGCAAATCAGCCCGGTGCTGGGACAGGTTTCACTTGGCTTTTTTATGCTCATTCTTCTATTGGCTGTACTCACGCCCGTATATCTTTACATAAAGCTTCCAGGCCCGCTTATTCCTCCCAAGGAATTGGATGGTCCGGTTCACGATAAATATATCAATAAGCTGGCAAAGAGGCTCTCCAGCAACCCGGTGGCGGATGTTGACAGGGTAGAGGGGTTGAATGATATAAAGGCCGTTATAACGCAGCTTGATGAGAAATCAGACCTATCCATTAAACGATCGGCTAACCGGGCGTTTATTACTACGGCTATCTCTCAGAATGGGGCACTGGATGCGCTATTCATCCTGGGCCTTCAATTTCGCCTGATTTGGGAAATTGCCCACATATATGAGCAGCGCCCATCGCTAAAGGATATGAGTTATCTCTACACCAACGTACTTATTACAGCCTTTATCGCGAGCAGTATCGATGAGGCTGAGTATTACGAGATTGTGGAATCGTCAATGTCTCAGGGAATAGGCTCTGTTTTGTCGATGGTACCGGGAACAGCGCTTATTGTGAACTCTGCAATCACCGGAAGTTCCAACGCATTCCTGACGCTTCGTATTGGAAAAGTGACTCAGCAGTACTGCGGCGCACTGGTCCGGCAGGAGAGACAGTCTGTTCGTAATTCTGCCACAGCAAAGGCAGCAAAAATGCTGGCTGGGATTGTGTACGATGGCAGCAAAAAACTGGTTCGCTACATGGGATCGGCACCATTAAGACTTGCATCCAAACCGTTTAAACGAAAAGAGAAAAAGGGTAAGGAGACTGAAGAATAGAAAAGATGATATACTATAAAGTATTGATTAGCAGTGATAAAGAATATCATTGAATCATCACTGAGAATTTATCGTTTTATATAATGAGTAGCATAAACTAAAATCTATGACCTTAAATCAAGATATTATGATTACTAAAGAGAAAACGGCTCACGAGATTGAAAAACGATTAAATAAAATAGAAGACATGATTGCTGAAAACGGTGTGGGTTCAGATTATCTCAGCCGCGCCGAGCGGATTCAGAGAGATATTAACATTGCACTCTTTGCAGGATCTGTTGGACTTGTAGCAGGAATTGGCGTATGGGCCTGGTTTAAGCTGAAAGATTAGCACTCTTCAAGAGTGGATACTAAGTGTTTTAACCCGGAAGGTGTATGATAAGTATTTAAAGCTCAAAGGGGGCTTTGCTTCGCTCAGGATGACCAGATCGTTTGGATGATGGACGGCATATCAGATAGATGTTTTTGCCGGGTCCAAAAATACACCATGAGCTGGTAATGCTTAAAACAAGTAAATCCATATCAGGGAGATCCCTCGGCTTCTCCGCCCGATGCCGCGCGGATCGCACAGGAACAGAACGGACCATATGGAAGGCGACACTTCGTATCAATGAGTTTGCATATATCCAAAGTAGACCGCCATGGTTATGTAGAGATTATTCAGCATTGGTCGGTACGACTTTAATGCATTTCGCAGAACACTTACACGCCAAATTTCAATCTCTATCTATAATCTTACCATCCAATAACTGAATCTGCCGATCTGTTTTTGATGAAAAAGAATCGTCATGGGTAACCATCAGTATCGTCTGGTCGAACTCACGGGTTAGGTTCTTAAGCATATCAAACACAACAGATGCATTCTTAGAATCGAGGTTACCGGTTGGCTCATCGCAAAATATAATCCGGGGATTGTTGATGAGCGCCCTTGCGACGGATACTCGTTGTTGCTGACCACCTGATAACCGATTTATTTTTTTATTGGCCTGATCTGCAATGCCCAATAGGTTCAGTTTTTCTAAGGCTCTCTCTTCCAGCTCTTCATGTGTAATTTCTCCCAGTTTCATCCCCGGCAACATCACATTATCCAAGGCGGTAAAATCTGCCAGAAGATAGTGAAACTGAAAAATGAATCCGATTGACTTGTTTCTCAGGTGAGCCATCTTATGATTTGTCAGGGTTTTCAGTTCGATATCTTTCAGCAAAACCTGCCCTTCATATTCCCGGTCAAGAGAGGATAAGACGTAGAGGAGAGTGGATTTTCCGCTGCCTGACGGTCCTATGATTGATACAAATTCACCTGAATTGATTGTCAGATTGATCTCTTTCAAGACGTGAAATTCCACCGGTTTGTGGAAATACTTGTTCAGGTTTTTTGCCTCTAATACTTTTGCCACGGCTATTGAGATCTGATGATGTTAATCGGGTCAATTTTTGACGCTTTTCTAGCCGGCAGATATCCTGCAATTCCTGTGGCTACCAGCCCAAATACGAATGCGAGTAGATAAAACAGAGGATCAAAGTTTATATTCAGGTATTCTGATGAGATTATACCTTCAATATTGGTTGGAATTGCGGAGGTGATCCAGGAGATCACAAAGCCAATGACTAAACCAATCAGCCCTCCCAAAAACCCGATAATGAGCGCCTCTAAGAGAAACACGTTTCTGATATCTATATCCGTATACCCGATGGATTTCAGTATGGCGATGTCATTCATCTTTTCATAAATCATCATCGAAAGAATATTGAATATGCCAAAACCAGACACAAGCAAAATTGATATGATCACCAGGTAAGTGACGATATTTTGAATTCTGAAGACGCTAAAGATACCTTCATTGGCCTCTTTCCAATCTTCAGCCGTGTAGCCAAATCGTGACTGAAACTCATCGGCCAGGATACCTGCCTGATCTACATCCTTTAGTTTAATGTTGATATCGGTGATGTAGCTGCCTGTCACATTCATCAGCTTTTGAGCGTTTCGAATACTGCTGTAAGCGCGGCTGTTATCGAGTTCCTGTAAGCCGGTATCAATGATGCCAACCACTTTCATTTGCAGGGCGACTCCGCCTGGAGACACAGCGGTAATATTATCGTTTAATTTAGTACCCAGCGATTCAGACAGACCAGATCCGAGAATAATCCCATTGTTCACTGTCTCCAGCCGGATGATGGACCCGTTCACCATATCCTCTTCCAGGTCAAAAAGCTGGTTCTCTTTCCTGATGTTGACCCCGTTGATGATCCCTGATACATCCGACACACCAATCTTGAAAATGGCCTGTGTGCTCAAACTAGGGGAAACTCCCGTTACATCGGGATAGGACTCAAGAATTTCCACGATTTGAAGTCCGCGTTTTAATTTAGGCAGCTCGTTTTTGCTTTTGATGTTGGGTACAGAAATCCACGTTTCATCTGCCGAATAGATTTTTTGCAGAACCGGAGGGGATTTTTGGTTTTTATCCTGATAGATATGAATATGAGCGGTGGAGTTGATCGTCTTTTCAATGAAGAAATCCTGGAGGCCTGTAATCACGCCCGCCTGAAAAATGAATACTGTAATTCCGAATGTTACTCCCAGCATCGATACGATCGTTTGCCGCTTACGGCTTGTAAGATGTGTATAAACAATCTTAAGGATGGGTAAACGATTCATGATTCAGGTTTTAAGATCACATCTCCTTCATTTAGACCGGATAAAACTTCAACATTGGTAAGATCCCGAATACCGGTTTCAATCTTTTTTCGGCTTTCATCTTCAAGGATTACTTCATTCTCTTCGTTGATGTAGGTGACCGGAATGACCAGCACATCGTCCTTTTCCCTGATTACAATATTGGCCTCCAGCGCCATGCCCGGATACAAGGGGTATTCTCCCGGGTTGATGGAGGCGATGACTTTGGCTGAACGTTCGATGGTATTGATTCGCGGATAAATGAGGCTGATTGAGCCACTGAGCACCGTGTCTTCAACCGCATCCAGTTCATAGTATACGGGCTGTCCGGCCTCAACCATCACAATATCCGTTTCATCCACCTGCAGTTCGGTTTCAAATTGGTTGGCAGCCCCGATCTCCATGATGGGACGGCTACCGGCGATGAGCTCGCCCTTTTCAGGCATGATATCGTATACTTTGCCTTCAATAGCAGACAAAATGGTATAGTCTCTGGTCCGGCTTTGCTGTGCAAGCAGGTTATTCCGTGCATTATCAAGCTCAACATCCAGTCGGTCGCGAGTTTCCCTGAGTTTACTCACCGCCATCTGGTAGCTGTTTTGGGAAGTTTGGTATCGAAGTTCTGCCAGATCAAGATTTTGTGTTGAGCCGATATTATCATCACTCAGCCTTCGATAGCGCGCAAGTTCTGTTGAATCCTGTTTGAAGACTGCCCGTGAGCTTTGCACCTGTTTCTCGAGCTGAATGAGGAGATCAGAGTTTGGTGCAGCATTTTTCCGGGTAAGCTCAAGCTGATTCCGCGCTATCTGAAGATTCGCTTCATTTGGCTGATTCTGAAGCTTAACGAGCGGCGTACCGATCTCTACATTCTGCCCCACAGATACCAGGATGTCATCAATGATGCCCGAAACCTTGCTGGTCACCTGGTAGTGCCCCACGGGCATTACATTACCCGAAGCATAGACACCCTGCACCAGGTTTTTCCGCTCAACCCGAACCTGCTCCCGATCCGAGCATCCCGCAGTTGATATGATGAGTAGTAGAAGAAATGTCACAACGTTGAACTGTCTCATATCATCAAATTAATTTCTCTTCTTAAATACTAAAATACGGCTCTTAAAGAACAAATATAGATTATTGTAAATAGTAGATGGTAGATGCCAGCCGAAACTTTGTGCTCATTGTTACAAGGAATTCGGTTCTTAGCTGCAGGTATGAAATTGAGGATCATTCTGCACCGGAGGAGCAACCTGTTTGATAGCCCGGGGTTTCAACCCTTGGTGAAAGAATGTAATATCGTACACCCTAAGCCGACGAATCAGAATAACGAATAAAGATTTAGTAGAAGGGGTTTTGAATGACGTCGTTGAGATTTATTGTGACTTGATATCCATTTGATTCATCATTTCAAATAAACACCCATCAGGTATTTCGCCGGAAGCTTTCGAGCGGAGATTTTAAAGTCTCGCTATATTTTTTGAGATATACAAATAATGTAATACCAAAAATGACTTGTTTAACCGACATGAGGGCTATAAAAGCCGAACCATTTTTATATTGGGCATGGCAAAAAAATTCAGCCGGATAATTCAATTTGATAAACTACCGAACTGGGAGACCTTTATTTATAGGCTATAGCTGCACTTGATGGACCTGCGAGTGGAAGGAGTTCTACAGAACTGAAACCAGCTTTTGATGTCCAGCTGTAAAAATCAGACAGTGTGAAATCGAATCCATTCTGGGTTTCAATGAGCATATTTAGGCTCATTGTCATGCCAAAGATATTGCTGTTTCTCTCATCATCAATGATATTTTCAATAACAACATAGGCTCCGTTCTCTGGTAATGCATCATAAGCCTTTTTAATCAGCACTTGCTTTTTATCCATGCCCCAGTCGTGCAATATATTCCCCATTACAATGATGTCTGCATTGGGAAAGTCATCTACGAAGAAATCGCCACTTATTGCTCTTACCCGGTCACCCACCTTAAACTTCTGAATGTTTTCATTGGCTATCGGTTGAACAGGAGGTAGATCTAAACTTGTGCAAGACATGTGTGGCTGATGCATCGCCACCTGAATACTCAAGGTTGCACCGGATCCACCAACATCACAAAGTGATCTATATTTAGTAAAATCAAAGTTGTTTGCGAAGGCCACAAAGTTACCCATCTGCACTCCGGTCATCGCATGAATAAACTCTTTAAGCTTTTCCTGATCACTGTATATAGCTTCAAAAATATCATCCCCATACTTGGATTCATTTTGTGCAGCCCCGGTTTTCAATGCCAAATCCAGGTCAGCCCAAAACCTGAATAATCGATTATTGGCCATCTTCAACATACCACCGATGTAACCATTCTTATTTTCATCTAAAAAAACATCTGATTCAAGTGAATTGCTGTAAACAGAATCCAATCCAAGACCTTCACGCCTCAAAAAACCGAGTGAATGAAGGGTGTCTAAAAAATCCATTGCATGCCGATCCGTACACGTCCACCCCATATGATTCTTGATCTGATTAATGTTTTGGGGGTTTTTGCTTAAGCGGGTAAACAGGCCCGCATTGACAGCCGTAAGTAAGACTTTTGAAGTAAAAAAGCCCATACCGATTTTCATAATATTGGAGGGATCGGGGTGAAAGGCAGCTTTATCCATGACTATATTATTAAGGAGTTACGGTTAAGCATGTCATTTAATGCGATGGGAAAATGACTGTTTATCCCACAAATTTTCTGGCGCAATCGAGAAGCAAAGCCAGGCGAATTAATTCCACAATCTTAGCTGAAAAAAAGGAAAGCACATTGTGTTCATTATCATTATAGCGAAATAAAGCTGAATAAAAAAAATGCCATAAATTTTACCTCAGGGGATAATAGATATTTTCAGCCCTATTCACTCAGGAATCAACTACCTGAGTCTCTACAATTACCTACTGAGTTTGGGTATTGATGTGGTAAAAGAAAGGGAGCTTAAAAAAGCTCTTGCAACGGCCCCTCCTATGGAGGATCTTTACAGAAACACTGTCCAGTATTTAGGGGATTAAGCCAGTTCACTGGTTGCTCTATTTAGGATTTTAGAAGGAGCAAATAGTAAATAAACGTCACTAGAAAATTACGCTCGATGGGAATTTTTACTAACGATTTACTAATCAAAAAATATTTAGAGAGATGATGCTTGTTTTAAGACTTACATAAATGTCATCGTATCACTCTCAAAGTGTAAGCAAAATTTTAGTGGAGTAAAGAGGGGATTTGTTTCACAATTCTTTTACAGTAGAAAATAAAAAAGCCGTAAAGTATTGTTAAATAATACTTTACGGCTT
>CAZVEP010000077.1:0-16060 GCA_964625635.1 uncultured Rhodohalobacter sp.
TGAGGACCACAAAATCAATTGTGATCCTCTATCGGGATGGTGATGGGATAAAAGCCTAATACCTTATAGTAATTCTTTTACTGAGCTTGTTAATTCATTGCTCATTGGCTCTACAGAACTTCTAAACCTTCTGACAAGATTTCCGTTCCTGTCAACCAGAAATTTTTCAAAATTCCATTTTATTTCTCCCTCAAAATCCTGGTTTTCAGTATTTGTTAGGTAGTTAAAAAGTGGGTGTATATCATCTCCCTTCACTGAAACCTTGGAAAACATCTGAAATTCCACACCATAGTTTATTTCACAAAACTGAAGAATTTCTTCATCAGATCCAGGTTCCTGTCCGCCGAAATTATTTGCAGGAAACCCCAGTACGGTCAAACCTTCATCAGAGTAAGTTTCATACAATTCCTGAAGCCCTTTGTATTGGGGAGTATAACCGCATTCAGAAGCTGTATTGACAATAAGAATCACGTCACCCTCATATTTTTCGAGTGTTATATTTTCACCATCAATCGTGGTAGCTTCAGCATCATAAATTTGGTTGATGTCGGTTGAGGCCATCATGCTTAATAAAAGTGGAATTATTGCGAATATTTTTAATTTCATGGCGTTGTGTTGTAAGTTCAGTTCTTAAAGTTAATAATCTGCACGAGCATTCCCTGTTTTGAAAAAATCTATCATTCTTACGTTAGGCCTCCTCACATTTATCCCTGTCACATTACAGGCCCAGATGTTTTCTGTTGGAGAAGCAGAAGACCGGCAGCCTCTGAGAATTCAATCATATAGTACAATAGCATTAGGGCTTGAGTTTGCTGATTTAGAGTTTACAGGCGGCGATGTTGAAGCTGAAGACCAGGCGGAGTTCAACGGCAGCATACTAAGATTGCGAATAGAGAATCCCGGCCTGAATATTTCTGCCGGTTTTGGCGGTAAACTCACCGGGATTGACGACCGCTCTTATGTTAATATCAGCGCTCTTCTATATAACGACTTTGCACTTACCCGCTCAGAAAAATTTATCCTTGCACTTCCCGTCCAAATCGGGACCGATCTGAAAAGCGTACAAGTTGATCGTTCTAACAATAACTTCCAGCAAAGTTCATTCTCACTTGGAACCGGCCTGAGCATGCGATACCAGGTTAACCGCCGGGTTGGTGCGGCGTTGCGGGCGACACCCAACATTGGGTTTAGCTTTTCACAAGGAAATCTCTTTGGCGGGCGCCTGTTCAGGGGACTAGTGTCAACCCGATTCTATTTTAACGATGTCTTTGGCTCTTCAGCCCTTGTCTTCGGATATGATTTTGACTACAGAGATTATGATATTGAAGGAATTCAAAACGACTACAGCTACCAATCTCATTCTGTTACACTCGGATTAGCTTTTTAAATGTATGAAAATTGAAAAACTGCTGCTTGAACTTGAATCACTTTGTGAAAAACTTGGCTATACTATTCGAAAAGAGCGCGGGAGCTTTCGCGGCGATCAATGTGTTATAGAAGGTGAAATGCTGATTGTGGTTAACAAAAATAAACCCCCTCAATCGCAAGCGGCGATCATGGCACGCGTTTTAAAAGTTGATCGTGCCGATGAAATTTTCATCAAACCCGCTGTACGAAAAGAACTTGAAGATCTCTGGGCACGGATCGATCGCTTTAGTGAACCTATTGAAGACCTGTAAAACGGATACCATGAAATGCACCTTTTTAGGAACGGGAACGTCGATGGGAGTTCCGGTTGCCGGCGGATTTGGAAGTGAAAATATTAACGGTGATCCCCGGAACCAGAGGTACAGGTGCTCAATTTGGGTTGAAACAGATGAAACCTCGCTTATTGTTGATACCGGCCCCGAATTCAGGCTCCAGACTATTCGATCCAACATCAAGAGGGTTGACGCGGTACTTATTACCCACGAACACATGGATCATATTGCGGGACTGGATGACCTGAGGTCCTACAATTACGTTCAGAAATCTGCCATCCCGCTTTACACCAGCCCGCGTACCGCCAACTCTATCCGCCAAAGATTTAGTTACATGTTTGGGGATAATAAATACCCCGGCTCAACCAACATTGATATTCATGAAACCACAGAGTCGTTCGAATTTAACGATCTGACGATCACACCACTTATCTACAATCATGGCAAAATTGATGTACAGGGATATCGAATTGGTGACCTTTCGTACATGACTGATGTAAAATCCATACCGGACGAAACAAAAGAGAAAGTAAGAGGGAGTAAAGTTTTAATCCTGAGCGGGCTTCGCTGGGCCCCCGACCATCCCACTCATCTTACTATCCCAGAGGCAGTGGAACTGGCTAGTGAACTTAAAGTGGATCAAACCTACCTCATTCACATGAATTCATATGTGGATCATCAATATAGCAACGATAAACTTCCGGATGATGTGAAGCTTGCCTATGATATGCTTGAAATAAGCTTGTGAGTTTATTTTCCTCCGTCATTGCGGGCCCCTGACCCGCGATCTACTCTCTTTGCACAAATGAACGTTTAGCCACCGGCAAAATTCACCGCTGAATGGAATGGGAGATCCTGCATCAGGTGCGGGATGACTTTTCGTTTTTACTCGGGGGACGGGATGACAGTGACCAATTCCTTTTCTATCACGTCAGTTCTTTCTTATCAGGATCGGCTTTAAATTGCTCAACTACTTTTTTCACGTCCTGGTCGCAATCAAGGTTCAGTACCATGATGGCATCTTTTGTTTCGACTACTGCTACATTATCAACACCTATCAAAACCACCTGCTTACCGCTGTTGGACTGAACGAGATTTGATTGAGAATTCAAAGCAACCGTATCAGCAGGATCGAAGGAATTTTGATTGTCGTCCTTGGTAGCCAGGTCGTGCACTGACCGCCAGCTTCCCACATCATTCCAGCCAAACTCAGCCGGGATTACCTTTACATTTTCCGCCTTTTCCATGATGCCGTAATCAACCGAAATAGACGGACACGCTTCATAAAACTTTCTGACGTCCTTATCAGTAACGTCAGATTTAACCAACTCCAGGGTCAGTTCATAAATCTCAGGCAGATAGTTTTCAAATGCGGATAAAATGGCTGATGTTTTCCAAATAAACATTCCGCTGTTCCATACATAATCTCCTGACTCGAGAAATGACTTTGCCTTTTCAAGTTCGGGTTTCTCCGTAAAATTCTTGACTGTATAGGCTGAAAAATTGCCCGCTTTAGATTTGGTATCACTATCGTACTGAATATATCCATAACCCGTTTCCGGCCGGTTCGGCTCGATGCCGATTGTAATCAGCGCTTCCGATTCATTCGCAAGCTTAGATGCTCCATCCAGCACATTTAAAAAACGCTCTCTGTTTTCAATCCGGTGATCTGCAGGCAGCACGACCATCGTGGAGTCAGGATCGATTTTATGAAGAATAGCAGCAGCGGCAGCAACGCAGGGCGCTGTATTTCTTGCAACGGGTTCGCCAATAACCTGATGGGCCGGTACTGACGGTAACTGATTTTCCACAAACGGTATATAATCAGAGTTAGTCACAACCAGCACATTTTCACTCTCAATAAACGGAGATAAACGATTTACTGTCTGTTGAATCATTGTCTCTTTACCGAACAGCTTTAAAAACTGCTTGGGATGTTTACTTGTGCTTTTTGGCCAGAATCGGGTTCCGGTTCCGCCCGCCATAATTACTGCGTAGATCATAAATATCTCTTTGGCTTAATTTCTTTGACAAAAGTCATAAAGGCTGCTCTGTTTGCGCCAGCAGCTACTTAATGTGCGATATATAATAAAACGTGAGGCTAAATTAACGCGAATAGGAGATAAGAACTAATTTTTTAGCTTTAATCTCTGTTCACGATGCCCCAATTGCCGGCAAGTTCAGTTTTAAAGGATGTGATTAACCTTGGTAAGCGTAAAACTGAATTCCGTACCGTCACTGCTGCTTTCAATTGAAAGTGTTTCGCCGTGTGCCTCAATAATATGCTTCACAATGGAAAGCCCGAGGCCGGTTCCGCCTTTTTCGCGTGATCTGGATTTATCAACCCTGAAAAACCTTTCAGTTACCCTGGGGATATCTTTTGGCTCTATTCCTATCCCGGTGTCTTTCACATATAAAAACACCCGGGAATCGTCGGTTATATTAGGCTTCACGCCAATCTCGACCGATCCCCCCTGAACGTTATATTTGATCGCGTTTTCAATCAGGTTGATCAGTACCTGCTTTATCTGATTCCTGTCGGCTTTTACCTGCAGATTTTTGTCAAACTCCTGAACATGAATATTGACGTTCTCTTTCTGTGATTTATACTGAAGATTTTCAATTACATCCAGGACTAAGTCGCGCAGGTAAATTTCCTGGAAGTTTGATTTCAGTTCGCCGGTCTCAAGTTTTGAAATCTCCATGAGATCTTTAGTCAGATAGGTAAGCCGGTAGACATTTTTCATCGCTTTTTGAAGAAACACTTCATTTACTTCAGGATCATCAAGTGCCCCGTTGAGAAGTGTTTCTAAAAACCCCTGGATTGCAAAGATTGGTGTCTTCAGCTCATGAGAAATATCACCAATAAACTCTTTTCTATAATTCTCAATTTTGTTGAGACGTAGAATTTCTTTTTCAACCGTTTTACTCGCAAGAATTAGTCGCTTGGTCAAAAGGTCGATTTCATCACGCCTTACGATCTTTACATCATCATAGTCTTCAAATATTTTTCGGGTAATGTTTTTTGTGATCTTATGGAGCATTTTGAACCGGCGACGATTCATAAAAAAAAGGTAGAAATAGAGAAAAACCCCAACTGATACCGACCCTGCTGCTGTAAACAAAATAACGTCGGGTGTTTCGCTGCCGGTGCCGTATTTCAAAATGATAAACAAAACAGCTGCGGTGACGATGGCTCCGGGAAGTGCTGACCGGATTGCAAAAGCGGAGAGATACGAATTTTCAGAAAGTTCTTTGCTCATTCCTTAAATCTATACCCGACGCCTTTGACGGTTTCAATATAATGATCGCCGAGTTTTTCCCTGATTTTCCGCACATGTACATCCACGGTACGGTCTACAACATAAATATTATCGCCCCATACCTTATTGAGAAGTGTTTGTCTATCCCTGACTTTCCCTTTTCGTCCGGCAAGATAATAGAGTAATTCAAACTCCTTTCTCGGCAGCTGAAACTCTTCATCTCCCTTCGTTACAATATACCGGTCCTTATCAATTTCGAGATCGTGAACCACCAGCTTTTTAACTTCTTCTTCCTCTGTCTCATTATACCTGCGAAGCACCGCCCGGATTCGCGATATAAGTTTTGTGGTACTGATCGGCTTGGTTACGTAGTCATCAGCGCCCGTATCGAGCCCTTCGACTTCTGTTTTTTCATCGCTTCGGGCCGTTAGAAATATTATCGGAATGTGCTGAAGTTCAGGGTCAGATCTCATTTTATCACAAACTTCCAGGCCATCCATCTTGGGCATCATAATATCCAGTAGAACGAGATCGGGCTTATGTTCTTTGGCAATTTTTAGTGCCTCAAGCCCATCTTCTGCTTTTAAGACCTTGTATCCCTCTTTTTTGAGATTATATTCAATCAGATCTAAAAGATCTTGTTCATCATCGACGACTAAAACGGTGTGTGCTGACAAAATAATTAGGTTTGTTTCCGGTATTATGCGTGCAGCCATTCACTGCGTCAGCTTCAAAATACTAAACAGGTGTTAACAAACTATTACCTTTTCATTTCTGCCAGTGCCCGTTTCACAATATCAGATACATCTGAGTCGGGTTTGTCTGATATAATTTTTGATACGGTTTTAGCGGCATCCTGTTTTTTGAAACCAAGGGCCTGAAGTGCCGAAACAGACTCTTCCCGCCTGTCGCGCCGCTGGCCTCCATCAGAAACAACTGACGATTCTGATTCATCGAACAGCTTATCTTTGAGCTCCAATACCATTCGCTGAGCTGTTTTCTTGCCAATTCCGGAAATTCCTGAGAGAGCGCCCGTGTCTTGGGTAACAATTGCCTGAATAAGTTCACCGGCCGGCATCCCGCTCAGAATTGTCAGCCCCAGTTTAGGCCCGATCCCTTTTACTGTTATCAGGCGCTCAAATAAATTTTTCTCTTTTTGTTCTGTAAACCCAAACAGGCGCTGATCACTGTCGGTGAAATGGTGATATATCAGAAGTTTGAGTTTGCTTCCAATACCTGGAATTTTGTCCTGAGTTTGTGTGGACACCTCCACACTATATCCAACTCCAGACACATCAAGAATAAGTTGTCCCGTAGATTTTTTTACCACTTCACCTTTTAAATATGCAATCATGTACAGCTCATTATTTACTATTTTACGCGATCAGGGTTGTCTTCGATGAACGCAGCCCAGCTCGACTTCCTGTTGTTTTGATGAGTTTGTTTTTTTCCGCCACTTGCAGTTATGATACCCGATTTGGTATGATGGCACCAGGCAACAGCAAGAGCATCCGTCGCATCGTTGCTAAGTTTTTCTTCTGGTAAAACAATCATACGCTCCAGCATAAACGCCACCTGTTTTTTACTAGCGTTTCCATTGCCCGTAATCGCCTTTTTTACCGTTTTCGGATAATACTCCTCAACGTGAAGCTCCTGGTTCGTAATCGCCAGAATGGCAGCGGCCTGTGCCCGTCCAAGTTTTAACATTGCCAGGGGGTCAATACCATAGATAGGCGTTTCGACTGCGCACTGAGTTGGTCGGTGCTTTTTTATGAGCTTTGTTATCTCAATAAAAATGTACTGCAGGCGGTCGTTATGGCTATCCATCTTTTCCATTCGGAGTACGTCACACAATTCTGCAGTGTAGGACCCATTATTTTCAACAAGAATTGCCACGCCTGTTGAACGGGATCCGGGATCAATACCAAGAATCTTTTTTGTCATTTCGTTTACTGCTTAAATTTTGACAACAAGAAGTTTAGATTTAGACTTCTTGTGATTATAAGCTGACCAAAGAATGTCCCTCCGTCAGCCGACGGAGGGCAATGGGGGATGATTTACTGAGCTAGAATCTGACTCAACATTTCTATTAAGTAGCCATCAAATTGTTACTCAACACCCCTCGCATCTTGTTCTGAACGAACAATATGATCTCCCCTCAAGGGGAGATAAACTGTCCCCAGTTAACTAATTAACCAATCTACTAATAACCTAACTACTCCTCATCCGCATAAAGCTTCACAAGACCGTCAATCATCTCTTCTGAGATTCCTGATGTCACGAATCCGCCATCATGATAGAGATTCTGCATAGTCACTTTTTTCGTCAGGTCGGAGAAAAGGGTCACACAATAGTCCGCACATTCATCGGCTGATGGGTTTCCAAGCGGGGCAATTTTTTCTGCGAACGTATACATGCTGTCAAATCCTTTAATCCCGGAACCCGCCGATGTTTTTGTTGGCGCCTGAGACACCGTATTTACCCGTATACCACGAGCCGCGAGCCGGCTTCCATAATTTCTTGCGATGCTCTCTAAAAGTGCTTTTGCATCATTCATATCAGAATACTTGGAGAAGATTCGCTGCGCACCGATGTATGAAAGTGCAACAACACTACCGCCATCATTTAAAACCTCTTCCTTCTCAGCAAAGTGGAGCACTTTATGCAGAGATATCGCTGAAATATCCAGCGTCTGATTATACCAGTTGTAGTTAAGATCTTTGTACTCTTTCTTTTTGCGGATGTTTGGTGACATTCCAATAGCGTGGAGAATAAAATCAACGCCACCCAATTCTTCTTTTACCTGTGTCATCAGCTTTTCCACATCCTCTTCATCAGAAACGTCGCATGGGATAATGGATGCATCAGTCTCTTCACCCAGTGCATCAAGGGTGCCCAGCCGAAGTGCGATCGGGGCGTTGGATAATACGAAATCAGCTCCTTCTCTTTTACAGGCCAGTGCGATGCGCCAGGCGATACTCCGCTCATCGAGCGCGCCAAATATGATTCCTTTTTTACCCTTTAACAGTCCATACCCTTTTTGATCTGACATAGTAATAAATGTTGATTACAGTTAGCTTTATTTTCGACCAAAATAACATGTTCAGCTATCAGTTCGAAATATAGAGTTCTTAGTTGAGATTTTAGACCTGTCAGCATTCCGGTGCTTTTCCGGTTTCTGACAGCGTCGGGTTCAACGCATTAGCGCTTCGACAATTTATGTGACTAACCAATATGTCTCACAACGCTGACAGATCCGGCTGGTGCTGTCAGGTTGAGATTTTAGACCTGTCAGCATTCCGGTGCTTTTCCGGTTTCTGACAGCGTCGGGTTCAACGCATTAGCGCTTCGACAATTTATGTAACTAACCAATATGTCTTCACCGCACTGACAGACCCGACGGGTGCTGTCATTTAAATTCATTGAAAATTATCCACATCCAATGTTGATAAGATCAGGGGATGTCCGTATCATTGGAGACTCTGCACTATGTGCATATACATATACTTACTTATTGACTCGTTATGTTTGAAGATTTGTCTTCTAAAATAGAATCCGCCGTTCAATCACTGAAGGGTAAATCGAGGATCACGGATGTCAACATTGCAGAAACCGTGCGTGAAATACGCCGTGCTCTCCTTGATGCCGATGTGAACCTTGAAGTAGCTCGTAAATTCACCGATGATGTGAAAGAACGCGTCATGGGTTCAGATGTCCTTACCAGTGTTAACCCAGGACAACAATTTACCAAAATTGTTTTTGATGAGATGGTTACCATGCTCGGCGAAGAGCGTGTGGATCTGAATGTCTCTCAAAAACCACCTACCGTTATATTGGTAGCCGGTCTCCAGGGATCTGGAAAAACTACGTTTTGCGGTAAGCTTGCCCGTTATCTCAAAACTGAGAATAACCGCAATCCTATTCTTGCCGCGGCCGACGTTTATCGTCCCGCTGCCATCAATCAGCTGAAAACACTGGCTGATTCTATTGATGTCCCCGTCTATTCCATTCAACAGAAAGATCCGGTCCGTGTTGCTAAAGAGGCCGTATCAATGGCAAAAAGCCTGGCGCTCGACACCGTTATTATTGATACCGCAGGCCGCCTTCATGTGGATGAGAAAATGATGGACGAAGTAGCCGCCATCAAAGAAGCTGTTAATCCGGATGAAATTCTCTTCGTTGTAGATTCCATGACCGGTCAGGATGCAGTAAATACAGCAAAAGCTTTTAACGAGACAATCGATTTTGACGGCGTTGTTCTCACCAAACTCGACGGTGATACACGCGGCGGTGCAGCTTTATCTATCCGCCATGTTGTTAGCAAGCCAATCAAATTTATGAGTACAGGGGAAAAACTCGACGCCTTGTCGCCGTTTTATCCCGACCGCCTTGCTCAGCGTATTTTAGGTATGGGTGATGTTGTATCCCTTGTGGAAAAAGCCCAGCAGCAATACGACGAAGATCAGGCACAGAAACTGCAGAAGAAAATCAAGTCTGATAAGTTTGATCTTGAAGATTTCCTCGAGCAGATTCAGAAGATCAAGAAGATGGGGAATGTTTCCGATCTTGTTGGTATGATTCCGGGCGCAGATAAAGCGATGCAGGATGCCGATTTCAGCGAAGATTCATTTAAGCCGATTGAAGCCATTATCTATTCCATGACTCCCGAAGAGCGGCAAGACCCCACTCTGCTAAACGGCAGCCGGCGACGGCGAATTGCCAAAGGTTCCGGCACATCTGTTCGTGAAATAAATGAGCTGATGAAGCAGTTTACGCAGATGAAAAAGATGATGAAGACAATGTCGAAAATGAACAAGATGGGCCGTGCGATGGAAGGGCTCAAAAATCTGCCATTTGGCAATAAATAACCGAATTACACACACAAACAAACTAGGAGTAAATCATTGATTACGTTACGTTTACAAAGAAAAGGTAGAAAAAAGAGACCATTTTACCACATTGTGGTAGCTGATAGCCGTGCACCCCGTGATGGGCGTATTATTGAACGACTTGGTCGATTCGACAATGTAAGTGAGAAAAAAGAGCTTACTTATGATGAAGAACGTATTATCCACTGGCTCAAAATTGGTGCTCAGCCAAGCAATACCGTTCGCAACATTCTGAAGGGCGAGGGCATTATGTATAAAATGCACCTTATGCGATGGGGAAAGAGCGAAGAAGAAATTGAAGCCGCACTCACTGAATGGCGTGAAGCAAAAGAAGCCAAATCAGGCGAAGATTCTATCAGCCGTAAAGAACAGCAAAAAGAGCTCCTGAAAGCTGAAGAGAAAGAGTACAAAAAGCAGGTTGAAGAGAAAGCTGCTGCAGCTGCTAAGGAACTCGAACGCAAAAAAGCTGAAGAAGCCAAAGCGAAAGAAGAGGAAGAGAAAGCGAAAGAAGAACCTAAGACACCTGCCGGTGAAATAGAAGCTGCTTTGGAAGCTGATAAAAAATCTGAAGAAACGGAACCGGAAACCGAAGCAAAGGCAGACGATGAAGCTGCCGCTGAAGTAGAAGAAGCTCCAGCCGAAGAAAAAGAAGAAGCAGAAGCCACAGCTACTGAAGAGGCTGAGGAAGCTGAAGAAGTAAAAGCTGACGACTCTGAAAAAGAAGAAGAGGAAGAGAAAGCAGCTAAAGCAACTGAGGAAGAAGAAGATTCCAAGGAAGAAGAGGCAAAAGCCGACGCCGCTGAGGAAGATGATTCTGAAGAAGAAGAAAAAGTAGAGGAGAAAAAAGCTGAAGCCGTCGCTGAAGAAGAAACTGAAGCAAAAGCTGATGATTCTGACGAAGAGAAAGAAGAAGCTCCGGCTCAGGTATCAACCGATATGAACGCAACTGAAGCAATCGATCATATCAAAGATACAGCTCTTGAAGATCTTAAAGGATTTGTACCCGACGATGAAGATCGTGTAACGGTTCAGCGAGCCTGGGAAAGCAAACAGTCTGAGTAATCACCAGACAAACTAACCCGGAGACTGTAATGAATTCGCGGTTACATGAAATCGGGCGCATTGGGCGCCCGCGTGGTCTCGATGGGTATGTCCGGTTTGAGCCAGACAGCCCGTACGCTTCCACTTTTATTAGCGAAAACCAGATCGTTTACATTAATCATCATCGGTCAGGCTATCGTCCTCTGCGAATAGAAGATGTTTACACAGAGGAAAAAAGAAACAGTGTTTCGTTCTTTGTAAAATTTGATATGATCACCAACCGGACAGAAGCCGAAGAAGTTAAAGATAAAGCTCTCTATTCGGATCAGTTCGATCCCGAAGCTGACACAGATTCAGATGAAATTGACGAGGTGGATTTCACCGGATATGACATCATTTCTGTTGAAACCGCTGAGCTCATTGGTTCCGTTTTGGATGTAATGGATAACCCGGCACATTCAATCCTGGAAGCTAAGGTCGGCAAAGCATCACTTTTAATTCCTTTTGTGGATGAATACGTGTCTGATGTAGATCATGATAAGCGTATCATTAAGTGTCAGAATCTCGATCAGCTAATGGAGGAAGAATAGAATGCTTCGGATTGATATTATCTCTGCCGTGCCTGCCCTCCTTGAGAGTCCGCTTAGCCACAGTATTGTGGGTCGGGCGAGGGACAACGGTCAGGTAGATATTCACATTCACGATTTGCGGGATTATACGGAGGATAAACATCTGAAGATTGATGACTATCCCTATGGCGGAGGCGCCGGAATGGTACTGACTCCGCAACCGATATTCTCCTGTATCGAATCGCTGAAGGCAGAACGGGACTATGATGACATCATATTCACGGCTCCGAATGGTAAGCAATTTGATCAGAAAGATGCCAATCGGCTATCGGTCAGTGAAAATCTGATAATTTTATGCGGCCACTATAAAGGGGTGGATCAGCGAGTTATTGATCAATTAATAACAGCTGAATATTCCATCGGGGATTACGTACTCTCGGGCGGCGAACTCCCGGCAATGGTCATGGCTGATGCAATCACGCGCCTGATACCGGGTGTGATTGGAGATGCTGAAAGCGCACTATCTGATTCATTTCAGTCTGGGCTGCTTGAAGGTCCTGTTTATACACGTCCGTCGTCATTCAAGGGACTTGATGTTCCTTCTGTACTGACCTCAGGTGATCATAAAAAAATTGAACAGTGGAAACACGATCAGTCGCTGGATACAACAAAAAAACGACGCCCTGATCTTTACAAGAAATTTGACAAGAATAACTAACGCCAGTAATAAAGAATAAACCAATGGATAAACTAAGATTAATCGAACAAACAGTGATGCGCGACGACCTGCCTGAATTTGTAGCAGGGGATACCGTAAATGTTCACTATCGTGTACGTGAAGGTGAAAAAGAGCGTATTCAGCAGTATGTGGGCGTTGTGATTAATGAGCGCGGAAGTGGCGCAAACAAAACATTTACAGTCCGTAAGATGTCGGGCAGCGTAGGTGTTGAGCGTATCTTTCCACTCTACTCTCCTTTTATCGCAAAGATAGAAGTGAAAAAACGTGGAAGCGTTCGCCGTTCAAAACTGTTTTACATCCGTGAGCGTACAGGTAAGTCTGCCCGAATCCGGGAAAAGAAAGCCGTTGAAGCTCCAAAAAAGAAAAAATAACAGTTTATTTCTGAAGCAAACGGATATTCATTAACCATCCGTTTGCTTTCCATTTTCTGTACACTTCAACATGACCCTCTGGGTTCGCTTCAGATAGTGAATTCATCAAACCCGTATTAATATTCCATTGATCCATGAAATTAATTCTGTTTGGACCACCGGGAGCCGGTAAAGGTACGCAAGCCAAAAAAATCAGCTCTCATTATAACATCCCTCACCTCTCCACCGGTAACATTTTTCGATACAACATTAAGAATGAAACTGAGCTTGGAAAAAAAGTGAAGTCGATTCTGGATGCAGGGAAACTTGTCCCTGATGAAACAGTCGTGGATCTCGTTACAGACGAACTTCAAAACGATAAATATGACAACGGTTATATCCTTGATGGATTTCCAAGAACCATTCCCCAGGCTGTAGCCCTTGATAAGTATCTTAACTCACAGGATACATCCATTGATCTGTTCCTGACGCTATCAGTTCCTCAGGAGGAGCTTATTAACCGAATTCTTTCCCGTGGAGAAGGCCGCTCAGATGATACGCCTGAAAAGATTAAGACCCGTCTTAATGTCTACTTTGATGAGACAGAACCTGTATTGAACTATTATAAAAAGCAGGGAATCGTTAAAGAGGTAAATGGGATGGGGACGATTGATGAAATCTTCCGACGCATTCAAACAGTGCTGGACAAGATTTAATCTAATCTGATATTCTAAGTTTAAACAGTTTAAAGAATGAAAGAGCCCGTTAAAAAAGCGGGCTTTTTATTTTTAAGGGTGATACACATTTCTATAATCGCTGTTTTCATATTATTCATCACCTGTCCTAAAGAACTCTTCCGGGGAGTATATATCATCCGTTTTTAATACAGATAATATAGCGGGCGTCACGTCCATCAATGTTTTTGCCGTTCTGAATGGAGCAGTATTCCCTTTTGCAAACAGCGGCACGGGATTTCGGGTATGCGTTTTGGTAGATAAGTCTTCAAGGTTGCCGTGATCACTTGTTACGACAAGAGTATCCTTTTTGGATATGTTTTTTATCAAAGTCATTAAAAACGGATCCAGTAATTCCCTTATCTCCTCTGCGTAGTCATAATCCATTCTGTGGCCGGCCTTATCCGTCAGAAAGAATTCATACAGCACTAAATCGTTTTCTTGAGACGCTTTTATAACTCGTTCACCTGCTTCTTCTGACGTGATAACAGGTACATCTATATTTAGTTTCTCCCTCCATACATTTTGAGTGATTTCTGCTGTAATAGCCTTGCCGGACTTAACATGTTTCTCCCGATACAGAGGAATTCCCGCCGACCTTACCATTAAAGTAGTAGCTGTCCAGCGATCTCGTTTTTCAGCCTTTTTAAAAAAAAGATCCGGGTATGCATTCATGAAAACTGGTTTTTTGCCAAGCTCTAAAACCTTATGAAAAAGACTTTTCTCTTCAAGCAAATAACGTGTAGTGGAATATGGAAACGGACCATAGTGTTTACCGGCAATTTTTGAAGCATTTTCACCCGAAAAGAGCGTGGTTTGTCCCGTTCCGCTCTGAGGAAGACCCGATACACCGAGATTCGCGTCAATCGGCCTGAAAAGATGTCCGGGACGGTCAATTTCTTTGCATCGTATATGCAGCCCTTTTTTTTCTGTAAAATATGAAAGAGATGTCCAGGACTTTGAAGCAAGAGGATTTTTGTCGTTGTTCAGACCAAGTCCCACACCATCAATAAAAATAAATATAACCGACATTATCTCTCCACCAATAGCGTAACAGGTCCGTCATTAACAAGCTTAACATTCATCATAGCACCAAATATACCCGTTTCAACAGGTCCACCAAAGATACGTTTAAACTCATCTACTAAATTATTGTAGAGCGGTTCAGCTATATTGGGAGGTGCAGCCTTTATAAAACTGGGCCTGGTACCCTTCCGTGTATCGCCATAAAGAGTGAAATTTGGAACTAATAAAATTCCCCCTTCAACATCAGAAACTGAAAGATTCATTTTTCCGTCATCATCTTCAAAAATTCTGAGGCTTATTATTTTATTACAGCACCATTCAATATCCTCTTTAGAATCTGATTCATGGATACCAACGAGCAGCATAAGACCGTGATCAATAGAACCTGTAACACCACCGTCAACCTCTACGGAAGAGCTACTCACTCTCTGAACGATAATTTTCATCTGTTGATAAGTTTGTTGATAACTTCAGGTTTTAATGTGGAGAACAGAAGTTAAAAATATATTGGTTCAGTTGTTCACACCGATCCACAATAAATACGAATTATACACATCAATGAAGAATAACTTTTCGAGTCAATAACTTTTAAATAAGCATATGTAAAAAATATATAGAATTGTTAATAGATTTTTTATGAGTACGTTAAGTAATTGTTTTTATTAATAAAGTTATACACATAATTATTAACAATCGGGTGTCAAGTTTATTACTAAAAATGGATAAATAAGTTTTCCACATATCCACAGACACTACTACTATACTACAAAAATTAAAATCTCATCTTATTTGTAAACTCCTGTGGATAAGTGAAGGAAATCCTCTTAAATGGTCTCTTTTTTTCTTTCTATCTTATATGAACTTCCTAATCAAATATACTCGATTTGACGAAAAAACAGATTACCTATAAAGATTCAGGCGTTGATGTTGAAGCCGGTGAAGAACTCGTTAATTCTATCAAAGATGTTGTAAAAGAGACACATAATGTATCTGTCTTGAGTAACATCGGTGGATTTGGTGCCTTGTTCCAACCAGATTTTACGTCGATGAAAGAGCCTGTTCTGGTTAGCAGCGTAGATGGTGTAGGAACCAAACTTATCGTTGCGTTTAAAGCGGGACGATACAATACCGTTGGCCAGGACCTTGTAAACCACTGTGTAAACGATATTGCCGTATGTGGTGCCACTCCCCTATTTTTTATGGATTATTTTTCGACCGGATCTCTTAAACAAGATGTGGGATTCCAGGTTATCAGCGGTTTTGCTAAAGCGTGCAGGGAAAACGGAGTTGCCCTGATTGGGGGTGAGACAGCTGAAATGCCCGATATTTATAGTGAGGGAGAGTTTGATCTGGCCGGAACCATCGTGGGAGCGGTTGACAAATCAAAACTGATAACCGGCGATAAAATCTCCAAGGGTGATCTTGTTATTGGGTTTAAAAGCAGCGGGCTTCATACCAACGGCTATTCTCTCGCCCGTAAGGTTTTATTTAGTGAATTTGATATAGATGATACACCTGACGGATTCAGCCAAACCATTGGTGAGGAGCTTCTTACTGTTCACAAATCGTATCTTGGATTAATTTCATCACTCAAAGAGATTGATGGTGTAAACGGGTTCTCTCACATTACCGGCGGCGGACTGATCAGTAATACGAAACGCGTATTGCCTGACGGACTGGATCTGGATATCAACTGGGAGAGCTGGGACCGGCCTGAGATTTTTAAGCTAATACAGGAGACAGGAAATG
>CAZVEP010000078.1:0-16036 GCA_964625635.1 uncultured Rhodohalobacter sp.
ATAGTTTTACGATAGGTCTGCCTGAATCGATAGAGACCAATGCAGGCGGTCCTCCAGAGGTTGGTGTGCAGGATATGATCATTGACCATCAGGGCGTTACGCTCACTGCGTTTGCCAACAACGTCTATCAGTATCCTGATGCAAGCGTGGCCGACCTGAACGCCAGCGTGGATACGGTTAATGTAAAGATCGAGACCAACACCTTTACCGAAGCTTATATCACCGGACAGGTAGCGATACCGGCAACACATCCCGATTCATTGCAGAATCCGTTGAACTATACCGGGCTTTTTGTGACAGGCTTTAACACCCCGAACGGCAGCACCTTTGAGCTGACCGTTGATCCGGACGGTCCTATTTACGCTAATATGCTGAAAGGAACATTGACGCTCGAGCCTACATCAAGTATTACGGCAGCTGTAGGAAATGGGCAGAAATCGTTTGATATGATTCTGAACGGAGGCGTTGACTGGGCAAATGTGGATCTGAGTCCGATCACGAATGTAAATATGGGACTCGATTTTGCAGGTCTTGGTTTTGACTATGACAGTAACTCAGGGCTGAATTTTACGATGGGTGCGTGGAGTCTTGCCAGCCCCCAGAAATTCATGCATAACTTTCCGGTCTCAATTCAGAATATACAGTATGTGCCGCAGAGTCCGGATCCGGGCCAACTTTTAAAAGGAAAAATTGGCTTTACAACGGTATTTAACCTGGGGCAGAATCTTGGCGGACAAACCACCATGGGCGTGGGATTTGCCATCGATGATGACTCAGCCAACTTCAAGAAATTTGCTCCACAGTACGATGGACTTACAGTTGACTCAGTGATTGTCAACGCCAACCTGAATGCGGTAAACATTAACGGACTCCTCTATTTTGATAATGATGATCCTATTTACGGTAAACGTGTTGGCGGTAGCGTACAGGCAGAATTTACAGGGGCCGGACTTAATATTGAGGCAGATGCACAGTTTGGAAATACAACGTACCAGAATGGCGGGCAGCTCTATCGCTATTGGCAGGTGGATGTTCAGGCCGATTTTCCCGATCCCGGTGTTCCATTTCTGACGGGAGTGGCGTTTCGCGGATTTGGTGGCGGAGCCTATAACAATATGGAGGTGGCCGTAAGCAATACCGGAGAGCGAAGCTTTACACCGCTGAACAACATGTTCGGTTTTAACGCCGGAGCTACGATTGCCACGACCCCCGAGGAAAAAGGATTTAATGCCGATGTTACGCTAATGGGTGAATTCAGTACCAACGGCGGAGGTATGACCTACGTTGGGTTTAACGGCGATTTTGGGACAGGCGCCTCAATTGTGGACCGTCGTAACGGAAAAGGAAAAGTGTTTGGTAACCTGTTGGTTGAATACGTTTTCCCAACCAAGAATTTTACGCTTGCAGCAAACGCAAATATCAATACCGATCCGATAAAAACCATTCCTAACGAGCCTTTCAATCTCACGTTTAATATAGATGGAATGGCCAATGAATGGAGTTTTAAAGCCGGGGTTCCAACCAATACAAATGACGTTGAAGTGCTTGGCGTGAACCTTTATGAGTACCTGATGCTGGGGAATTCGATTCCAAATCCAAATGGATTTACCAACCGGTTCGCAAGCAATTATGCTCAGCAATTTGGTTACAGTCCGAACAACGCCCACATGCAGGGTCAGGTTGACAACAACATGGCTGAGCTTGGGGCCGGGTTTGCGATGGGACTTGGGTTTGAATTTGAAGCTTCGGGAAGCAAACAGGTTTATTCAGGTGTATGGCGCGACTGGTCGATCGGGTATGAAGCAGCAGCAGGTGCAGAGCTACATCTTTCATTTCTTGAGTATGCAAGCTGCAGTGGGTATAACGAGTGGGGAATCAACGGATGGCGAGCAGGCGGGGGATTTGGATTTTATGCTGCAGTAAGTGCCTGGGCTCAGGGATATCATCGAAATAACGAGGAGGTCGACAAATTCTATAACCTTGCAACGCTTAAAGCTGGTGGATATATCACCGGTAAATTCCCGAAACCGGTGTATGCATCAGGTGCGGTAACCGGAAGCGCAGAAGTACTGAGTGTTTTTGAAGTCAATTTTCATCAGCAGTTCCAATATGGAACCAACTGTTCCGGAGGCCCGGTTCAGCCAAACGTATACGTAACTCCGGGTGATGCCGCGGCTGATTTTGAAGGAGCACTGGTGAACTATGTTGTACCGCAGTCTTATTACAATTTTCCTTTGGAATCTCCACTTAGTGTGAAATATGGGCTCGTTCCGGATGAACAGTTCAGTGTGCCGGAGACTCAGTCCAACGGTACCATCGAGATGAGAACATTTAAACTCGAGAAAACGGTAACGCTTGAAAAGAGTGACAATAGTGGAAATTATCAAGCAGAATCTCTTACTAATTCAATAAATAATCTGGGTGAGTATCAGTATGTTATTCTTGGCCCCATCAGTGCAGCACCGGTTGGTTTAGCTCCAGGTTTGGGAGGTGCTCAGAATGGTGGTAATAATCCTCCAGGCCAGCAACAAATGGCTCAAACATGGAATCCAAATCCTTCAGGTGGCGGTGGAACAATACCACCGTATCAACAGGCACCGGCGCAGTTAGTTGGGGGTCCGGGTTCAAATAACAATCCCCCGAACTATGGGAACCTTCCGCCGGAATCACCACCACCGGTCAATGATCTTGATGTGGATACCTGGTATAAATTTACGGTAGATGCTGTGCTTATGGAACTTGTGAACGGCAACTGGGTGACCGCTACAGATAACAGCGGTACGCCCATTACCCAAACAGAAGTCAAAAATTTCTACACCGGTGACCCGGGACCGTTGCAACCCACCAGCTCAAATACAGCAACCTATTAAACCGGAGTGAATATTATGAATCAAAGAATTATGAATTATAAAAAGATATCTGTGCTGATTGTCGTTATCGCCGGAATGGGCTGGTTGAATATCGCTGAAGCCCAACAGTCGAATGATGCTGAAATTCACCTTTTTGCACGATATGTTGATGGAAACGGCATCGAAATGCGCTGGTTTTCAGATAACAATGAGGTGATGCGCAGAGGAACGGAATCGGGATTTGTTGTAGAGAGACGCGTTGCAGGAACAGGTTCATTTCAAGTTATTGAAACTGTGCAGCCGCTTGATGAAGCTCAAACCGAACAGCTCATTCAAACCACAGTCGGCGAAGGAAATCGTGCTGATCGCCTTAGAGTCGTAACGGAGCTGAGAGAGTCAGATACTGAACATTTACCCGGTCAGATCGATTTTCAAAACCGTATTGAAGACCTGGTCAATCGGAAGAGTGCAGAAGATTTTCGTACGATGACGTTTATGCTGAGCTCGTTCGAGGATTCCCTGGCAGCCCGGGTTTTAGGGCTTTCGGCTACTGACGCGAACGTGATGCCGGGTCAGACCTATGAGTATCGTGCCAGGCTGGCGAATCCCGGCGGACTGAATGTCGTCTCAGTTGTAACGGAAGTGACTGCAACTGAGCAAACCGTGGACTATGAAGTGCCTATTTTAATGAATGAGGGCGATGGAGAATTGTCGTTTATCTGGGAACAGCCGGAAAATTCGGTCGGAATGTATGTGCAGCGTTCGTTCAGTGAGAATGGTCCGTTTGAGCCGCTGAATGAGGTTATTGAGCTGAATCTGAGAGGGAATCAGTATGAGGGTCCGCAACGGGCAACATTTGCTGATAAAGAGTTAAATAATTACCGGACGTACCACTACCGTTTTTATGGGCAAAATGTGTTTGGTGAACGTGTTCTCTTTGGAGAAGCATCCGGTACACCTCGAGACTTAACTCCACCGCGTGAACCGCTGCTGCTTCAGCCAAAACATGAAAGTGAAGATACGGTTCGCGTTACATGGCAGATGCCGGAAAACGTAGATGATGATCTTGCCGGATTTGCGGTACTCCGTGGTGATGGAAGCAGTGAGGAGTTTGTACGTCTTCATCCCGATTTGACAGATCCCAATCTTCGTGAGTGGATCGATCTGGATTTTGATCGCGATCTTGATACGTATTACGCAATCCAAGCGGTGGATACAGCCGGTAATGTGAGTAATTCTGCAGTGCTGCCGGTGTCGTACATTCGCTTTAATCCGCCGGCAAAACCGGAAGTGGGTCAGGCAACCATTGGAGATGATGGCTCGGTTGAGATCATTATCAGCCCGGATCCTGAAGAAGCCGTGGATGGCTATAAGATTTTTATGGCAAACGATCCGGAGCATGAATTTTCAGTGGTGAAAGAGATGTTTGGCGATTCCTTAATTACTCCCGGAAGTAGAACCGTTGTTCGGGATACTGTGATGCTGAATACGCTCACCCGAAATGTCTATTACAAGATTCGAGCTTATGACGTGCATTTTAACGAATCGGAAGAGAGTGACGTCATTGCCCTGGAACGGCCAGACATTGTACCTCCGCCCCGCCCGGTTTTTAAAAATATAGAGACAGGATCAGCGGACATTGATTTTGAAATTGCCCTGCCCTCTGTGTATGACTTTCAAACCGCTACATTATATCGCAGATCGGGTCCGGAGAGCGACTGGCAGCCGGTTCAGGTTTTTCGGGAAAAAGCTGAGGTAGTACGGTATACCGACCAGCGAGTTGAACCCGGCAGAACCTATTTTTACAGACTGCAGGCGGAAGATCAAAGCGGACTCCAATCTGATTTTACTCAGCCCGTTAAAATTACCACCGTAAACAGACAAACCGTGACTATTGCAGAAAATATTTCAGCACAGTATTCCGATCGTGGTGCCGTTATCCGGTGGGCTTATCCGGGGGATGATCTTGACGAAGTTTTCTTTGTCGTTTATCGACGCAGCGAAACCAGTAGCTTACAGCAAGTTGGCCGAAGTGAAGAGACGTCTTTTACTGACCGTAGAGTTCGTCCCGGTCAATATGAGTATCAGGTTCGCGTGTTCCGAAAAGATGGCAATCAAAGCGGGATGAGTGAGCCGGCTACCGTTCTGGTTCGTGAATGAGAATTATCCCGGCATGATATAATCAATATTTTAATTGAGCTTGTGCAGCCAATCACATCTTCAGGTTAACTTTTCCTGCCTGCCATTGAATTTGCTCGGTTGATTAGACAACTAAGTTCTCAGTATTGTGGTTTTGGTCTTGAATTTCCGTTTCCCGCAGCTACAGCGTGCAGACGGGGTACGATTAATAAATTATTATCGTATATTCACGATCAAATTTTTTTGAAATCACAAATTAATGGTAAGCACAACTTCTGAATTACTTGCTGATCCGATTCTCAAACGATCAGCTTCCATTGCAAAAGCTCTCGGGCATCCTGCCAGAATTGCTATCCTAAAGCTTCTCGCTGAACATGAAACCTGCTTTTGCGGTGATATTACTGATCACCTTCCGCTGGCTCAATCTACTGTATCACAACATTTAAAAGCCCTGAAAGCTGCCGGCCTTATTTCAGGTGAAGTGGAGGGTGTAAGAACATGCTACTGCCTTAATCCGGACGGGATTAAAGAGCTGGAGAAGACACTATCTGCCCTGTCTGCAGAACTCAGTAAAACATGCTGCTAAGTAATGGGTATTTAGCCAGCTATTTAACTTCAATTTATTCACACCTGAATCCTGTATTACATGTACAAAAAACTTGAATCTACCATAAATGAGTTAACTGCTGGATTTGACGATATTTCAGCAGCCCGTAAAAGAACATTGGAAGAAGTTGCTCATTACATCAGGAGAGAATTGCATTCATCCGGCTCCGTAAAACTGAATTTCATCTGTACACACAACAGCAGACGCAGCCACATGGCACAAGTCTGGACTCAAACAGCCGCTGCATACTATGGATTGGACGGCGTTGAAACATATTCAGGTGGAACTGAGGCAACTGAATTCAACCCTAATGCTGTAGAGGCCCTGAAACGCGCAGGTTTCAGGATGAGGCGTTCCGGAGAAGAGAACCCGGAATATCACATTCGTTATGCCAAGGGCACTGATTCTTTGGTTTGTTACTCCAAAACGTTCAACGACCCTGTTAACCCATCAGAAGATTTTGCGGCTATCATGACTTGTTCAGAAGCAGACGAAAAATGCCCTATTGTGCCGGGCGCAACATACCGGCAGTCTGTCACTTATCAAGATCCAAAAGAAGCTGACGGCACCGAAAAAGAAGCTGAAGTGTACGATGAGCGGAACGAGCAAATTGGTAAAGAGATGCTCTTTATGATGAACGTGGTGAATTCCCAATAGCTCGAGCTGGCTTACTTGCAGGAACGAAAGGGCACACTGCTAAACACAAATAGTTAAGCTCTAAATTTTTCGTTGCACAACAGACGATTCTGATGCATATACAAGACATATATATTTACCCTATCAAATCACTGGGTGGAATTCGGCTGGAAAACGCCAAATTGATGGAAAAGGGTTTTGAAAACGATCGCCGATTTATGCTTGCTGACAAGAACGGCCGGTTTCTTTCTCAGCGTGAGCATCCGCGAATGGCTCTTCTGCAAACAGATCTGGTTGATGAGGGGATTGCTGTATATTCAAAACAAGAGCCTGAAAATAAAACCCTTATTCCACTACCATTCAAGCCAAAAAAGAATGGAGAAATTCTGGTTACTATTTGGGAAGATAAGGTGAAAGCCCGGCTGGCAGATGAATCTATCAGCAGCTGGTTTTCAGATTTTCTTGGTCAGGCTTGCAAACTCGTATACATGCCACATGCCTCGCGAAGACAACTCAAGCCGAAATATGCGGTCAATGGCGAGGCAGTTAGTTTTGCTGACGGGATGCCCTACCTGCTTATCAGCCAGGCTTCACTCGATGATCTAAACAGCCGCCTCAAAGAACCGGTATCCATGAATCGGTTCAGGCCCAATATTGTGATTTCCGGCGGAACTGCATTTCAGGAAGATGAGTGGGATGTGATTCAGGTAGGAGACGCCCGTTTTAAAATTACCAAGCCCTGTGCCCGATGCGTGGTTACGACTATAGACCAACAGTCAGGACAGAAATCAAAAGAACCACTGACTACGCTTGCGACCTACCGGCAGAAAAATGGCAAGGTTATGTTTGGTCAGAATATGCTGCTTCTTGAAGGAGATCAGATTTCCGTTTATGACAAGGCCGAGCCTGTAAAAAGCTGATTGGTAATCATTGTTTCTTCAGTCAGGGACAACTAAAAAGGCATCGGAATCCAGGCGGTATCAGGGAATATTCCGAACAAGGCAAGAACTACGATTAATAGTGTCGCCATCACAATAGCACCGGCCGGCGGATCTACGTGAGTGTCGCCGTGGGCATAGAAAACCCGTTGAAACAGTTCTCCAAACAGCGCTGTGATAAATCCAAACAGTGCGCCGGTCAGCAACATTGAGCCCAGAGAATATTCCATATAAGTGCCTCCTGTTGCTGCCACTATCGATGTACTTGAGATAAGAGATATGTGGTGAGTAACCGGAATCCGCTGAACACCAAGATTCAGGAATAGCAATGAAGCGGCACTGATTCCAAACGTCAGAAATACACTGCCTGTCTGGTAAGTAATAAAAGATGCAAGGATTCCCACTACGATTCCCAATACAGATACATCCATCCATTTATACTGATGCCCCAGCCAGGGCTCAATCAAAAGCCGGGAATTTCCTTCGCTCTCTTTAGAAGGCATTGTCCTGGTTTCACCTGCGGCAAAGGGCACCATGTTTAAAAGCCCTTTTTGCGCCTTCCCAATTAAAGGATATCCAAGCAGCAAACGGTGAGCCAAAGCTGAAAGCACGACTGCCACTGCGATTGGGTCCCACGGCAGAGCAAGCGTTACAGATAATGTGGTAATCCAATAACCAAGGATACCAAACAGTCCGCCTACGATCAAAACATCAGGTTTTGGCCCCTGAGCATAGGCTATATTCTTCGCTTCATGGTAGGGAAAACCGGTATTCATATAGCCTCTTTTTGCTGCATAGGCTGATGCTGCTGCTCCGCCTGCAAAACTGATATGCGGACCGAATACAGGCCCAAATCCAAGCTGTCCGGTAATTGCAGCTGTATTCTCAAATAAGGCAGGGTCGTAACCTGCGATCCCTGATAAGTCTCCTGCAAGAATTTTGGCACACTCGCCGAGCATGACGAGAAATCCGGTAAATATAAATGCCGGCAACGCACCGATTGCAGCACCAAATGCCCCGCCTGCGAATGCAGCTAAAAGCATTCCAACCCACCATAACTCAGCAAATTCGGCCATAATAGCTATTTATTATGTTTTCAGAAGCATCTGCTTCTTTTCTTTCAGCTTCCTGTTATCAATAAGCACATACAAATCAATCGTAATAACACGATAGTCATCAGACAAAAGGTACAAGCACTGAACTAAAATTCAAACACACCCCTGTTGGTCTCGATAAATTTCAGAACATTTACACTTATAGTCAAAAACGGTGAGGCACGAAGGCACCAAGGTCCACAAAGAAAAATAAACTACAAGGACTTTGTGCTCCTTCGTGTCTTTAAGTTTTTGTGGCAAAAAAACAGTGAGGCCACTGAGCCTTAATTTAAAGAAGATTAAATATAGAGCTGAAAACCCTCAAATCGACTAATCATCCACATGCCTGACCAGCGCCTCTTTTTTCTGCTTTGAATACTGCTTAATCTCATACTCTCTTCTGCAGGCGGCGGATCGGCACGGATGCTGCTCCACGTACACAACTTCCTTCGGTTTATGAGCCCGCAAATATTTCGCTCCTGCTCCATCATTATGCTGATGCCAGCGGCGGATCACATGATTTGTACTCCCGGTATAAAGCGTACCGTTAACACACCGGATAATGTATGTGAACCAATTTTGCTTCACGGGGTTTTACTTGATTTCATTTTAACACTGTTCCAGGTACATCAGCCTTTAGCATGGTTACTGATGAGAGCAGCAAAGGTCGAAATCGCCTACTCTTCTTTATATTTTTCCGCAAGTCCCTTCAGGAAATACCGAAGTAACTGATCGCCACAGGAACGGTAATTACGATGGTCGTCGGCACGAAACAGTGCGCTTAACTCTGTTTTGGATACTTCAAACCCGCTCATCTTCAACAATTCAATAATCTCTTCTTCACGTAGCTTAAATGCCACGCGCAGTTTTTTCAGGACCGTATTGTTGGTAACAGGAATTTCAACAGGTCTTGGCTTTGCGTTTTTCTGTTTCCCGCGGCGGTGAATAATCAACCCGTCAAGAAAATGAGATGTAAGCTCATGGCTGACATCTTTTTCAACCTCACGGCCATCAATTCTTTTTTCAGTCTCTTTTTCATCTGCAAATATCATTTCTATTTCACTGCGTTCGGGCTCATACCCTCCAAGCTTACAAATTTCTGCTATTTGAGGTTTATTGAGATCAAGTGTATAGCTGATGCTTTTCAGGACGTCATCATTTCTCATGCGTGTATAGCTTCCTTTAAATTTATTTTTAAACATAAAACTCTGACCCGGCTTAAAATAAGAAACAAACTGCCGAATCGCGGAAAAGAATCCAGAAGCTGAAAGTACACTCTTCAGATTATTATATTATGGCATAATAAACGCCCTTGCTCGATAATTTCGCAAAGAAAATGTATCTTACTAAACACAAAGCTGTCAGCACATTGACCCAAAAATTTGACTGTATTCAACACAAAAATTTAAAATCTTTAAGGAGCTGACATTATGCCAATGAATGTTTCTCAAATCGTTGATAGACAAATAAAAGTATGGGATCGCTTAGACGAAATGGTTTCATCCGGAGAAAAAGAGCCTGTCTTTTTTCCGCTTATCACGATATCCAGAGAGTATGGTGCCCCCGGCGCAGCTCTTGCCAATCGGCTGGGAGAAAAGACAGGGTTTGAGGTTTGGGACCGCGAATTGCTGGGACCCATAGCAAAAGATCTTGACAGTGATCAAAAATTCCTTGAAACACTCGATGAACGGCGCAAACAGGATATTGAGGATGCCGCAAGTGCCTTTATTGGAAAAGTTCATACAAATGTTAGCTATCTGCGATCGTTGATCAAAGTTGTTAAAACAATTGAGGAACACGGGCGGGCTATTATTGTGGGACGCGGTGCCAACTATATTTGTGAAGCGCACGAAAACCTTACTATACGGCTGGTTATGCCTTTTAACTCCCGGGTTCAGCACATCGCGGAAAAACAACAGATTACAATTCAGAAAGCTCGTGAAATCGTGAATAAAAAAGACAAAGAACGAGCTGACTTTATCAAGCGATTTTTCTACAAAGACATAACGACCGCTTCCGATTACGATCTAATCATCAATGCTGACACATTTGACCTTGATCATATGGAAAAAATGGTCGCTGATGCCTATGAGATAAAAACCGGCCAATCGATAGTTGATGTCAAAACTGAATCTGAATAACTCCTTGCATATTATTCGGTTAGAAAAATTATTTTATATTTGCGGGAACTGTAAAGAAAGTTACAAAGTTCTACTTTTCAATTAACTATGAATAAATCGGGAAGACATAACGTAACAGCTATTCTGCTATCAACGATGTTGTTTCTAACATTCGCAATGGTGCATGAATTTGATTTTCTTCTGCCGGCTTCGCCGGTGGCTGCAACAGCTACGTCTTCCATACCCGTTCCTGATATTGCTGAAGAAGCAGGCATCGAAGATGAAATTGAATACGACGACAGTTTCGTCATTACTTTCTTTTCAAATGAGAAATCACGTAATGATTTATACCCGGTAAATGGTTTATTTATTGCCGGAGTATTAACCCCGCCGCCTGACCAGGTATAATACACCCTCTCTTTTACCGCTGTTCTCTAACAAACCAAACAATTTACATAGCGAAAGTACATCTTTCGGGGCTTATTAGGACGGCAACCACCCGCTGACAAATTTTAAAAGGTGCGTACAGAATACCTGTTCCGCCGAATGACATTCAAAAAAACTACCAAAAATCAATTTTAAGGTCATGAAGAATTTAATATCATACAACGTTATTACAATTTTAGCTATTTTTGCTTTAACAGTCTCTGCATGTACAAGCAATGAAACAGATCAACAAATGAACAACGAACCATCACTCGTCAGTGACGTTGTAACAAGCGAAAAACAGGCAAGCTTAACGCCGGATGAAATTCTGCAGGGAATGAAGGACGGAAACGAGCGCTTTGTCAACAATAATCTAACCCCAAGAGATTATCAGGCACAGGTAAAGGCCACCAGCGGTGGTCAGCATCCGGAAGCCGTGATCATCTCATGTATCGACAGCCGTGTACCGGTTGAGCAGGTATTCGACAAAGGTGTTGGCGACGTATTTGTGGCAAGGGTTGCAGGTAACTTCGTAAATGAGGATATCCTTGGAAGCACCGAATTCGGAACTGCTGTGGCCGGCTCCAAAGTTGTTATCGTGATGGGGCATAAGAGCTGTGGCGCTGTAAAAGCCGCTATTGATGATGTTGAGATGGGTAATATCACAGCCATGCTGTCTAAAATTAAGCCTGCAGTTGAAATGACTAATGACTTTGATGGTGAGCAAACAACTGACAATGATGATTACGTCACTGAAGTTGTGAATAATAATGTGCTTCACACTATCGCAGAAATGCGGGAAAAAAGCCCTATTATTGCTAACCTCGAGAGCAACGGTGATGTTGTTATAGCCGGTGCCTTTTATGACCTGGAAACAGGCAGAGTTACTTTCCTGGATCAGGAATAATTTTTCAAAAAAGGGGGCCTGTATCAGCGCTCCCTTTTTTTATTAACTAATTCCGAACCTGACTCTCTCTCCTCTTTTCTTTGTTACTTACTGCTGCCAGCCTTTTTTCATTTGAAATAAGATTCCCTCTCCGCTGAAACGAGCCCATCTTTTCTATTGTTTTGACGGCTATCTTTACACAGCTACTTAAAAATTCCAACTCAAGCCGGTATCTCATGAAAATTGCTTTCTTCAGTACCAAGTCTTACGATCGGACCCACTTTGAGTCTGAGATAAAAGAATCTGAGCACTCTATTGCTTTCTTTGAAGACGCTCTCAATCTTCAAACGGCAAAGCTGGTCACCGGCTGCAAGGCCGTCTGTATCTTTGTCAACAACCCTATGGATGAAGAGCTGATAGCAAAAATTGCTGATTTAGGTATTGAGGTGATTGCATTGCGATCAGCGGGTTTTAATCATGTTGACCTTGAAGCCTGTAAAAAATACGGCATAACCGTATATCGTGTTCCTGCCTATTCTCCCGAAGCTGTTGCAGAGCATACCGTGGCTCTTATTTTGACTCTGAATCGTAAAACACATAAAGCGTACAACAGGGTCAGGGAAAATAACTATTCACTTGAGGGTTTAACAGGGTTTAATCTGCATCAAAAAACCGTCGGTGTCATAGGTACAGGTACCATCGGAACAGCATTTTGCCGGATCATGAATGGTTTTGGGTGCGATATTTTAGCATTTGACCCATATGAAAATGAAGATGTTAAAGCCCTGGGCGGACGCTATGTAGATTTTGACGAGCTTGTTCATTCATCCGATATCATCTCACTCCACTGCCCATTAATTCCGCAGACCCGGCATATGATTGACAAGGAATCCATTGAGAAAATGAAAGATGGCGTCATGATTATAAATACAAGCCGGGGCGCACTTATCGACACTTCGGCTGTAATCAACGGCTTAAAGCAAAAGAAAATAAGCTTCCTGGGAATTGATGTTTATGAGCAGGAAGACAATCTCTTTTTTAAGGATCTGTCCAATGAAGTTATTCAGGATGATGCTATTGCCCGGCTGATGACATTCCCGAACGTACTGATCACCGGACACCAGGCGTTCCTGACGGAAGAGGCTCTTCAGGAAATTACCCGCACGACCCTACAAAACTTATCAGATCACGAGAAAGGCAAGGATGTCAAAAATGAAGTGACGGCTGAGAAGAACATAACTTAAGATGATGTCAGTTCGAGATAGAAAAACAGGCCCGGACATCCCGGGAGTGACACTCAGCGCCGGTTTTACTGGCCCTTACAACAGTAAGAGCTTTAAGACAGCTGGATATTCTGCCTAGAGCCATTTTTTTCGCTTAAAAAAGAGGAGCGTGAGTATGGAGGATAGCACCATGAGTACGAGCGCCATTGGATAACCCCAGCTTTCATCCAGCTCGGGCATGAACTGAAAGTTCATTCCATACATACTGGCGATTAATGTCGGAGGCATAAATATGACCGTAACAACCGTAAAAATTTTAATAACACGGTTTTGCTCCATATTAACCAGGCCGAGGAATGTATTTTGCATAAACTCCAGCCGCTCGAAATTAAAGCTGGTATGATCGAGCAGAGAGCCTACATCTTTGATCATAACCTGTAACGTCTGAAGATTTTCTTTCTCAAAAAATTTACTCTTCAGACTGGCAGACAGAATACGCTGCTTCTCAACAATATTTTCACGAATGGCAATGGTCGATTCCTGAAACGCACTAATCTTCAGAAGCAGTTCCCGTTCCGGATCGTTATCCTTTACCAAGTCTTTACTGATCTTGGTTATACGATCCGTAATATTTTCAATATGATCTGCATCAAAATCGATTCTGATTTCCAGCAGAGTCAGAAATATGTCGATACCGTTTTTTGGTTTTATATAACGGATTTTCTGATAGGCATCCGAAAACGTTTTATACTCGAAAGCGCGCTGCGTGACCAAAATATCTTTTTTCAAAATAAACGAGACGGGATCATTTGAATGATTTCCGTTTTCGATCCTTAAAAAGTTCATGTTAATGCCTATTTCGGTATCCGACTCTACAAATTTAGAGCTCGATTCAATCTCTTCACTTTCCTGAGGCGTAAACAGCTCAATCCCAAAAACATCTTCTACTTTTGCCATTTCTTCAGCTGTGGGATCAAACAAATCAATCCAAATAATGTCTGAATGCTCAAAGTCCTGCCCCGCTTCGAGAATGAACTGACCGCGTTTATGGCTCACATATTTTATCATAACATCTTACTTATACTTTAATGAATACAGTTTTTTGGGCTGTTTATACAATAGTGCTGGATTCAGTAACCAAGGTCCGGGGCTTGGTCATGTTTCAATCAAGTTCTGATAGCGTTTAAAATGATGAACAACATGAAAAATTTAAGAACCGCATCAAAATACAAATAACTTTTGGTTTCAAAAGCACTACCGGTATTACCTTCTACAATTCTAAAGACCCGACTTTTAAATGTTATTGTGTATAAGATTACCAATGCGGTAATTCCACACTAATTATAAACCTGAGTTCGATTCATAATATGTTAATTGAGGCGTTTAAAAGGGCGTTTGTTAAGATATTTCATTCTCAATACCGTCATGCCACGCCATAGCGTGGCATCTCCTGCCTTTATAACGATGGGAGATCCCGCATCTCCCGAGGGGATCCCGTTGGGGGAGCGCAGAATGACGCCCTTTTTGGACAACCCAAAATATTTCTTTGATATTTTAGAATCGAACTCAGGTTATAAGTGTTTTATTTAAATGAAATAATGCCGCTCATTATTAGTTCGCGACGAAGGATTTAAAATCCCGTCCTGTGGGCTGCTGAAAAATATTCAGGCCAAATTCAGGTGCAATGGCCAGCAGATGATCAAAAATATCTGACTGTATTCCTTCGTACTCCGCCCATACGGTGGTATCCACAAACACATACACCTGCAAAGGCAAGCCTTTCTCGGTAGGCTCGAGCTGACGAACAAGCATAGTGAGGTCTTTTTTCGAGTTCGGATGTTTTTTCAGATACTCGATAATATACGCCCGAAACGTGCCCACATTCGTTAGCCATCGTCCGTTTGTGAGTGTGCTTGAGCTTGTTTTCAGGTGCTCGTTATTGTAGCCGTGTACCTCATCCATCTTTTTATTGATATACTCTTTTAGCAGATGCGACTCCCGCAACCTCTCAATTTCTCTGTATGTTAAAAACCGTACTGAGGAGATGTCGATGTTTATAGACCGCATGATTCGACGGCCACCCGTCTCCTTCATACCGCGCCAGTTACGGAAGCTGTGCTCGAGGAATTTATGAGTCGGGATTACAGATATTGTTTTATCAAAATTCTGGACAAGCACGGTGTTCAGTGCAATATCGATGACGTCACCGTCTGCGCCAAATTGCGGCATTTCGATCCAGTCGCCCACCCGAATCAAATCGTTTTTGGTAAGCTGCACACTGGCTACAAGTGAGAGTAATGTATCCCGGAAGAGCAACAAAATAATTGCCATGGCGGCGCCAATACCAGTAAGGAAGTACCAGGGCGATTTATCAGCCAGGCTCGACACTATAAAAAGACCCGCAAAAACATACACGATGACCTTACCCAACTGAATATAGCTCTTAATGGGTGCTCTGTCGGGCCCGGCATTCATCAGGTAGAGGGTGTGTATTGAAGAAAGGAGAGCATCCAGCACACGAGCGCCTACCAGCACCATCGTTGCAGCGGTTAGCCGAATGATGAATTCAGTGACTTCATCCTGAAATTCAGGCACCAGGTTTAAACCGTTGTAAATAATTACAAGCGGTATAATGAACAGAGCCCGCTGCGGCAGCTTGTGCTTTAGTATTACAGCATACCATTCAGATGCCGTTTTTTCATCCAGCTTGTGGAGAAGCCGAACAATCCAGAAACGAATGATCAGATGCACGATTGTAGCAATCGTAAATACAATCAATAGACCAACCGCCGGCACTGCGTATTCACCCTGAAGAGCCTCAGGAAGCATCTTTACAATAGAATTAACAAAATCCTTCTGTAAAAAAGACCCAACTACTGCTTGTGCGCGAATGAACGGAAATAGCAAAATGGATAACAGGTTCGAAAAAATGGCTGACATCTACTTTTTTAAATTTTAAAATGCTGATTTTTCAAGTGGATAAAGGTAAAGAGAAATTTTCCTCATTCATGAAAATTTAATCAATTTATTCTGTGTCCGTGCCGGGCCAATTAAGCTAGTGTGATGTCAATGGTGAGATGCCGTTAGCGAGTCATCGGATGAGTCATCCATGAATGAT
>CAZVEP010000079.1:0-16025 GCA_964625635.1 uncultured Rhodohalobacter sp.
CACTTGATATTTTAAGCATCAGACTGAAATCAATCTTTTTATTTTTAAGCAAACACTCAGATAGGTACGGGTGCAAAATTCATTTTTTACAACAACCATGTCTATTTGTTTTAGCTGCATTCTATCTCATTTTTTAACCATCAAAAATTCCTGACGGATATCCTCAAATAATGCTTTATTTATTATCCATTAGCTCTGCTAAAAAATATAAAATTCCAGTGACTTGTTTTAGGTATGCATAAATCTATACGTTATGATAATTCTGCTATCTTACTTTTTTACGAATAGAAGCCTAAAATGATGAAAGACGATTTTTCAGCAAGAATTATTACCTTGTCTGAGGCATATGATATGGCTTACGAGGTGTCACAACAACTAACCGCTGCATCTGTAAATTTCGATATTGTCTTGGGAATATCCCGGGGCGGCCTGCCACCTGCCCGTATGATCTGTGACTTTTTAAATATAAAAACACTTACCTCTATCCAGATCCGGCACTATACTGGGGGCGGAGAAGCAAAAGAAAATGTGACTATCACGGATTCGTCGAATGTTGATTTAGACGGGAAAAATATACTGATTGTTGATGATGTGAACGACTCGGGTAAAACACTCGAAGCCGCTCATAAACATGCATCTTCAGCAAACGCCTCATTGGTTAAAACCGCTGTACTTCATGAAAAAGAACGTACATCATTTAAAGCGGATTATACCGGTTCTGATCTGTCCGGGTGGAAATGGCTGATTTACCAATGGGCAGTCACCGAAGATCTTTTAGAATTCCTGCGCCGGGATAATATGGTAAATGCGGAGCCGTATGAAGCCATTAAGCATCTCGAGGATACTTATGGGCTAAAAATTGACGAAAATCTTTTTAAGAAGGTCATGTCGATGAAAGACCAGTATTTCAACGTTTAGCATGGTATAACTGCAAATGAAATTAAACCAGAGTTCTATTAATGATATGTCGATTAAGAGGCTAAAAAAGTTGTTATTCTGCAAACCGAAACCGCGTGAAGGGATCTATCACTGCAATTAAAGCATAAAGCACTGAATCTAAGTCCGGCATGATGTTAAAAAAAGTTATGCTGCCGAATCCAAGGTGTTTGTTCAGTTTACGCTAACCTCCAAGAAGTGCTTTATAAGGATCTTCGAGAGCTTTGCAGATGAATCTCAAGAATCTTGCACCGTTTGCGCCGTCAATCAGGCGATGATCGTAGGAGAGACTGAGCGGCAACGTGAGCCGGGGTTCGAAGGAGCCGTCTTTGTAAACCGGCTTGTTTGTCATTTCGGAAATACCGAGGATAGCTACATTTGGGTGATAGATGACCGGCGTAAACTGCGTGCCGCCAATTCCTCCAAGGTTCGAGATAATAAAGTTGCCGCCTTCCATATCTTCTTTTGAAAGCTGGCCTTCACGTGCCTGCTCAGCACGCTTAGTAATTTCAACCGCCAGTTCAATAATTGACTTCTGATCCGCATTTCGAATCACAGGAACGAGCAATCCCTCATCCGTATCAGCCGCTATCCCTATATTGACATATTTTTTAAGAATAACTTCTTCATTATCCATGTCGATACTGGCGTTGAAGGTTGGGAACTGATGCAGTGCGATGGCAGCCAGTTTTGTTATTACAGCCGTAATGGTCAGTTTACCGTCTTTCTTTTCAGCATCTTCCCGGTTTTCTTCGATATACTCGAGGATGTTGGAAATTCCGGCCTCATCAAATTGCGTGACATGCGGAATAGTCTGCCATGATTTTTGAGTCTGTCTGGCGGTCACTTTTCGTAGATTCGATAAAGATTTTCGTTCTACCGCTCCCCATTTGCTGAAATCAGGGAGTTCTGTTGACCGTGATTGTTCTTTACTGCCCAAACCAGCCGCTTTCCTCACATCATCTTCAGTAATCAGTCCGTCCGGACCACTGCCTGTGATCCCATCGAGATCGACATCCTGCTCTCTGGCCATTCGTTTAGCTCCCGGCGCGGCCGGAATGCCTCCAGACTTTTTATCACGCTTCTTTTTTTCTTTTTCTTTTTCAGGTTCTTCTGCTTCGTCTTCTTTTCCTCCCTTTTCTTCAGATTCTTTTGATTCCTCCTTTTCTGCCCCCTCTTCTTTTTCTTCTTCTACATCCGGCTCTTTCTCCTTTTCCTCAGTTTCTCCCTCCTCACCCTCATCTTTATCTTCGCCTGATTCTTCGGACTCATCTGCCGCTAGAAGCAGAATCACATCGCCTGTCTTGATGCTGTCGCCTTTGCTAACCATGATTTCTTCCACTATTCCGGCTTCCGGACAAGGCACCTCAACCGTGGCCTTATCGCTTTCCACAGCAATAATCGGTTCATCCTTTTCCACGTCATCTCCCTCTTCTACCATTACTTCGGCAACACTTCCTTCCTCTGCATCTTCTGATAATTTGGGCAGCGTTATTTCTTTGGCCATGGGTCAAATGTTTTAGGATGTTCTGGGATTCATTTTGTCCGGCCGGATGCCAAGATCGTCCGCGGCTTTTTCCAGCCGCTGTTTTTTGATATCACCTTTTTTTGCCAGCTCGTATAGAGCGGCATAGGCGATATGTCCGGCATCCACTTCAAAAAAGCGCCGGAGGTCTGCAACGGATTCACTGCGACCGAATCCATCGGTTCCCAGTACGCTGACCGGTTCGGGAAACCATCGGGCCACGCTCAGGGGAACAGCTTTCACGTAATCGGATGCCATCACAAAAACGCCCTCCGTGCCGTCCAGGGCGATCTCTATATTTGTCCGCTTGCGATTCAGTTTACCCGAAACCCTGTTCTCACGTTCCGTATCGATCGCATTGTCGTACATCGCCTTATAGCTCGTTACGCTCCAGGTATCCGTCGGGATCGCGTAGTCATTTTCAAGGATTTCAGCAGCTTTGAGAACCTCCTGCATAATGGCTCCGCTCCCGAACAGATGGGCTTTCAGATCTTCGTTTTCCATTTCAGTCGCTTTGAACCGGTACATCCCCTTGATGATATACTCATCAATATTTTTGGGCTTATCCGGTTTGGGCGGCATGGAATACACCTGGTTGGTCACCGTGATGTAGTAGGAAAGATCTTTTTTGTTGACGTACATCTCTTCTATACCGTTCTCAACAATTACAGCCACTTCATAGGCAAAAGCAGGATCATAGGCCCGCAATTTTGGATGTGCAAATGCATAGAGGTGGCTCTGTCCATCGAGATGCTGAAGGCCCTCCCCTGAAAGTGAGGTGCGCCCGGACACGCCCCCGATATAAAAGCCTTTTGCCCCGGCATCGGCGGCCGCCCAGGCAAAATCACCTATCCGCTGAAATCCGAACATCGAGTAAAAAAAGAAGAACGGGATCATATTAATGCCAAGATGGCTGTATGCAGTGCCCGCAGCGATAAAAGATCCCATACACCCGGCCTCCGTTATCCCCTCCTCCAGGATAACACCCTCTTTTTCCTCGCGGTAGTACATCAGGCTGTCTTCGTCCACCGGATCATACTGCTGGCCTTCCGGGGCATAAATTCCAACCTGCCTGAAGAGTGACTCCATGCCAAATGTCCGCGATTCATCCGGGATGATTGGCACAATATGTTCACCCACGTTATCATCCTGGAGGAGCGCTCCGAGAATTTGAATCATCACCATGGTTGTGGCGGCCTCATCATCACCAGAACCTTCAAAGTAATCCTCAAAAATTGAAGTATCAGGTTGCTGCAGCGGATCGGTTCTGTCTTTACGCTCGGGCAAAAATCCGCCAAGGTCTTCCCTTCTGCTCCGCAGGTATTTAATTTCTTCACTCTCTTCGCCCGGATTCAGAAACGGCACATCCTCAATCTTGTCATCGGGAACGGGCACATCAAAAAAGTCACGAAAATGTTTCAGAGCTTCTGTATCCAGTTTTTTTTGCTGATGGGCTACATTGCTGGCTTCCCCGGAATCTCCCTGCCCGTACCCTTTAATAGTTTGAGCCAGTATCACGGTTGGCTCATCTTCATGCTCTATGGCTGCTTTATAGGCGTTGAATATTTTTCGGTGATCGTGTCCGCCTCTTTTCAAAAATTTCAGTTCATCGTCGGTATATGGTTCAGCCAGTTTTTTCAGTTTTTCATTTCGTTCAAAAAAATCTTTTCGGATGACTTTACCCTCCGCATACGCATATTTCTGAAGCTGGCCGTCAGGAAGATCGGTGAGTTCGCTCACTAAAACTCCGTAGTCATCTTTTTCAAATAGCGGGTCCCAGTCACTTCCCCAAAGCAGTTTAACAACGTTCCACCCTGCGCCTTTAAACTGTGCTTCAAGTTCCTGGATAACTTTATTATTTCCACGGACAGGACCGTCAAGACGCTGCAGGTTACAGTCGATGACAAATGTGAGATTATCCAGGTTCTCTTTTGCCGCTACCGAGAGGTTACCGATCGATTCAGGTTCGTCCATTTCACCATCCCCGAAGAATCCCCAGACATGTGGCGTTTTATCTTTTATCAATCCCCTTTTTTCCATGTATTTATTGAAACGAGCCTGGTAAACAGCATTCAGAGGTGCCAGTCCCATGGAGACGGTAGGGTTGTTCCAAAAATCCTTCATCAAATGAGGATGGGGATAGGATGCAAGTCCGTCCTCATCAGCGAGTTCCCGCCGGAAGTTTTCGAGATGCGTTTCAGACAGCCTGCCCTCGAGAAATGCCCGCGCATATACTCCCGGAGAGGCATGTCCCTGGAAATAGACAATGTCCGGAAGTCCGTCATCTGACACCTTGAAAAAGTGATTGAATCCCACTTCAAACAGGTTGGCGATAGAACCATAAGTGGATATGTGCCCGCCGATCCCCTCCAGTCTTTTATTGGCACGGACAACCATTGCCATGGCATTCCATCGAATAAGGGCCATCAGTTTCTTTTCGATATTCAGATCTCCGGGATACTCCGTTTCCTCTTCAGGTGGTATGGAGTTTATATAAGGCGTGTTAATGGAGTCTGAAAGATCAATTCCATAGGTTTCAGCCTCTTGATTTAACATTTTTAAAAGTTCTCTGGCTCTTTTACCTGATCGGTTATTTAATATCCATCGCAAGGAATTGATCCACTCTCTATCTTCTATTTCTTTGCTGCTCTTGCTCATAATGGGTTTTTTATATTGGAATAAGCACCTTGCACAACTTTGTTATATTTTAAGTCAGATACTCCGATCTTCTTTATTTTACTTCAACCTTTTAGGGAATTTCACTCTGCTAAAGCTGAATGTTCAAAAAATAAGCGCATCAGGTTACAGATTGACAATTTCGGGAGTTTTGCAAAACACTTTGATATCAAATCAATAACCTTTTTTTAAAAATAGCTATTACTTAAGTCGAACTCCGGCATCTGTTTAAGAAGCCGATCCCACCTTTTCCTTGTACTTATCAACAAGCTCATCACGCTCGTTTTTCAGGGATTTTGACAAGCCGATTTTGTAAATATGCGGATTTTCAAATCGCTTGAATTCATCCGGTAATTTTTTCAGGCGCTGCCGGCTGTACTGAGCGATGTCAGTAATATCTCTTTTTTCGGACAGCCTTCTGCCTTTTGCTACTATTTTCTCAAGCAGAGGTTCTTTACTAAATTTTTCCAGGCCCAGCGATTTTGTTGAATCTGACGGATGATGCATACGCTGAACGTCGTTTTTATCCTCATCAGCAAACGCCACAACATCTCCTCCGTAAAACTCGCCGTTCTTCTTAAGCCGGTATACCTGTTTTTTGCCGGGCAGATTTATTTTTTCCACATTTTCAGAAAGCTTAAGCCTGGGCCCGCCATTCGCATACGCCAGCTTATACACGCCATCGAGGGCTGCATCGGGCCTGCCTGTTACAAGACTCGTACCAACTCCGAAAAGGTCAATGGGTGCATCGTGGTCTAAAAGACTTTTGATCACGTGTTCATCAAGTTGATTTGATGCCGCTATTTTCACGTAATCGAGACCGGCATCATCCAGCATTTTCCTGGATTTTTTGGCCAGCCAGGCGAGGTCTCCGCTGTCAAGCCGAATACCTTTCATTTTTTCACCCCTCTCTTTCATCTCTTTTCCTACTGTGATGGCGTTAGGAACACCACTTTTAAGCGTGTCGTATGTGTCTACCAGCAGCACACAGTCGTCTGCACGAACCTCTGCAAAATCGCGAAAAGCTGTAAGTTCATCGTCATACCTCTGAATGAACGAATGAGCCATCGTGCCCGATATCGAAATGTCGTAGTCACGGCCTGAACGTACATTGCTGGTGGCGTCAAAGCCACCAATGACGGCTGCACGGCTGGCGGAGTATCCGCCCGCACCAGGTGCCCGTCTGAGGCCAAAATCAACTAGTTTCTTTTCTCCGGCAGCCAGTCTCATACGGCTGGCCTTTGTAGCAATGAGCGACTGATAATTCAGAATATTGAGAACCATCGTTTCCAATATTTGTGCTTCAGGTAAAGGAGCTTCTACACTGATAACCGGCCGGTTTGGAAAGACAAGATCGCCTTCTCTTGCGGCGTATATATTTCCACTGAACTCAAAAGACCGCAGATAATCAATAAACTCTTCATCAAAGTTCTGCTTCTTCAAATAGCGGATATCCTTTTCGTTAAACTGAAAATTTTCAAGGGCTCCGAGCAAATCTTCGAGTCCGGCAAAAATGGCGTAACCGCTATCAAATGGAAGTTTTCGAAAAAAGTAATCGAAAATGGCGGTTTCATCTTTCATCCCCTTGTTAAAATAAACCTGCGCCATTGTTAATTGATATTGATCCGTATAGGTAGGCGTATAATCAATCATAGACTCGATTCTAATTTTTCATAATTTTCTCTTTCTCTCAATCACCTGAAAAACGATAGATATCTTTGCACAAATCACATACTCAATTACCTCTAAGACATTGATATGAAATGATGTACGATTTAAATAACAGTTTAAATCACACCTTCATTCAAATAGTTTGTGAGTGCGAGCTGTCAGGATTATCGAAGAGGAAAAATTATTTATAAGTCTTGCCTTGTTGCTTTCATCGCCACTTGATCGCGACCCAGAAGAATTGTTCTTACGGACATGGATTGTCTAAGCGTATACCTTTACCGCCTCGATAATCGTCTTAAAACATTCTTCAAGAAGTTCTTCATCAATAATCAGAGGCGGAGCAATTCGAACCAGGGAGTTGGAGTGAAGCGTCCAGCCAAGGATAATTCCTTTTTCAAAACAATACTCCACTACTTTTTGAGTGAGCTCAGCATCACGCAGCTGCAGGCCCAGCATAGCACCTCGCCCGCGCACTTCAACAATCCCTTCTCCCCGGAGCATGTGGCAAGCCATCTCAGCAATGCGAAATGCTTTTTGATCAAAATCCCCATCAAGCAGCGTTTGCAGATTGGCATGAGCGGCAGCGCAACTCACAGGATGGCCGCCAAAGGTGGTGACATGATTGAGCGGCGGATCATGCTTGAACGCCTCAAACCGGTCGCTGGATGAGACAAATGCCCCCATCGGCATCCCGCCGCCCATGGCTTTCGCCAGGCAGAGTATATCGGGCACCACATCGTAATGTTCAAATGCGAAGAGCTTTCCTGTCCGGAAGAACCCGGTCTGGATCTCGTCAAAAATCAGAACGGCGCCTGTGTCATCGCACCGTTTGCGGACAGCTTTCAACCAGTCGGGATTGGCCGGAATAATGCCGCCTTCACCCTGGATAGGTTCCATAATGACAGCTGCTGTGTCTTCGTCTATCTGATTAAGCTGTGACTCTTCGTTAAAATCGATAAACGTGACATCTGGAAGCAGTGGCAGATAGGGATCACGGTACACATCACGACCGGTAACGCTCAAAGAGCCATGTGTATCACCATGATAGCTGTTCTGAAATGAGACAAGTTTAGAGCGACCCGTCGATTTTTTTGCCAGTTTCAGCGCACCTTCATTCGCTTCGGTGCCGCTGTTCACAAAATAAACACGGTCGAGCTGATCCGGCAGCTGGTCGCACAATAATTGTGCAAATTCGCTTTGTGGTTTCTGAATGAACTCGCCATACACCATGACATGAAGATGGGAATCGAGTTGCTTTTGAATGGCCTTGATTACGTTCGGGTGACGATGCCCAAGACTGCTGACCGCGATGCCTGAAATCAGATCAACAAATGTCCGGCCATCGGTTGTATGAATATGGCATCCCTGAGCTCTTTCAATTTCAAGACCCATCGGAGCATCACTCGTCTGGGCTATATGATCGTAAAAAGAGCTGCGATAATCTTGCATCAGGTGACCTTCGCTACATTCGTGTTAATATGACTTCCTGGACAAATCTTGTCTTCATCCATATGGATTGTTTTTATCAACAAAGATAATGCAATGAATATTCGAAAACGAACCCGCTTCAAACCTGACAGCATAGCCACGCTTTTACGGGTTTCTGTCAGCGCCTGAATAGTGTGGTTGAAGAAAACATGGCATGTCTCGAGGTGTTTTAATATCAGTCGCCATCGAGAGGCTTTGAGGAAATTAATAATTCATGTGCATCAGCGAGACATGCTATGTTTAAATTCTACCGGTACTGCCACTCGTTGATTGCGTGAATAAACTCTTTTTGAATTTCCTGACCTTTATCATCAGCATACCACTTGTGCAGTTTTTCAGCGACTTCCTGGTATTTTAAATCTGTATCGTTTCGGAGCGAATCATACAACTGCTGCGCCTCTTGAGGTCGGGGCCCCCAGTCGCCAACCACATCATGCGTTTTGGCATTGATACAGATTAATTTAGGAATAGATCGGCTCCGTCCATTCTGCAGAAACTGGTCCATCAGGTCGAGGTTTTCGTCCCGCAGTACGAGCCGAAGTGTTATGTTGTCACTAGCCTCTGCCATTTTGTTGATGATCGGCAGCGATTGAGCTGCATCTCCACACCAGGCTTCTGTAAGTACCAGCCAAATCCATTCGTCATTAACGTCATCAAGCTTTTCAACAAGCTCATCATTAAGATCAGTTCGTTTGTCATGACGCTTCATGCGATGGACATTCATTTTTGTAAAATGAAGCATTGAGTCCGAGTGGTTTTCTCCTGTAGTCTTTCCTTCACTAAGAAGTTCATCGATCAAATCGCGGTATTCATCATATGAATACCCTTTCTCGATAATCTCTGAGGAGATTTCTCTATTCTTGACTTCAGTCATAGCGTATGTAGATTATTTATTTAAATTCGGATGTTTTCAGTTAAACCATCCATGTTTGATAATATTCCCGGCCAGAAAAAAGCATACAAATGACAAAGACGCAAAGAATTTAGTCTTCATCACTACCGCATATTCATCGGCTGTTCCAGCCAAACCCATTATGAAATATGCAATAACAGTGCCGAAAACAGCTGTTCCTGTGAGGATCAAAACACCAGCTAGGTAACTCTGAATGAATAATGACATACAGAGCAAAATTGATCCAACCGTAAATGAAATGAGATAAAACTTTTTAACACCGTTAACTCCATAAGTCAGCGCAAAGGTCTGATCCTTTCTTACCCTGTCTTCGTCAATTTGAAATATTTGTGAAACGGGATAGAGTGATAATAGAATGAGCGATGCACCTGCTGCACCCAACACTATCTTTCCTGTAATCGCTCCGCCTGCAGCAATTGTCCCCATCAAAACAGAGTTGAATCCTGTACTGACGGCTATCGCCAATAAACTCAGATGAGGATCGCTTTTCCAGCGAAAGTGCGGAGTTGAGTAAAGCCAGAACAGGATGAGGCTCACCAGAAATACTACCGAGTATAATACACCGACATTAAGTGCCAGTGCGAGGCCGGTAAACATAAAGATTAGTGAAACAGAGTGCATCCAGCGGGTCATTTTTGGCGGATGCCTGAGACCCCCGATGGGGCCCGTATCTTTATCCCACCATGAATTATACGCGGTGGCACCTCCGAATAGCAACACGTGAACATTCAGAAACTGAAGCCAATATTGGCCGGTATTCATTTCACCCGCCAGGAAACCACCCAGCAGATACCCTCCTGAGAGAATCAGCAGCTGATAATGAAGTCGCAAATGCAGTAAGAAGTTGAGAATTTCTTTATACATATCCATGCCGTTAGTTGCCCTATTTTAACTCTTTCAGGATTTACATCGTAATAAAAAGTGTCCTATTTTAAGATTATGAATAATATCAAAACAGCTATCACACTTGATGAACCCGAACTACTTTCTTCATCAGAATGGAAGATGAGGAAACAGGTTCATGAAGAGAAGCTTTCGCCAATACTTGACCCGTATCTGAAAAGACGTTCTCAACAAATAAAAGATCCGGTTCTTGATTTCCTGTTTGAGTACTACAAGTTTCGTCCGTCCCATCTGATGCGGTGGAGTCCCGGTGTGGGTACCCATTTGAAACTGGATGGCAGCACGGCCTATTCTGACCTTCCTGAAATTAGCGAAATCGAAATAAATAGTGATGGGAGCAGTGCATATTTAGATACCAGTTTATTCCCTGAAAAGCTTCAAAAATCGACTCGCTGGATTTATGAACTACTGACAAAGACAAATACCAGCAAACCATTTTTTGGCTGCATGGGCATGCATGAGTGGGCTATGGTTTATAAAGCCGGTCAGGTTCGTCACAATCAGGTGCCGCTGCGTCTGCCCGATGAAGAAATTGCAGAAATCGTGGAATCACGGCCACTTCTATGCACGCACTTTGATGCTTTCCGCTTTTTTACAGACGAAGCTAAGCCACTCAATAAAAATCATTTATCACGGGAATCTTTTCAGAATAATGAACAGCCAGGATGTATTCATACGAACATGGATATCTACAAATGGGCCTACAAACGGTACCCATGGATTTCCGGTGACATTATTGCTGATGCTTTTCTTCTGGCCGCTGACGCACGAACAATTGACATGAAGGCCAGCCCTTATGATTTGAGCGATCGCGGACTTGAACCCATACGAATTGAGACCGAATCAGGCCGTAAGGAGTATTTATATCATCAAACAGCTATTTGGGAGCGCGGACTTCCGATTCGAAACCGGCTCATTGAGGAGTTTGAAAAGTTGATATCCCTTACCGAATAAAGTTTATCCTGATTCTCCATTGAGTTACATCGTCTTAACTCAATCGGGCAATGAAATTTTACCAAGATTCAGTTTTATCTTGCCATCATCCGTCGTTATCTCAAAACCATCACCCGCCAGCATTTCATTTGCGAGAACAGCAAATATTATTGCTTCTTTGGCATCTGGATCAAACCCCAGGTCAGAAAAATTGCGAACATCGTATTCGGGCAGCAGTATCTGAATACGCTCCATCAGACCCTTGTTCCGGACGCCTCCACCACTGGCGTAAATTGTTGGCTGCGGAAGCTTATCTGCTTGTGAATCGATAGACTCGGATATAGTTCGAGCGGACAGTTCAGCGACTGTCGCCACCAAATCTTCCGGTGAAGTCGATTCTATATTAACTCCGGCCTTTTCCGCCCTATTCATTATCCATTTCAGGTTAAAGTATTCCGGTCCGGTGGATTTTAATCCTGATTCCTTAAACCAGGGATCCTCAAGCAACCCTTGAAGTAAATCCTGATTTACGGTTCCCTTAGCTGCGATTCTGCCGCCTGTATCAAATGGCATATCAAAATGTTTCTGAACTACTGTGTCTATCAATGTATTTCCGGGCCCTGTATCGGTAGTGATGACGGGTGTGTTTCCGGTACTTTTAGCCGGCAGCAAGGTATAGTTTGCAATGCCTCCAATATTGAGTAAGATTCTTGATTCAGAGGAATCGCGAAATAAGATACGGTCGACAAGAGCCGCTAAAGGTGCCCCTTCTCTTCCAATGGCCGTATGCTTTTGCCTGAAATCGCTTATCGTGAGAATTCCGGTTCGAGCCGCCAGATGATCTCCATCGCCTGCCTGAAGCGTACTATTCAGTTTCTTTTCAGTACCCTTTTGATCCCTGGCCGGTAAATGATAAATCGTTTGACCATGACTGGCAATGCAATCTACTTCTTCTGGAGAAATGCCCCACACTTTCAGCGTATCAAGAATCATGTCTGCGAAATCGACAGCCAGCCGGGTATGTACATAACATAAATCGCTGAGGGAGACTGTTTCAACGGATGTAATTTTTTTGAGGTAACCACGCTGTTCACCACTGTACTCTATTGTTTTAAACTTCTCCAGTGACACTTTTGTCTGAGCGCTCTTTCCGGAAACAGAACACAATGCTATGTCGAGCCCATCGAGTGATGTACCGCTCATCAGACCAATAATAGTTCTTGTTCTTTTTTGGGCGATCTCCCGAAGTGAAATCAATGATTGGTTCATGGTGCGAGATTCAATATTTTTGAACAAATAATTTTAGTTCAACTGGTGGTTATATGCCCGATGAAACAGAACAGGATTATCAGGCCTGGCACGAAGATATCGAATACCTGGTAAAGATTTTAAAAGAGAGTTTTGAATCAACTGACTCTTCTTACTATGTAGATGAAATAAACGAAATACTCTATGTTGAGCTGGAAGGACTTGACGAATATTCTGAGGAAGAGATTGTTGAAATCGCAGGACCGGTTTTAGAAGAACTCGATCTCGACTTTGAAGATATCTTTCTTGTGCCGCTTTCCTGATCAAAGTAAATAAATTTAAAAGCGCTTCCATTTCAGTTTCAGCTTGGTTGAATTGATTCGTATTTTTCAACTGTAAAGCATCACACAAAACAACTTACATCCGAATGTCAGATATTCATACCGGCTACGAAATGACCTGCATTATGTGCGGGGCGGTAAACAGTGAAAAAGAAACATCAACGTATTGTACATCATGTGGCGGCGTACTCCAGATCGAGTACAATGAACCGCGTGTTGAAATTCAGTACCCTCTCAGTTCCATTGTGCCGGACCCACTTAAAAATCATCCATCCGCACTTAAATATCTAAACAGGCTGTCCGACACATACGGAGCTGAGCTATATGCTAAACTTGAGTTTGAGCATCCAACGGGCTGTTTTAAAGATCGCGGAAGTTACATCGAGGTACAAAAAGCTATTGAACTAGAAGCTGACGCTATTTGCCTTGCTTCAACCGGCAATATGGCTGCCTCGGTAGCAGCTTATGCGTGCTATTTTAATATTCCATGCTACGTTTTTGTACCGGAACAAACATCAGAAGCAAAATTGGCCCAGGCCACAATTTACAATGCTATCATTATCCGTATCCAGGGAGACTTTACAACTTGTGAAGCACTTTGCAGAGAGTTTGCTAAATCCGGCAACTACTATCTTGCCGGAGACTATGTATTCAGGGAAGAAGGCCAGAAATCATTCTCTTATGAGCTGATAGCACAGGACAGCGAGCCGTTTGACTATGTATTTATTCCTGTTGGATGCGGAACCAATTTTGGAGCTATTTACAAAGGCTTTAAAGAGATGAAAGAAGCCGGAACCATTGATCAAATCCCAAAACTGGTAGCGGTTCAGCCCGAAACCAGTTCACCTGTGGTTCAGGGAATCTTTAAACGAGAAAAAATAATCAATACGCAGTCCAACACCATGGCATCGTCTGTGGCTACATCTAACCCGATTGATTTCTACAAAGTACTGCGTGGTATTGACAATACAGACGGTGATGCACTGACGGTAAGTGAAGATCAAATTTTGGAATCCCTTCGCGAGATGGCTACTGTTGAAGGTCACTTTACAGAACCTGCCTGCGCATTGCCACTTGCTTCTTTTAAGAACAACCTGGAAAAATTTGCGGGGAAACGCTGCCTTTTTGTGCTGACCGGATCAGGTCTGAAAGACACCAAAGTTGTGGCAAAGCATTCGCTTACACCCCCCGTATTGAAACCGGATCTCGATCATATTCAAAGCTATATCCAATCAGGATTTGTCGAAATCCAGCAAAAGTCGTTTGGTAAATCCCGCGATAACATGCTCGCAAATCTAAAACTGGGTGAGAACCAGCAGGAGCTTTACAGAAAGCATGTAGAGCGTATTAATAAGAGAGGAAAGACTCTTCACAAAAATGAGATGCAGTATTTGCAGACAATGGTGCTTAATGAGGAGACTGATCTGGAATCGCCGGTTGAAGTACTTGATTATAAAATCACCATGCGCAAGGAAGAGCTGATTGAAGCCGGTGTAATGCTGCGAATTGACGGCCGAAAAGTTACATCCCATGAAAAAGGAGTGGGGCCGATCGATGCAATCATCCATGCCATCAAGGCTGAAAGTGATAAGATTTTGCCAATTGAGGTCATTGACCATGAAGTTGAAATACTCAGTCCGGATACAGATTCTCTTGTAGTTGTAACACTCACTTTTGAAAAAGACGGCCAGACCTGGCGAACAAAAGGTGCCTCAGCCGATACTATTGAAGCCGTCATCAACGCATTCGAAAAAGGACTTGCCATTGCAAAAAAATCCATTCCTGTTTAGATGCTTTTAAAAGCTGATGGCATCGATTTTTCATACGGTGATGAAACTATATTCAGAGATTTCAGTTTTGAAGTTAAACAGGGAGAGCGAATTGTTCTGAAGGGGGAATCCGGCGGAGGTAAATCGACATTAATGAGACTTGTGCTTGGGTTTGAACTGCCAGACAGCGGTTCAATATTGTATAAAGACGCGCCACTGGAAGGAAAACATCTCAAACAATTTCGCAAAGAGTGTGCATGGCTCCCGCAGGATCTGAATATTGGATCGGGCACAGTAGAAGAAGTCATTCAGTTTCCTTTTCAGTTCAAGGAGAGTGGAAACCAAGCACCTGATAAAACCCGGGTTATTAAAATCCTGGAAGATCTTGGGCTGTCACCAGGTATTCTTGAGAAAGATTTTGCGGATTTATCTACAGGACAGCGGCAACGTGTAGGCATTGCGTTATGTATTCTGCTTGATAAACCCGTGATCCTGCTCGATGAACCCACATCAGCTCTTGATGAGGCATCAAAGGAAAAAGCAGCCAGCCATTTGCTATCTGATCCCGATAGAACTGTCATTTCAACGTCTCATGACCCGTTCTGGATCGATAAATGCGACAGAATGATCGATCTTGATTCCAGCAGCCAATGACGATGGCTGCCATTTCCCGGATCACACTTTCTGCTGCATGCTATTGGTATATTCGTTAATTGGTTATTAATTAGAAGCATGAATTTTTTCTTGATGCTTTCAAATTACAATCATTTGTTTGATCTAGGATTCGTTAAAGCTAAATCTTTTATCATATGGAAATTATACAGCTTAGCTGGCTGCAGCTGGCGATAGGTTTCATCATTCTTCTCATTCCGGCCGCCATATTAAGGTGGTACAATACGGGATTGAATAAAAAAATGGTGACTGCAACGTTCCGTATGACTCTCCAACTACTTTTTGTTGGATACTATCTGGAGTACCTTTTTGAATACGACAGTACATGGCTTAATCTTGCATGGATTATGATAATGGTGATAGTCGCAGACTTTGCAACCATTGACAGAAGCGATCTGAAAACGACACGCTCCCTTGTACTGCCAATCTTTTGGGCAACCTTTCTTGGAATAGTACTTATCAACGTCTTTTTTCTTGAACTGGTTATACAGCTTCCCAAATTTCTTGAAGCACAATACGCTATTCCCATTACCGGTATGGTGCTCGGCAACTGCCTGCGGAGTAACGTCATTGGCATCAATGACTTCTACTACAACCTGAAGGAGAACAACGAGCGCTATCGTTTTTACCTGGCATCAGGGGCGACCCGGCGGGAAGCACTCTACCCGTTTTTTCAGCGGGCACTGCAGAAATCGGCGAACCCTACCCTGGCTACGATGGCTACTATCGGCCTGGTCTCTCTTCCGGGCATGATGACGGGACAAATCCTGAGTGGCAGTTCACCCATGACCGCTATTCAATACCAGATCATGATTATGCTTGCCATCTTCTCAGGAACAATCATTTCCGTCTTTCTCGCTATTCTGTTCTGTAATCGAGCTGTTTTTTTCGAAAATGATATGCTGGATGAGTCGATATTTAAGGATTGAGGAAAAGTGAGAAGTGAAAAG
>CAZVEP010000080.1:0-5255 GCA_964625635.1 uncultured Rhodohalobacter sp.
TCAACTGTTGCAACGCTCTCATCTGATGAGCTAAAAGAGTAGTAAGCCGGTGCTGCATTGACGGTCACATCAACCGCTACACCATCTTCAGTGACCTGGTTTGCTGTGTACGTTAGTCCTGAAATGATAGCCGTAGAGCCGATAAAGCTGGTTTGGGTAACTTCATTTCCATTCTGAATTGCCGGTCGTGGCTGTGCTAAATCTTCCAGGTTTTCATACTGTACTTCATCAAGCCAGAAAGAGTAGCCGTCACCATCTTCAGGGCCTTCGGCATACCACAGCAATCCTTGCTCTGCCGTAAGTTTTGAAGCATCGGGAATTGGCACTACATATTGCTCCCAATTGGTTGTCAGTTTTGTTCCAGACAGTGAAACAACGAATTCGTTTTCGCCAAAATCCTGACCGAAACCAATTTCATTCAATGTTCCCGCCACGGTCCCTTTCGCGTAGAATGTAAGCGCATTGTAAGAGGTAAGATTACGCCCGCCATTCTCGTCCCTGAAAATGGCACCTGCATATCCTCCCTCCGGATCACCTACATTCGGCACATCAAATCGCATGGATGCGGCCGTATTGTTGTATGTATCGTCAGTATCTACGCTGAATGCATCCTGATCAGAATCAGCGAATGGGAGGTAATTCAACCCTGAGCTGAAACCATCAATAAACACATCCGGATTTTCTGTAAAACCAGGCTCTTCCAACCCATCAACTGACCGTTCGCATGCCAGGGCAATAAACATCAGTGATAGTGCTACTATAAAAGTTCGTCTAAAATTTTTCATGACCATTGTATTCATGTTTCCTGCCCTAATTAATTCGAAATATCGATTTGAATGTATGTTCGGAATTCCCACTCGCTTCCGTTATCCAGGTTGTCTAGAACGGAATCACTGAAATCGTCGAACTCCGTTACAACCTCACCGTTGATGGTGGGAGCATAGCGAGGTGAATATCTATTCAGTGATCGCCACGTACCTCTCACACCGATTCGGGTAGAAGGCAGGTCGAACCAATCGGGTCTTCCGATATTATAAGAGAAGTCTCCAATCAGCTGAAGCGGGAACGTCAGGTTAAAGTCCCTGTGATAGTCATAAGGTCCCCAGTCGTTTACTTTAACGTGCGTAGCTACTTTCATCTTCTTATAGATCGTTCTCAAGTCTCCACCGTAACGATAAACCAACCGGTCACTATCGCCATTTGCCTGTGCTTTCCCGCCATAGAGATTGGTGATGATTCCAAAATCTCTGTTTAGCTTTGAAACAATGCGAGAGTGAACTTCCCACAGATCTTCTGCCGGTGGAGCGCCCGGGAATGGGAAAAATGTTCTGCCATCAGGCAAGATACCTATAGAAGCATCCTGAGTGGTTGGCAAATGCCTGTAGACAAACCCAAGGTTCATTGCAAACCGGGCATCCTCGTTGATGTCGTTGTCCCACTCGTACATATAGGTTCCGGGTGTTGGATCGAACGTTAAGAGCAGCTCTCCGGCAATTTGTTCCCTGTTGGCGCGAACTACAAACGGATCATCCAGAATATTCCGTGGACGTGCAGGTGCCCCTAAACCACTTTCATAATCATCTCCAAGAGCTGATATAGATGGAACGGGCCCTTCAATCGGTTGTTGCCACATAAAGTTTGGAGCAATCTGTAGGCTTCCTATCTGATAAGTTAAACCTGACAGAAAATTGTACTGATTACCGCTACCGCTGTCTTTAAGTCTCCAGCCTGTAAAAGTCATGGTTTGATCAGCACCGCCGCCTGCAACTAATCCCATCACAGCACCTTGTGCGTACCAATTGAACCTGCCGCCCGCATACGTAAGCTTAGCTTTACCGCCCCAGTTATCTTCCGGTTTGATTTCGTCCTGGTACACATTATAAACGCCTTCGCTCTCTTCACGGGCAATCTGGAACGTACGGCCATTCAATGGCTGCCCTCCCCAGATCCCACCCAGTTCAACCCCAAAGTTGCCGAATTCCCGCGCCGCAGCAAGGGTAAAACGTCTTGTTTTTGGCTGAGGGATAGCAAAAGAACTACCTGTTAAGCCCTGGCGCTCTAAATCTTCATGAAAGATACCTGTCAAAGTCGTCTGCCCAATATCTGTCCTGTACTTTAACAGAGCAGCCGGGTTGGCACCCCACCATAACTGAGGACCGAATGCAAGGGTTAATCCATCAAACATTCGTTTTCCATCAACCTCAAAACCGAATGGAGCCTGTCCGTTATAAATAAAGACCTGATCTCCATAGTTTGCTTCCGGATACAGCCCAAAGAAATCGCCTTCATACCCCCAGTGATAGTGACCTGTTCGATAGAATCCTTCTAGATTAAAATACTTATCACTCCAGGAGTAACTGGCGCTGTAAACATCAACCCTGTTCAGAGATTCAGCAGTTACAGGACCATTAAGTCCTTGCAGATCAACCGCACGTCCCCTGTTTTCATAAAATATTTCATCAATGGGATTTTCAGCAATATTGCCCAAAATATTCAAAACCACATCGCCCCTGATGTTTGGGGAAGGATTGGCCTCCACACCTATGAAGTAAGACTGCATGTGATCAAACCCAAGTTCATCGGGAAATCGCAGCTCTGACGCATCCGCATCATCCGGTGTTGTAATCAGGCTACCACCTGTATTAAACGTCTCAAAATGTGCAGAAAATCTGCTTAGTGAGATAAGATCTTTTCCTTGGGAGGCTCCGCCACCCGCTTTTGCCCTCAATTCTGCCTCAATTGGATTGAGGTCTGAAAAGTGTTCTTGAAGGTCTTCAGGACCAACTCCCCCAGCGTAAGGCTCAAATTCGTGTACGTCTTTCAGCATGTAGTAAGCGGCACGCGGGTACAGGTCATAGAACCCTGATGGATCAGTTGGCCCTTTGGCCATGATTCCAAACCACTCTTCATTCATGTTATTTTCACCCGGTACGTGATCAAACTCATACCCGCCATTTTCCCAGGAAGCGTTAGTGTCGTGTGTATTCAGGCCTTCAGTTTGGCCAAATTTCCACCAGCCATCACTAAACTGGAAGGTAAAACCTCCAATTGAGTTGTCTGCTCCACCCAATCCTGCAGCATTTCTGTAAATCTCTTTCCAGTTACCAAACAAATAGTCGGCCTGGGCTCCCTGTGCTTCCTGCTGTGTTTGGGCGTTGAATGCGTCAGACCCAAATTCCGTAAGCAGTACCGGTTTTCCATACTCGCTTGCAACACGATCATAAAGATCTGTAAAGGTCATACCCCGGTATGTGTTTGTGCCGAAAATATCCATATCAGGAACCAGCTCAACAATCAGATCCATGAACAGCAGGTCACCGTTTGCAAAAGCTATGGGCCGGGAATCGTCGATCGCCTTCATCTGAACGGCCGCTTCATTAAACAGCTCGTACATTGCCCGGGCACGGACTGTTGACTGCCTGTCCTCCACCGGGATATCTTCCGTTTCCGCACCACCCCAGAAAAGGCCGTAGTTATTTTCGTTACCCAGAAGGAAAAGAAGAAGTCCCGGTGTCCCCTGATACTCTTCTACAAGTTCAGTAACCTCACTGAGAAGAAGCTCTCTCACCCTGGGATCTCCATATTCCGTATTCCCCATCCATGAGCCATTAATCGTCACTCCATAGCGACCAAATGAATGGTTGAGCATCGTGTAAATTCCGTAATTTTCATATATATAGGTAATCCACTCTTGCGGAATACCCGTGTACACACGGATTGCGTTTACACCCATATTCTTAAGAAGGGCCATTTCGTAGTCAAGTGCCTGCTGAATAAATTCAGGAGACTGGTTCCATAAGCTGTAGGCATAATTAGTGCCCCTGGGAAAGTAATCCCAGTTCATACCGTTAATGATTTCAGGTTCACCGTCTATCATCATCACCCAACCTTCCGATGTTTCCTCAACGGTAACCTCATTCATTTGTCCAAAGGCCGTTGCAGCTATTCCAAAAAGAGCCAGAAGTATTAATGCAGTCTTTTTCATACTCAAGTAGTTATGTCTTGTACGTTCGTAGAGTAAATCTGAAGTTTGGCAGACAAATTTTGAATTACTCTTTTAATCACTTCCTACTTTAATGGAATAGGATCAGAATTGCAATGTATACAATGTATACACAATCAAGATAAAACCGCTTTTCTGATGTTTAAAAGCTTTTATAGAACAATCAAGCTAATAACCCTGAGAAAAAATACCTATCAAAAAAATATGAGATACTCACGCTTGTATATATTTAGTAAAGAAGTTTAGACGAGCTTAGACCTTTTTTTAAAAGCGTTTTCAAAATAAGATTAGGGGATTGAGACTGCAGCTCAAAAAAAATAGGTAAAGAATGGAACTGGCGCTGAAGAAAAGTTTACAGGATAGGCAGATAAAACAGACTGTTCTCAGCCTCTTACAAATGGGTTATTTCTTTTTTCTTCTCCGATAGTCGTTACCATTCCGTGCCCGGGATATACCGTCGTTTTGTCTGGCAGCGTATAAAGCTTTTCCAGTATAGATTTTTTAAGGAGGTCTGAATCACCTTTGTACAGATCTGTTCTCCCAACGCTTTGTTTGAAAAGAGTATCACCGGCCAGAACAACGTCATCATCTTCAAAATAGATTGATACATGATCAGGAGCATGCCCCGGCGTGTACAACAGGTCCATCCGGAAAGATCCGATACTTAATGTCCCGCTTCCCGGAAGTTCATTCGGGGTAAAATCAAGATTATCAGCCTGAAGGCCAAACATCCTTGCCTGCTGTGAAATACTGTTCCAGGGAGTCAGATCGGTGTGATTCAGGTATATATCAACATCGAAAGCTTTTAAAACAGCCGGTAGCCCCAATACATGGTCGATATGAGCGTGAGTCAGAAGCACAGCCTTAAGCAGGGAACCGCTATTCGCAAGTTCGCTCCGGAATTGCTTAAATTCTTTTTCATTTGAAAAGCCGGGATCTACTAAAAGAGCATCATTGCCGGCAGTTAACAGATAAGTGTTTTCAGCAAATGGACCAACTTCAAATCTCTTAACCTTCATAGTTTTAGGGTGTAAGAATCTTTGTTCAATCTAAAAATCTTTGATGATAGACTCCCCCTTATCAAAGGGGGACTGAGGGGGATGTTCATTATATCTTGGAAAAGTCAGATTAACAACACCCCTCTGTATCTCCCCTTGTTAGGGAAGAGCTTTGTGGAATTCAAACCCGGACCCAAACAAAAAAAGGATCTGCCGTTGTAGCGACACATCCTTTCAATTCTAAAATAGTACGG
>CAZVEP010000080.1:5355-15811 GCA_964625635.1 uncultured Rhodohalobacter sp.
AAAAAAAGGATCTGCCGTTGTAGCGACACATCCTTTCAATTCTAAAATAGTACGGCTTACTTGCGATTGTATCGCTTGTTGAAACGATCAATACGATCAGCTTTCTGCTTAATTTTCTTGTCTTTATTATAAAACGGGTGATTCTTTGAATCAACTTCGCTTTTATAAACGCCGTCATTGGTATCAATTGTACTTCTTGTTTTAAGCTCGGTACCGTCGCTCATTACAACAGTAACTTCTTTATAGTCAGGATGGATTCCTTTTTTCATAACGCAACAATCTTTTGATTTTTTCAGAGACTTTTAAGATAAGGGTATGTTTTAATTATTGCAATGTTCATTACCCTTTAGAAAAATCAGAATCATCAAAGTCACCCATGCCCCCAAGCATAGAACCGAGCATATCACTATATGACCGTTCATCATCCAGGTCGTCTTTGCCCAGCATTGAGTTCTGGTGAAGGGCCTCTACCACCAGATCTTTTACCGGATAGAGATTTTTTTCTTCAAAATTCACACCTTTTTTAACTACATCATTCAAGCCATTAACAGCGTCCAGCCTGTTTTTATATTCAGAATCTGATAAACTATCCGGAAGCTCAAGAGAATTTCCTTTCGCAAACCAATCCAGCATCGGCTTATAGAAATCATCGTCACCTTCTTTTTTCTTCTGCTGAGGATCCGGGAAGTGCATTTTGAATGTCTTATTGATCGCTTTCCCAAGAATATGTTTGGCCACGTTTACGGCACCTTCCTGTTCGCCTTCATAAACAAGTTCCAGTTTGCCTGTAAGCGCCGGAACCATATGGAAAAGATCAGCGATGCGAACCGTTGTTTCTTTTTCGCCATTTATAACCATCCGCCGTTCCGCTGCGGAAACAACCTGTTCCAGCGCGGTAATGGTCATACGGGCTGATACTCCGCTTTTCTGGTCAATGTATTCACTCTCCCGGGCAACAAATGCAACTTGAGCGAGTATTTCACGATAAATTTCAGGAATGATTACCTTTCGATCACCTTGCCGCTCTACCCAGGCTTCCTGTCGGGCAATATCGCGTGCGATATCCAGCGTTTTGGGATAGTGCGTTATAATTTGAGCGTCAATTCTGTCTTTAAGCGGGGTAATAATATTTCCACGATTCGTATAGTCTTCCGGATTCGCGGAAAATGCCATGAACAGATCAAGCGGTATTCGCACGTTAAATCCCCTGATCTGGATATCGCGCTCTTGCATGATATTAAGCAATGATACCTGTATACGCGGCTGAAGGTCAGGCAGCTCATTAATCACAAAAATACCACGATTCACCCTGGGAATGAGTCCGAAATTTATAACATCTTCGTCAGATAGTGTTAAACGCTTCGATGCTGCTTTAATGGGATCCAAATCTCCAATCAAATCAGCTACGGTCGTATCAGGGGTCGCCAGCTTTTCGCCATAGCGCTGATCGCGTCCCACCCATTCAATGGGCGTATCATCACCTTCGTCAGCTACCCGTTCACGGCCAAATTTCGAAATGGGGTTAAATGGATCATCATGAATCTCTGACCCTGCAACGATTGGCATCTCTTCATCCAGAAAATTAACCAGCATTCGCAGTATCCTTGTCTTTGCCTGGCCACGCAGCCCCAGCAGCAAGAGATCATGCTTCCCTAAAAGAGCATGTTGAATCTGCGGGATGACAGAATTTTCATAACCAAGAACACCCGGGAAAAGATCATCGGACTGCTGCATTTTCTTTATCAGATTTCGACGAATCTCTTCTTTGACTGATACTGATTCCCAGCCGCTTTCTTTTAGATCACCAATCGTTTTTACAGAATTGCTCATAATTGACATTGGATATTCGTGTTGAGATGTGTGTCTTTAACTTAAAAGCGTACAACTTCATTTCACATCTTCTTCGTTTTGTACGAGTTCCAGTACTCTCGATTTGATACCTGTTTCATTCCATTCTTCTTCAGGATCTGAATCCCCGGTAATGGCACCTCCCACCGGGTATATAAGCTTGTCATCCGAAATGATTGCTGAACGGATAACTACATTAAAATCAAAATCGCCATCCGGTGTAAAATAACCTATTGCCCCGGAATAAATCCCCCGACGGTAAACTTCCAGCTGCTCAATACGTTTCATCACCCTTATTTTTGGAGCTCCGGTCATAGACCCCATTGGAAAGCAAGCACGAACAATACCCACCGGCGTTTGATCGTCTGATATCGTGCCTTCGATCCGTGAAATAAGCTGATGGACAGTCCCGAAAGTCTGAATTTCAAAAAGTTTGCTCACCTCAATACTTCCCGGTTTACAAACATATGATAAATCATGCCGAACGAGATCGACAATCATCAGGTTTTCCGCTTCATTTTTTTCACTTTTCAGTTCATTACGAAACAGTTCGTCCTCAGCTTGATTGGTTCCTCTAGCAGAGGTCCCTTTTATGGGTTCAGAAATTACTCTTGTTCCTCTTTTTCGGAGAAAGCGTTCCGGAGAAGAGCAGCATACACTCAAATCAAAGTGATTGAGCTCAATGAAAGATGCAAATGGTACCGGACTTATCTCTCTCATCTTCCTGTACAGGTCGTAGTTATGCCCCTGGAATGTGGCGGTTATCGGAAATGAGAAGTTGAGCTCGTAAAAATCACCCTCTGCAATCAAATGTTTGATAGATTCAACGGCCTTAATATAATCTGCCTTTCTAATTGAGTTTTTAACATCAGATACCCTGAACTCCCTGGATTCATAATTTATATCCAAGTCAATTTTTCTGCCAGAGATCTGTTCAATTCCATTGTTATCAATTTTAAATAGATACACCGGTTCCATAAAGAACATATCCGGAGCATTGTAAAATGATTTATTCCCGGAATCCATTTCTGATGCAGGCCGGCCTGTATCGTAACCAATGTACCCAAATATCCATCCGGCCGATTGCCTGAATTCCTCTAAAGCTTTCCAGGGATCTGTTTTTACACGCTTGGGGTGATCATTTGTATACCACTCTGATTCACTTTCTTTTGCGATTAAATAGTTATCTGAAAATGCAGCAACGTAAGTCTGGAGTGACTCCGGATGTTGAGGATGCTGAGATTCAAGAATAATAATATCACGGGTCAGATGATTGTCCGGCAATGAGTTGAGGCAACTGTAAAGTTCATCTGTGAATAATTGCGTGTCTTTCATAAATGCAGATTTCGGCATAAAATATTTAAATACACTCTGCTTCGAACTTAGGCAGAGGTTGATTAACTTACATTTAACTGAAAAGAATCACCATGCATTTAATAAGCTTTTCAGACATATTCAGCCAGCCGGCACAACGACGATAAAGGCTTTGAATTCGTTGTTTTTTGGCTCTATCCGGTTTATAATAAACTCCGGAGACACTTTTATTATCATTTATGAATTTCTATAAGGCTGCTGTTCGACCCATTTTATTCAATCTGTCTGCTGACAAAGCTCACGATCTGACCATCGACATTGCGAGTTTTGTAAGCAATCATCAATGGATTACGAAAACTGTTGAGAAAGTCTATTCACGGAAGCATCCGGGGCTTTGCCAAAAGATCTGGGGCCTTACATTCGACAATCCAATCGGGGTTGCAGCAGGGTTCGATAAAAACGGACACACCACTCACCTGATGGAGGCACTGGGGTTTGGATTTATGGAGGTCGGGAGTATTACTGCTAATGCATCCACAGGAAATCCACTTCCAAGAAGCTGGAGGCTGCCCGAAGATGAGTCACTTATTAACCGTCTGGGTTTAAATAATGACGGTGCGAAAACAATTATTAAGCGGATTGTACAAAGCCGTCCGACATTCCCGTTAGGTGTAAATATTGCAAAAACCCATAATCAGGATATCAGCGGCCAGAAAGCACTTGATGATTATAAATTCAGCCTGGACCTTGCCAAACCCGTTGCAGATTTTATTACCCTGAATATTTCCTGTCCAAACACAAAAGATGGGAAAACTTTTGAAGATCCCGAATTGCTGAGTCAACTGCTCAAACATCTGGAGATAGGAAAAGACGCTACCGATCCGCCGGTTCTTGTAAAATTTTCTGTAGATCTCAGCAGAGAAAAGCTTGAAGAGTTGATTGAAGTGGCAGAGTCGTATGCTGTAAGTGGCTATGTGGCTACAAATACATCATCTTTAAGGGAAAATCTTACATCACCTGCTAAATCAATCAAGAGAATCGGACGTGGCGGATTGAGTGGGAAAGCTATCTCAGATAAGAGTACCGCCGTAATTTCAACCATTTCTGAGTTCACGAAGGGTGAAAAGACAATTATTGGAGTGGGCGGCGTATTCACTGCTGAAGATGCCGTTGAGAAAATAAAAGCCGGGGCTGACCTGATTCAGATTTATACCGGAATGGTGTATGAAGGGCCATCAATTGCAAAGTCCATAAACAAAGCACTGGCCGCATATCTCGACAAACACAGCCTGGACCACATCTATCAGGTTCGAATGACTTAGAGGCTGCCTCAGCGGGCACTGTAGCTGAAAGAGTAATCGCACTGAATGGTTTCATCTTCACCGGTTGGCTCGAAACGCAATTCAGTCTCTATTGCCTGCTCAAATATCTGAGGTATTCCCGAACGATCCATTCTGCTTTTTTGCACATAGTCGGTTACATCGCCCTGTGGAGATATTGAAAGGGTGTAAATCAGCTCGCCGCTCATCTCGGTATCCACAGCCCAATCCGGATATTCAATTGACTCCAGAAATTGTTCAATTCCTCCCCGGACAGAAAGATCTGGATACTTTGCGCTACATAGGCTGATGTCTGCTGGCGAAGTTTCGGAAGGTTCAGGAAGGTCTGGTGCCAGCGTATCTTGTGAAGCTTCAGCCGGAGTGTCTGACGCTGGTGGCTCAATAGTCTGCTGAAGTACCTTCACCTGTGGCATCACACTGCTTGAAGCATACCGATCCTCAATTGTAGCCAGAACCGATCGTGTGCTGTCCCAATACATTCCGTTAAATGGGAATGACGAGTGAAAGCCGGGTTCAGACAATGTTGAATCTGCAATCTGTTGCCAATACGTTCTATCTGATTCAACTAAAGTTGTATCAGATAGAACGGTGGCTGCTGAATCTTTTAGTTCGGTAAACGCCTTCTGCTGCTGTTTCCAGCTCTCTTGTTGCAAAAACCACTCTTCAATTTTGTCGGTCGAATCTGAGTCGGATATTCGGGCGGCCCTTATATATTCACGCGCCGCCTCATAAAGTAAAATAGGTTTTTGGCTTGGAAGAGATCCACTTTGGGCAAGACGCTGAAGCTGTTTTGCTTTTGCAGCCGGATCAGCAGAACTGCTATCCTGCAAATCAACATACATATCTTCCACAAACCTCTCGTCAGCCCTGGAATTCCTATTCAGTCTTAAATCTAATCGTCTCGATATTCTTAACGCAAATTCAGTATTAGGATATTCATCAACCAGGCGACGCCCCCACTCAAGAGCCTGGTCTTCATCTCCTTCCAGAAGCTCTATTTCTGACAAAGAGTACAACGACCCGGGAATAAACTCAGGACTGAGGTCGTTCATAGCAATGCGTTTGTAGTAAACACTAGCACTATCTGGCATGTTCAGTGATAGAAAAAACACGTTTGCAAGCAGATAATATCTGTTTTCAAGACGCTTAACCATACTATCCTGGTCTGCAGGTGTCATAGGTATTTCGCTTAAATCGAGTGCCACCTGGATACCCGAAGGGCGCTGAATCACGTTATTTTCACTTATCTCCTCCCCTTCCTCATTAGATTCTTGCACACTGCTGATTCCTGTTCCTATCACATCAGCTCCTCTGCGCCAGTTATCTGCAAGAGGCCTGTCGCCCCAAATAGCCTGAAATTGAAGGCTGGCATCGGCAAGCCGAACCTGGTTTTTAATGTTCAGAAACCCATACTCAGAAGACTCTGCACTAACCGACGCAGTTTCTGATTCCCGCTCAACATTTATGAGCTGATTCTGCTGTCTTTGCATTTCCAGCAATTCCTGTTCCAGTTCTTGCTGCCGCTGATTACGTATTTCAGCGATCACGGAATCAAAGGCTTCCGGTTCAAGCCGCCCAAGATAAAGTAAACTGTCAAGCCTGGAAATTTCCTGCCTCACCCTGGCGTATTCTCCAAATGAATTTGCCAGTTCAGCTGCATTGAAACCTTCCGGAAGCCTGTTTTCAGCAACACGCTCCTGGGAAGCTGAATCGTAGTATGCTGCTGCCAGTTGAAAATTATTGAGGCTAAACCTATATACCTCAGCCTGTCCGTTGAAGATTTTTGCGCGGGTCAGCGGAGAGGGGGTAACAATTTCATTCCTCAATATGCTGTCATACATCTCAAGAGCCCGCTCCGGTTCACCCCTTAGCTGAATTGTGCGGGCCATTTCATACTGCAGCTCTGTTCGTGCATCAATATTCTTATCATTTCTCTCCATACTTCTGTACAGATCGAATGCCAAATCGTAATCGCCCAACTCACGCAATACTGCAGCTTCTTTTCGGTTTGCATTGAACACAAGATCGTAATTCCGGATTGACTCAGGCACACTACTGTAAGCACGTCGTGCGCCTTCAAAATCCTTAAGGTATTCAAGCACCTGCCCCTGAAGAAAGAATGCTCTGGCCCGGATCTCTTTATCATCAAGATTTGATATATGATCACGCAAGAGCTCAGAGGCCGTTTCCCAGTTATTTTCTTTGATATGAAGCTGAGCCAGCATCACCTTTGTCTTGGCAAGTATGGCCTGATCCCAGTTTTCAATAACATCCATCTCCTGTTCCAGGAACGTAATCCCCTCTCTCGAGCTTCGCATCTGGTTATAAACACGACCCTGCCAGAACACAGCTTCTTGTGAGGCTGTGCCATCGGAAAAAGACTGCATCTCCTGAAATTTTTCAAGCGCTGCAAAATTTTCACGCCGGTAAAAATAAGACTTTCCGATAATGAAAATGGAGGGCTCAACGTATTTTGATTCAGGATGTTCCCTCAGGATAGTTGCACCCGTTTCGATCGCCAATTCAAAATCTTCAAGTCCGGAGTTGGCGGGGGGCAAGAAAACCTGAATTGGCTCTTCCGGATTGACTTCGGGTATCTGACGTTGATTCTGCTCTAGTCCGTCTTCATAGTACTGCTTGGTATTATAGTACGTGTTGAAGTAGGCATTGAAATTTTTCCAAGGCTTTTCCAGAGGTGTTCCGCACCCGGCTAAGATGAAAGCAATCAGCGCTATTTTAACAAACCGTTTCACAAAATTATCAACGTTAATCGTCTCCCTGAATTGTACTTACTTTCACCATATTGGTACGGCCGCGCTTGGCGAGAGGCATACCCGTAGCAATAATAACACGGTCATTCTTTTCAACCAGGCCATTATTCTCAAGATATTTCTCCATCATTTTCACGCTGCTGTCAGTATCAAAGAGCTCTTCAAGTCGTACGGCTTCCACACCCCATACAAGGTTAAGCTGTCTGCGAACTATTTTACTTTCCGTGAAGGCTACAATTGGCACACGCGGACGGAATTTCGCTATTCTCCGGGCGGTGTTACCCGAGTGCGTGAGTGTACTGATTGCCTTTGCTTCAACATTATCAGCAATAGTAACGCAAGAATATGCAATCGATTCAACAATTTGTTTCTCTTTCCACTCCGGCTTCCGGTAGTTGAGACTATAGTACAGGCGATCAGAATTCTCTTCAACCGACCTTATAATTTTGTCCATTGCCCTAACTGCTTCCACCGGATACTTGCCCGCCGCTGTTTCGCCTGAAAGCATCACGGCGTCGGTACCATCCATCACTGCATTCGCAACATCTGAGCTCTCTGCCCGTGTTGCACGAGGATTATTGATCATGGAATCCAGCATTTGAGTTGCCGTAATTACAGGCTTTCCAGCTGCCCGGCAACGATCGATAATAAGTTTCTGTACCATCGGCACCTTTTCGCTCGGTATCTCGATGCCAAGATCTCCCCTCGCCACCATAATTCCGTCCGTTTCCTCAATAATTTCATCAATGACCTCAACAGCTTCCGGCTTTTCAATTTTAGCAATGATTGATGCATTACTTCCTGCCGCTCTTACTCTTGAGATCACATCCTGCACGTCTTTAGCTGATCGCACAAACGACATGGCAACAAAATCAACACCCACACTCAGGCCAAATTCGAGATCTTCAATGTCTTTCTCTGTTAATGATGACATTGATATTTTAACATCGGGCAGATTTACTCCTTTTCTTGATTTAAGCATTCCTCCCACAACAACTTTTGCTTTCAGTGACGAGGCGCCTTTCTTTAAAACTTTCAGTTCGAGCAGGCCATCATCGATCAATATTTGATTTCCCTCGCTGGCATCCTCCACCAGGTTAGGATAGTCGATAGGTATGAGTGTAGAAGAACCCTCAACATCCTCACTCGTAATCTCAACAATCTCACCCTCTGTGATTTGCTGAGCCCCGTCTTTCATTAAACCAACCCGAATTTTAGGGCCCTGAAGGTCCATCAAAACAGGAATAGAGTATTTGTGCTTTTGGGCAACATCCCTGACAAATCCAATGGTCTTCTTATGAACCTCATGACTTCCGTGTGAAAAGTTAATCCGGACAACGTTCATACCGGCACGGTAAAGCCGTTCGATATCTTCACGTGTGTTGGAACTGGGGCCTAGCGTACATACAATTTTTGTTCTGCGTTTACCTGATAGCATAAATAATTTATCAATGATCAATTAGATAGATTTATCGAATATAAGCATTTATCACCTGTTCGTAAGATAAATTCCACTGATTTATAAGAGACGCTGCTATGATGCGTTATATCTTATCACTTTTATTTATACTTCAAGTGATGGGTTAGTCGATTTAATCGTGAATTTAAGTCAAATTCTCAGTGAGTCAGCAATATTTGTTACCAATAACTGACAGCCATTCAAGAATTTAATACACATTATTTGCGTTAATACAACTAAACGCCCCTTAAGACTTGTTTTCGTTATTTATTATTTGTTAAATATCCATATGACATCATCTTATTTTCGTTACCTGAAATTCATCGCCATTACAGCACTCGGTTTATCGTTGCTTAGCTGTGCAAGATCAATGAATCCCGACGTGGAGCGCGGGAGTATGTATCAGTTTCAGGATGGGTATCCTGAGGTTCGAATGAGTGCTATTGGACTTTTAGACGAGCAGGACAATCCTTATATCAGTGTCACTTCCGAAATAGTTTACGGCAGCCTGGTTTATCGAACTGTTGATGGGCAAACATTTGCTCAGGTGACTATAGAGATCAGAATCAATGAAAAAGAGGGTGATTTTTCCAAGACCTCCAGAGATCAGCTGGATATACTTACAGAAAACTCAAATAATTATCAGAACCAGGAAGTATTCAGCTATCAAAAGCAACTTGACGTAAAGCCCGGTGATTATATCGTTGAAGTTTCTGTTACTGACAACAGTTCAGGACGAACAGTTGTGAGAGAAACAGAGACCCTGATTCCGGATCCTGAAAGCCCCGTCACGAATCTAACATCGATTCGCTTATCGGGCAAAATTAATGCCCTGAACAATGGTCAGTATACAACCATAACAACCTATGATGTTCCGTCACGGCTGGATAGCCTAAGGTTCGAGTTCCAGGTAACGAATAATGATTTGGAAGATCCGCTAACAGTAAACGCTTCACTTTTAAAATTTGAGGCTGATACAACCGCAGCACGCCGGCTAAGCTACAACAACTACTCAAGTTCATCAATACAGTACCAGGGAGTTGATTTCAGAGACCCTCAGGAAATCGACAGTAATGTAAGACGGCTCGATCAGCCCGGAAGTGTATTAATTGAATTCAAGTATGATCTACTCGACAGGGGAAATTACCGCTTTGAAGTTGAAACGGTTGACCAGGAGGGTGAAACTATTTACCGGGCACGCGATTTCGCTGTTAAATCAAAAAATTACCCGTCTGTTGCTTCTGCGCGCGAGATGGCAGCACCATTGATTTACATTATGGACGGGGATAAACACGATGAGATGATGGAAATTTCTGATTCCGATTCTCTTAAAGAAGCAATCGACCGGTTTTGGTTGTCTAACGTAGGAAGTCAGAATCGTGCCCGCTCAGTGATCAATCTTTACTACGAACGTGTTGAGCAGGCCAACAAACAGTTTTCGAATTTTAAGGAAGGATGGAAAACTGATATGGGCATGATATTTATCCTCTTCGGACCCCCATGGTACGTTGACAGAACACTCAACAGAATGCAATGGTCATATTCATACGATAGAACTGATCCCCGCAGGAATTTCTATTTTGAAAGAACCCGGGTACCAAACGAGCATTTCCCCTTCAGCCATTATATTGTTCAAAGAAGTCAAACGTATTTTAATCTTGTATACCAGCAAACAGAATTGTGGAGAACCGGTAACATACTGGAAACAAGTTTGTAAGTCGGTA